>NZ_JBICJR010000065.1:0-183330 GCF_043103245.1 Pseudomonas sp. YQ_6
GGTGGCGGCAACTGCTACATCAAGGAAATCCTCGGCGACAACCCGCACAAGCGCCCGCGCCTTGCCTATGTGAACCTGGTGCTGGTGATCGCCGTGATGACCGCGCTGGTGCTGGGGCTGATGCACGCGGCCATCCTGTTCATGATCGGTTTCGTCGCCGCACTGATGATCAACTACCCGAAGCTGGACCTGCAGAAAGAGCGCATCCTCGCCCATTCGGGCAACGCCATGACGGTGGTGCTGCTGGTGTTCGCCGCGGGCATCTTTGCCGGTATTTTTTCGGGTACCAAGATGGTCGATGCATTGGCCCAGACGCTGGTGGACTGGATTCCGGAAGCGTGGAGCCACTGGTTCCCGCTGGTGGTGGCGCTGACCAGCATGCCGCTGACCTTCGTGCTGTCCAACGACGCGTACTACTTTGGCGTTGTGCCGATTCTGGCCAATGCCGCGGCCGCGTACGGCATCGACCCGGTGGAAATCGCCCGCGCCTCGGTGCTGGGGCAGCCTGTGCACCTGATGAGCCCGCTGGTGGCTTCCACCTTGTTGCTGGTGGGCATGGTCGACAGGGATATCGGTGATTTCCAGAAAGCCACCTTCAAGTGGGCCGTGCTCACTTCTCTGGTGATCACTGCGCTGGCACTGCTGACGGGCGCCTTGTCCTTCATGGTTTGAAGCACTCAGGGCGCCGCTTGCGGGTACGGTGATATCCCGCTTCTGGAATTATCGTGCTGTTTCGAGCAGCCGATTTTGTCATTTTACGATCCCTCTCCAAGCCCCATTGAGCTGCATAAATCAAAGGTTTCAGGGTGCGTCGGGATTTCCCACAAAAAGCACTGATGGCACGTTGACTCTCCCCTTAGGGGGAGACTTTAGACTCCCGGCCCCCGATAGATCTGGCCTGAAACAGCTTTTTGGGCCCGATGACTTTATTCATTCAATGCGGCTTTTGTAGGGAAACAATCAATGAATAATCCGTTGGAATTGGACAGCGTTATCAGCAGTACACAGGAGATTCTTGCGCAGTTGCTGGTGTTGGATAGGGGCGACGTGACAGAGCACAGCAGTATCGTTGACGACCTCAGCGCCGACTCGCTGGACATCGTCGACCTGAGCTTCCAGCTGGGCCGTCAGTACGGTTGCACCTTGCCGAAAACCAGCGTGCTGGATCACGCGGTAGCGGTGTTCGGCGACGCCACCCGGTTTGTCGAAAATGGCCGAATCACGCAGGACGGCGTGGCCTTGCTGGAGCAGAGCCTCAGCGCTTATGCGCCGGGCCAGTTGCACGTGGGCATGCAGCCGGGCGATGTCTTCTCGGCCACCACCGTGCGTAACTGGGCGCAGCAATGCCATAACGTTTTCAACTACCTCCCCGAGACCTGCCCTGAGTGTGGCGCGGTTCATGCCCAACTCAATGAACGCCAGCAAGTGGTGTGTGGCGGTTGCAGTGCTCGCCTGACCCCTCTGGACGGTGACTCGATCTCGCGTCTGTTGGTTGAGCAGTACGCGGCCGCCCAGTTGAAGGCTTCGGCGTAGAGGGTGCCTTGATGCAGGCCCGAGAGGTTCTGGTCACCGGCTATGGACTGGTGGCTCCCACGGCACTGGATGCGGCCTCGCTGTTCACGACGATCAGCGAAAACCGTTCCTGCATTGGCCAGCACCCGGCGTTTGTCGAACTGGGGTTTGCGAACCCGGCGGCCGGATTTATCGATGAGCAACAATGGCAGGTCATCGCGGCGGCCTTTCCGGGCGACCTGCAGACCACCTCCCGCCAGGAATGGCTGGCGCATTACGTGGCCCGTCAGGCGCTGGCCCATGCCGGGTTGGCCGACGGCGCATTTGCCCGAGTCGCCAGCGGTATTTTCGTCGGGGCCAACAAATATTGCGTGAGCGGTGATTTGCGGGACGCCAGCCGTTACATGGACGATCAGGGGCGGGTCGATCTCGACCAGTTCCTGGATAACCACACCCTCAGCGGTGGGGCGTTTGCCCGGCGGGTTGATCAGCAAACCCGCCATCTCGCCGAATGGCTGGGTGTCCGTGACCATATCTCCACACATTCCGATGCCTGTGCCGCCGGCACCATGGCCATCGGCAGCGCCTATCGAGCGATCGCCCGTGGCGAGATCGACCTGGCATTGTGTGGCGCGGTGGAGTTGATGGCCCATGAATTGTCCTACTACAGCTTTGATGGGCTGGGCGCACTCTGCCAGCGCGTGGACTTTTCCCCACAAGAACAGAGCCGGCCGTTCATGCCGGACCGCTGCGGCTTTGTGCTGAGTGAAGGGGCGGCGCTGTTGGTGCTGGAATCCCGCGAGCATGCCGAGCGTCGTCAGGCCTGTTCGCTGGGCCGGGTGCTGGGTTACGCGAATCTGTGCGAGGCAGAGAAAATCACCTCCAGCAGCCGCGACGGCAGCAAGTATGCCGCCTGCATGACGGCGGCCCTGGCCGATGCCGAACTGACCAGTGCGGCTGTGGACCATGTGAATGTTCACGGTACGTCGACACAGGCCAATGACCGTTGCGAGGCCCTGGGCCTGGCGCAGGTCTTCGGCGAAACCCTGGAGCAGATGACGTTCACCGCCAACAAATCTGCCGTAGGGCATTCGTTGGCCGGCAGTGGTGCCATTGAGGCGGTGCTGTCGTTGATGAGCATTCAGTTGGGCGTGGCCTTGCCGACCCTCAACTTTCAGCCGGAAAAATCCGAATTTCCGGAGTTGAAATTCCTTTGCGAACCGTTGCAGCAACCGATCAATGTCGTGCTCTCCAATTCCTTCGGGTTTGGTGGCGTGAACAGTTCGTTGGTGCTGGGCAGGGCATGACATGACCAGATCCAATTCAACCGCTGTTTATATCACTGCGGCGTCGGTACTCAACGCCGCCGGTACTGAATGTACGCCTCGTGACAGTCAACCTCAGGCCGCACAACCGCTGGATTTCGACCCGGCACGTCTGGCCCATTGTGTTGCAGCGCCCGCCTTGCCGGCGGGTGTGTACGACCGCAGACTGTCCCGTAGCCTTGAGCCTCAGGGCGCGCGCCTGCTGTATTGCGCCGGCCGTCTCGCCGAGACCTTGCGTGGGCTGGAACTGCCCGACGAGCGGATCGCATTGACCGCTGCCATTCCGGAAGTGGATGGCCCCAGCTCGTGCTGGGATGCAGTGCAGGCCATTGGCGCACAACCGGCAGATCTGTTGGCGCAATTCTTTGCCCACACACCGCCACTGCATGCGCTGATGATGCTCAATAGCAGCGTCATGGCCCACGCGGCTGAGGCCTTGCGTTGCAAGGGGCCCATGGGCGGTTTTTGCTCCCAGGGCAATGCGGGGCTGGATGCTTTGATGGAGGCCGCTGCCCATCTGAGCGAAGGCCGTGCCGATGCTGCCGTCGTCGTCAGCAGCAGTCCGAACATCACCCCGGCGTTGTACCTGCGTGACGCTACTCACCCACCTGTGAACCCCGGCCCGTGGGTTTTCGGCGAAGGTGCTGCGGCACTGTTGCTGACGACCAACCCAGGCAGCGGTGCTCGATCTGCGTTGCGTATTGCCGGGTTTGCCCGTGGTTACAGCGCGCAACCCGAGCGTGGACTGGCGGTTGGTCGCGACGTCATTGAGCGCGCTTTGAGCAACGAAAAACTGTGCCTCAGCGATGTCGGGCAAGTCGTCGCCGATGCACAGGATCCGCAGATTGCCGCGTTGTTTACCCTATCGGGGCACACCCTCGAACACTCCAAGGCGTTGCTAGGTGACTTGGGCGCCAGCGCCTTGCTCAGTGAAATCGCTGTGACCTGGGCACTGGATTGCAGCCGTTACACGCTGTTGCTCGAACACAGCCGAGGCGGACATTGGGGCGCGGTGCTGCTGGCCAGAACGTCGTCGGACACAGAGACAATGGAGAGTTACCCATGAGCCCCACACGGATCGTGATCACGGGCATGGGCGCCGTCACCGGCTTCGGTTTCGAGTGGCAGTCCATGTGGCAAAGAATGTTGGCCGGCGAGCATTGCATTCGGCCATGGCAACCGGAAGGCGTCGAGGCGGGTGCGTTCCCCGTGCGTTACGCAGCGCCCGTGGATATGGGCTTGATGCCGGCACACTTGAAAGACCATCCGGCCTGGGGATTGTCGCTGGAAAAACGCACCCGCTTTGGTTGGGTCGCGGCCACCCAAGCCATTGCTGATAGTGGTCTGAGCCCCGAACAGTTGCGTGGCGCGGCGGTATTGGCAGCGTCCGGCGCACCTGCTCATCGTTTGCAGGACATGCTGCTCAGCCTGGCGGATAACCCGGCACAGGCGCCGTCCTGGGCTCAATTGATGGCGCGACAGGCGCAGGTCGATCCTGACAGTTCACTGTGTCAGAGCAACGACCGCCTTGCGCGGGTGATTGCCGATGGCATCGGCAGTGAAGGCCCGGTGATCAACGTCAGCAGCGCCTGCGCGGGAGCGTCCCAGGCCATCGGCAATGCATTCCAGATGATCCGTCGCGGCGAGGTCGAGCTGGCCATTGCCGGGGGCGCCGATTCGGTGCTGAGCCTGGACACCATGACCGCGCTGTATCTGCTCGGCGCCGCCAGCAGCGAACAGCGTTGGGGCACCGAACTGTGTCGGCCGTTCGACCGCCATCGCAGTGGCTTGATTGCGGGTGAAGGCGGCGGTTTCGTAGTGCTCGAAACCCTTGAACGGGCGCTCGCCCGAGGGGCAACGCCGTACGCCGAAGTGCTGGGTTTCGGCAGCAGCCTGGATGCCTACAAAATCACCGCACCCGACCCGCAGGGCCGGGGCGCGGTGCTGGCGATGCAGGCGGCCCTGACGGATGCCGGGCTGGCGCCGCAACAGGTCGATCTGATCAATGCCCATGGTACGTCGACACCCCTCAACGATGCCGCCGAAACCCTGGCGATCAAGACCCTGTTCGCCGAGCGCGAACATTATCGGCGGTTGCTGGTGACGGCCAACAAATCCCAGTTCGGCCACCTGATTGCGGCCGCCGGAGCACCGGAGTTCATGCTCACGGCCCTGGCCTGCCGGGATGATCGGGTCACGCCGACCCTGAACCTGCAGGATGCCGACGAACAATGCGACCTCGACTACTGCGCCCACCAAGCGGTCAAGCGCAAGGTCGACGTTGCCCTGAGCAACTCCTTCGGTTTCGGCGGCCTCAACACTTCACTGGCGCTGGGCAAGTACCGGGAGGCGCCGCGATGAAACAGGCGGTCGCGATTGCCGGTGCGGGTTGCGTGTTGCCCAGCGGCTGGGGTGTCGAGTCTTTCTGGGCGGCCGCAACCGAAGGGCGCAGTGCTATTACGGCGCTGAACGCCCGACGGTTCAGCAGCCAACGCGTGGTGGCGTTCGGGCAAATTCAGGATCAGGACCACCAACGCAGCCGACAAGACCTTGCGCAAAACCTTCAGCGTTACTGCACGCCGGCAGTGATCTGGGGTGTCAGCGCGGTACGTCAGGCGTTGGAAGAAGCCGGCCTGGCCGATGAGCAGCCGGATGTCCGTTTCGGTTTGTATTGCTGTCAGGGCGGCTACACCCATCCGTCTCTGGAATCCTATGCCGAGTTGTTGCACGGCTGTCGGCAGGACGGCGTCGCCGACATGGCGGCGTTCGCCAAACGGATCCTGCAAGACCGTGCCCAGGACCCTTTTCTGGTGCTCAAAGGCTTGAGCAACTGCTTGCTGGGTGTCACCAGCCTGGCGCTGAAACTGGTGGGTGAGTGCAACGCCTATATGCAAGGTGTCGCCGGCAACCTGGCAGCCTTGCGTGAGGCTACGGCCGCTTTGCAGGCTGGCCGGATTGACGCGGCAATCGTTGTCGGTGCGGGCAGCGAGCTGGATGCCCTGGCGCTGTCCGGGTTGGTCCAGGCGGGTGTCATCAGCGCCAACGGCTCGAACACGCTGCTGCCGTTTGACCTTCGGGGCACCGGCGGCATTGCCGGGGAGGGCGCGGCAGCGTTGGTGCTGCGCCGGCGCGAAGACCTGCCGGCCGGTCCTCAGGCGTGCCTCGCCGACATGACGGCCCATGCCACCCTCGGTCGCTTGAGCCTGCCCGACAGCCCAACCGATGTGTTGGTGTGCAGCGGCACCGGCGATGCGCACAAAGACCGCGTGTTGTGCCAGACGCTGGCCCTTGCGCGCGCCTCGCACATCACCAGCGGGTTGGCGATCAACGGCATTCTCAGCGCGGCGCCGAGCCTGGTGGATCTGATGCTTGCGCGTTGCGCATTGCAGGCCCAAAGCGTGCCGCCGATTGCCGGTTTGCAGCAACCAGTGGCGAACCTGCCGTTCATTCAGGGCGCGCCCCACGCCGCGAGCCTTGCGCATTGCCTGGTGCTGAACCGCGACGACAACGGATTCAGCGCCGCCTATCAAGTGCTCTACAGCGCAAAGGCCACTCAGGACTGCCGCTGACTACCGCCTCTTTTTTACTTTCAAGGGATATGACTGTCATGGATTATCGCGATTTCGTTCGGCCCAAATTCGTCGGCCTGCTCCAGGCACTGGGCCTGGAGTGTGAATTTCAGCGCGCCCTCGGTAGCCAGTTGTTCTACCGCAACCCCAAGGGCGACATGGTCACGGTCACCGACTTTCTCGGCGGTTACGGTGCGGCACTGTTCGGCCACAACGACCCACAGTTTGTCGATCAGCTATGTGCGCTGCTGCGCAGCGACGTGCCGTTCAACGCACAAATGTCGATCCGCGGTGCGGCCGGGCAATTGGGGCGAGCGCTCAGTGACGCCTTCAATCGCGAACTGAAGAACACCGAACGTTATATTTCGACTTTCTCCAACAGTGGCGCGGAGGCGGTGGAAATTGCCGTCAAGCACGCGGAGTTCCGTCGCCAGAAGAGCCTGCAGAAGCAGTTCGACGACATCGATTTCACCCTGGCCAGCCTGACCGCCAGCGAACACGCTTACCGCGAGCTGGATGTGGCCGACCTCGACCTGCCTGCAGGTGTCCTGCCAGCCACCCTGAACAGCGTGACCTTGCGTCAGGTGGTTGAAGCCGTTCGCCAACACAACCTGGCGCAGTTGCACATCGAACCGGTATTCGTCGCCCTGCGCGGCAGCTTCCACGGCAAATTGGTCAATACCGTGCAACTGACCTATGGCCGTCAGTACCGCGCGCCGTTTGCCCGTTTTGGTCTGAACGTCGAGTTCATCGACCCACAGCAGCCCCATCAGTTGCAGGAATTGCCGGCCCGGCACACGCACCACTGGTTGAGCCTGCAATGGGACGGCGAACACCTGAACGTACTGCAACTGCCGTTCAGTGCGATTACCGCCGTGTTGATGGAGCCGATTCAGGGCGAAGGCGGTATCAACGAGTTCGCGGCGGAGTTCTATCTGGGGCTGCGCAAGCTGTGTAACGAGCAACAATGCCCGCTGGTAGTCGATGAAGTTCAGTCGGGTTTTGGGCGCGCCGGGACGTTTCTTGCCAGCAGCCAGTTCAACCTGCAAGGCGACTATTACTGCCTGTCCAAGGCCCTCGGCGGCGGCTTGATGAAAATCGCCGCGACGGTGATCCGCAGCAGCCACTACGAAGGCGAGTTCAGCTACATCCACAGCTCGACCTTCGCCGAGGACGACCCGTCCTGCCATATCGCGCTGTCGGCATTGCGCCGGTTGTTCGCCAATGACGACGCGATGCTCAAAGACATACGCACCAAGGGCGCCTACCTCAAAGCCTCGCTCAATGAACTGAAGATGGCCTATCCGGATGTGATCGCCGATGTGCGCGGGCGTGGCTTGCTGGTGGGTCTGGAATTGCACGACTTGAGTGTCAGCAGCTCGCTGGTACAGGCGTCGGCCCAGTACAACGATGCCTTGGGTTACTTGATCGCCGGTTACCTGTTGCAATTCGAAGCGTTGCGGGTAGCACCGTCGGGCAGCAACTCCAACGTGATTCGCCTGGAGCCGCCAGCCTGTATCACCCTGGGCGAAATCGACGGGCTGATCGCTGCCCTGCAACGGGTCTGCGACATGCTGCGCCGTGGCGATGCGTTGCCGTTGGCGGCGGGTATCTGCGCGGACTCGATGCCCACCGTGCCAGCCCGTCAGGACGATTTTCGGGTGACCGAGCCCGTTGAAAACATCGATGCCAAGGTCGAAATCGTCGCTCGGGTAGCGTTCATCAACCACCTGATCGATGCCGATATCCTCGGTGACGTCGATCCCTCGCTGGCAGCCCTGAGCCCGGAACAAAAACGCACGTTCATCAATCGCACCAAGCCTGAACGCCGCGCTGTGCCAGTCGGCCCGGTGATCATTCGGTCGCGCCTCGGCATGGCGGTGGAGTTCACGTTATACCCGCTGTGCATGGACTCGGATGCCATGGCCGAGTACATCCGCAGCGGTGACCTGGACAGCATTCGCGAAGAAGTCGGCAGGCGTGTCACCGATGCCCGCGCCGATGGCTGCAGCATCGCCGGCCTCGGGATGTACACCTCGATCGTCACCAACAATTGTCAGGCGCTGAAGATTGCCGACATGGCGCTGACGTCCGGCAACGCCCTGACCATCGGCATGGGGCTCGAAGCCATCGAGCAAGGCTGTGTACAGCAAGGTCTGGCACTGCGCGAGCAAACCGCTGCCGTTGTCGGTGCCGCCGGTAACGTTGCGTCGACCTATGCCTCGGTGCTGTCCGCCACCGTCGATCACCTGATTCTGATTGGCAGCGGTCGTGACGGCTCGGTTCGGCGCCTGGAGAAAACCGCGCAACAGATTTACGCCGACGCGGCCCGTTCGATCCTCAAAGGCACGGCCGAACACGACCGGTTGGCGCAGCGACTGCTGAGTCTTGATGGTTTTTGTGGCTTGTTGCACTCACATGGCCAAAAAGCCGACCTCGGTTTGCACATCGCCCGCCTGGTGGATGAGCGCCTTGGCGCGAACGCCTTCATCACGGTCACCAACGATCTCGACGCCATCAAGGGCGCACGGATTGTCCTGTGCGCTGCCAATGCGCCTCAGCCGTTCCTCGGTGCCGAACATTTCGCCGAGCGCAGCGTGATTTGCGATATCGCCGTGCCGCTGAACGTCCATCAAGACCTGCCGAGCCAACGCGAAGACGTGCTCTACATGCACGGCGGCATCGTCCAGACGCCGTTCGACGACGGCCTGGCGCCCAACGTGCGGGCCTATCTGAAAAAAGGTCAGCTGTATGCGTGCATGGCCGAGTCGGTGTTGATGGGCTTGTCTGGCATGAGCCAGCACGGCTCCTACGGCGATATCAGCCGTGAGCAAGTGCAGCAGGTCCGCGCACTGGCCGCGACCCACGGCTTCACCCTCGCGCAATTCAAAACTCAAAATTCACTGTAAGGAGCGGTCATGACTCAGAAAATAGCTGTCGTGACCGGCGGCAGTCGCGGCATTGGCAAGGCCATCGTGCTGGCCCTGGCCGGCGCGGGTTATCAGGTTGCCTTCAGTTATGTCCGTGACGAGGCGTCAGCCGCTGCCTTGCAGGCGCAGGTCGAAGGGCTCGGCCGGGAGTGCCTGGCCGTGCAGTGTGATGTCAAGGAAGCGCCGAGCATTCAGGCGTTTTTTGAACGGGTCGAGCAACGTTTCGAGCGTATCGACTTGTTGGTCAACAACGCCGGTATTACCCGTGACGGTTTGCTCGCCACGCAATCGTTGAGCGACATCACCGAGGTCATCCAGACCAACCTGGTCGGCACGTTGTTGTGCTGTCAGCAGGTGCTGCCCTGCATGATGCGCCAACGCAGCGGGTGCATCGTCAACCTCAGTTCGGTGGCCGCGCAAAAGCCCGGCAAGGGCCAGAGCAACTACGCCGCCGCCAAAGGCGGTGTAGAAGCATTGACACGCGCACTGGCGGTGGAGTTGGCGCCGCGTAACATCCGGGTCAACGCGGTGGCGCCCGGCATCGTCAGCACCGACATGAGCCAAGCCCTGGTCGGCGCCCATGAGCAGGAAATCCAGTCGCGGCTGTTGATCAAACGGTTCGCCCGGCCTGAAGAAATTGCCGACGCGGTGCTGTATCTGGCCGAGCGCGGCCTGTACGTCACGGGCGAAGTCTTGTCCGTCAACGGCGGATTGAAAATGCTATGAGCCAGGCACGCACGATTGTGATTACCGGCGCGGCCAATGGTATTGGCCGCGCCGTCGCGGAAAATTTCGCAGCCCAGGCCGAGCACCTTTTGATCTTGCTTGATCGGGATCTGGCAACCTTGCAGAGGTGGGTCACCGAGGGCGAATTTGCCGCTCGCATCGAAACCCATCAAGCGAACATCGCCGATCTCGCCAGCCTGCAACTTCTGTTCAAGGGCCTGGCCGACCGGCTCGGCTTTGTCGATGTGCTGGTCAACAGCGCCGGGGTCTGCGACGAGAACGAACCCGAAGACCTCGACAACTGGCACAAGGTCATTTCGATCAACCTCAACGGCACCTTTTACGTCACCTCGTTGTGCCTGCCACTGATGGCGGAGGGTGGGCGGATCATCAACATGTCGTCGATCCTCGGCCGGGCGGGCAAGGTCCGCAACACCGCTTACTGCGCCTCCAAGCACGGCATCATCGGCATGACCAAAGCCTTGGCGCTGGACCTGGCGCCACGGCGAATCACCGTCAATGCCATCCTGCCCGCCTGGATCGACACACCGATGCTGCAAGGTGAATTGGCGGCTCAAGCGCGCATCGCCGGGATCACCCACGAGCAAATCCTGCGCAATGCCAAGAAGAAGTTGCCCCTGCGGCGCTTCATTCAGGGCGACGAAGTGGCGGCCATGGTTCGTTATCTGGCGAGCCCGCAGGCGAGTGGTGTCACGGCGCAAAGCCTGATGATCGACGGCGGTGCCGGGTTGGGAATGTAGCCATGGCTCGACTGGGATTGAACCGCGGCCTTTTGGCCGCGCTGGTCAGCCTCGGCTCGCCAGTGGCGATCGCCGAGTGGTTGCCGGAGCATCATGAAGCGGAGATCGGCGTTGCCACGGCCGTGCGTCTGCACGGTGACGACCAGGTCACGCAAAAGGCCGTGTACCTCAAGTTCAGCCTGGAGGATGCCTGGGACAGCGGCTACTACAAGGCCAAGGGCCGAGCCCGTTACGACTTCCGTTATGACGGCAACAACCCATACAGCGCGCAAGCCCGGGACGATTACCGGGCGACTGCCGATTGGCGGCACCTGTACTGGGGGCTCTACGCCGGTGACGGCGAGCTGACGGTGGGCTGGCAGCAGGTGGTGTGGGGGCGTGCAGATGAATTACGGGTGCTCGATCAGATCAACCCGCTGGATTATCGCGAGGGTGTGATCGGTCTGTTGGAAGACAGCCGCATCGCCGTGCCGATGATTCGCCTGGTGCAGCCGGTCGCCGAGTGGGAGCTGGAAGCGCTGGTGATCACTGATTTTGTGAAAAACCAGGCGCCGGCCGTCGGCAGCGAGTTCGATGCACCGATCTTTGCCACACCCGATCCGCAGATGTTTGTGGTCGATTCGCGGCCCGGTTATGACGGTCACAGTGGCTTCGGTTACGGCGCCAGTGCCAACGGCCGGGTCGGCACGGTGGATGTCAGCTTCGTTGCCCTCAACGCCCGCCAACAGGACCCGGTTTACGCCGTCGAAGGCCAGACCGAAGAGGGCCTGATTCGCCTCGAACGGCAATTCCCGCGCTATTCCATGGGCGGCGCCGGTGTGGCCATCGATGCCGGCCACAGCATCGTGGTACGCAGTGAAGTCGCCTACTTCGACAATTGGCGCGTCACCAATCCTTACCGCGCTTACGGCAGCGACCAGACGGCGATGACCAAGTCGCTGCTGGGCGTCGATTACCTATTGCGGGACTGGCTGATCTCGACGCAGTGGCAACATCAGCGGCTGCTCGACTGGCAGCCCGGCATGGTCCAGGGCAAGCGCGACGACCTGTTCACCGTGTCTGCCGAAGGCTCGCAGTTCCAGGATCGCCTCAAGACCCGTCTGGTTTTTGGCATGTCGCCGCCAGCGCAGGACGACAGTTTCGTTCAGGGGATCTTCACCTACAAACCGGTGGACTGGCTCAAGTTGGGGCTCGAAGTCGATGTGTTCTTCGGCAAGCCCGACCGCCAGTTCGGTGCGTACGACAACCGCGACCAGGTGCGCTTGTCCGCCGGTTATCTGTTCTGACCACACCGGTGCGGTGTGCGAACCACTCAAACAATGAAAAGGAAATCGCCATGTTGCCCATCTTCAAGACCCTGACTGTAAGCGCACTGCTGCTGAGCGCCGCTGCCGCCATGGCAGCTGAAACACGCACGGCCGACGACATCATTCGCCAGGCCCGGGACCGCGATGACGGCAAGAGCTTCATGTCCCAGGTGTCCCTGATCCTGATCGACAAGCAAGGTAACAGGCGCATCCGCGAGTTCAGCTACCTGCAAAAGGATTACCCGGACAGCGACAAATTCACCATGTATTTCTCCGCGCCGAGTGATGTGCGTGACGTCGCGTTCCACATCGAAAACCCGCGCGAGGTCCTGGGCCTCGAAGACAGCCAATGGATGTATTTGCCGGTCAGCCGACAGACCCGAAGGATTTCCACCACCGACAAACGCGGGGCGTTCATGGGGAGCGACTACTCCTATGCCGACCTCGACAAGATTCGCGCCGAAGACTATCGCCAAACGCTGGTTGGCGAAGAGCAGTTGCAGGGCCGCGATTGCTACGTGATCGAGCGTGAGCCGGCGACGCCTGCCGTGTTGGCCAAGACCGGCTACAACAAGCTCAAGGTCTGGGTTGACAAGAAGAACTCACTGGTGCTGCGCCAGGACTTCTTCGATGTAAAAGGTGTGATGTTCAAGCAGATGCGCACCCTGAAGACTGAAACCATCGACCAGATCGACAGCATTACCTTCAGCGAAACCGAGGACTTCATCGCCGGTACACGCTCTCAGCTGCGCTTCAACCAGTTGCAGTACAACGTCGCGCTGGACGACCGCCTGTTCACGCAGACCGCGATCAAGCGCGGGCTGAAAGCCGGCGACTTGCCGGAATACGCCGTGTCTGCCCGCTAAGCGCCGCTACCGATTCATCTGGAACCCTCATTCATGGAAAGATACCTGAACTTCGTCGAGCGCTATGCGCGGGCAATTGTGTTCGTGCTGGTGGCGATCACCGCCTACTTCACCTACACCCTCGGCACGCTGATGTCGGACACTAATCCGTATCTGCTCAAGGACACTCACCCGGCGCGCAAGACGATCATTGATTTGCAGCGCGAGTTCACCGGCACGTATGACTCGGTCATGGTGGCGCTGAACAACCCCGAGAGTGTCTTCAACACCACGTCGCTGAACGCCCAGTTCGAACTGTCCCAGGCCATACGCCAGTTGATGCTGGCGAACGATGAGGACCGTGTCGAACTGCAGCGCATCGTCGGCCTGCACAGTGGCGACCCTGATGCTCAGGCTTTGCTGGTGCAGATCCTCGCCGAGGGTTTTTCGCAGAACGATTACGCTGCCGCCAAAGCGCTGCGCGACCTCGGGATTGCCCGGCACTGGGACAGCCATGACCTGCAGTTCCTGAGCTTTCTTGCCGAGCGGCTCAACCCGATCCAGGAAATGGCCTCGATGGCTGACCTGGAGAACATCAGCTTGAGTGCCGATGGCGAGTTGTGGATCCACAAGACCCTGCACGCCCTGGATATGGACCCGATCAAGGTCGAAGCGCAGATCATGGGCAACGAGCAGATGGTCGGTGGCGTCGTCTCGGCGGACAAGAAAGTCGCCATGGTCGTCGCCGAACTGGGCACCAAACAGGACGATGCTCAGGCCCAGTTGCGTGCCTATCACCAGGTCCGCGAGATCATCGCGAAGTACCAGGCCGCCCACCCGGAGTTCACCGACGAGGTGTTCATCGCCGGCATGCCGATCTTCATTGCGGCCCAGCAGGAAATCATCGATCACGACCTGGCGATGCTGTTCCCGATCGTGTTCCTGCTGGTGACCTCTCTGCTGGTTTTCTTCTTTCGCAAACCACTGGGCGTGGTGCTGCCGCTGTTCAATATCCTGTTCTGCACCATCTGGACCCTTGGCCTGATGGCGCTGCTGCGTGTGCCGATGGACTTGCTCACCAGTGTCTTGCCGGTGTTCCTGTTCACCATCTGTTGTGCCGACGCGATCCACGTCATGGCCGAGTATTACGAACAGCTCAATTCGGGTAAGTCTTTCCGCGAAGCCAACCGTGAAACCCAGCGCCTGATGGTCACGCCCGTAGTGTTGACAACGGTCACGACTATTGCGACGTTCCTGATTTCCACCACCAACAACATTGTCAGCATCCGCAACTTTGGCGTATTCATGTCGATCGGCCTGACGGCGGCGCTGATCATCTCGTTGCTACTGATTCCGGCGTGGATTTCGATCTGGGGCAAAGATGCCGTCCCGCGCAAAGTGCAACTCAAAGCGTCGCTGATCTCCCACTATCTGGTGGTGTTCTGTGCCTGGCTGATTCGCTGGCGCAAGCCGGTATTGCTGGTGACCCTGCCGTTGTTGGCGATGATGACGGTGTTCACGTTCAAGGTCGATATCGAAGACTCTGGCATTGCCTACTTCAAGAAGGACAGCCCGGTGCGGATGTCCGACGAGTTCATCAACCGGGCCGGAGTCGCGGGTACATCGCCGGGCTGGATCGCTTTCGACACCAAGACTCCGCGTGGCGCGCTGACCACTGAAACCGTGCAGTTCCTCGAACGTCTGGACCAGTTCATCAAGGCCCAGCCGAACGTGAGTTACACCTATTCGGTGGCGACCTACATCAAGCGCATGAACCTCGTGCTAAACGACATGAACCCTGCTTTCCTGCGGGTGCCGCAGGCGGTGGAGCAGGTGACGGTGGTCGATGATGACGGCAAACCGGAGACCTTCGATGTCGATGGCAACTCACTCATCGAACAACACATCATGATGTTCGAGAACGGTGGCGGTACTGACTTGCAGAACGTGCTCAATGCCGATTACTCGAAGGCGGTGACGCTGTTCACCATGACCTCCTCTGTGGCGGGCGATTATCAGGCGATGCTCGATAAACTGGACGCCTGGCTGGTCATCAACAAACCGGCCAACCTGCAAGTCACCCATGCCGGTACGCCGTACATATGGACCGGGGTGTTGCAGGAAATCACCCAGGGTCAGGTGCTGAGCTTCTCGCTGGCGTTGCTGGCCGTGACCTTGATGATGATGTTCTGGCTCAAGTCAGTACGCCTGGGCATCCTCGGCATGCTGACGTTGTTGACCACGTCGGTGACGGTGTACGGCAGCATGTACCTGTTGGATATCGAGTTGAACATCGGTACCACACTGGTGACGTTCCTGGTGGTGGGCGTAGTGGATTACGCCGTTCACCTGCTGTCACGGATCAAGATGCTGGTGCAGAAGGGCATCGAGATCGACGAGGCCATCCTGGCGGCCATGCAGGGCGTCGGGCGCTCGACGGTGGTCAACGTCGTGATCTTTTCGATGGGCTTTGTCGCGCTGCTGTTCTCCGCCTACAAACCTGTCATTGACCTGGGGGTATTGGTGATACTGGCGCTGTCATCCAGCGGCTTCATGACCATTTTGTTGGTCACGCTGATTTCGCCGTGGTTCTTTGCCTCGATTGTGCCGCAGCCAGCAGTGCAAGAGGGCGAGCAGCCGGGGGATGGGGCTGTGCCAGGCTAAATCGACGGGGCGCCTGCGTGCTGAAAACGGCACGGGGCGCCATGGCCGTTCAGGGGCGGCGGAGCGGATTCAGCGGGCCTTTTCCAGGTGTTCGAACTGGCATTGCATCTGAGCATCCTTGAGGCTCAGCTCAAACTCAACCAAGCCGTCATGCACTTGCTGCAATGCCTGGATCTGCCCCATCAATTCCTGCTTTTTGTTATCGATGGCCTGCATGGCCAGATCCCAGGGCAGCTCCTGGCCGCGATGATCCTGCAGAATGGCCTGCATTTCCTTGAGCTTGAAACCGAGTTGCTGAGCGCATTTGATGAAGGTCAGCAGCTCTACGCTTTGCTGGCTGTAGATGCGGTACTTGCCTTCGCGTTGCGGTGGGGGCAACAGGCCGATTTCTTCGTAATGGCGGATGCTTTTGACGGTGGTGCCCGACAGCTGGGCGGCTTTGCCGATGTACATGAAAATCCCTTTTTTGACGCATCAGAAGCGAAAAAATGTCGCGTGCTCGTACAGGCGCGCGACATTTTTGCACAAGCGTCAGGGGGGGGGAAGCCAAGTTGGACAAGGCGTCACAGCAGGGAGGCTCGGCTGGACAGTGCAGGGGCACGGCCCGACCGGGGCCGATCAGCGGCTGGCGACTGCCTGGACTTGTTTGAGCCAGGCTTCACGCTGTTCCGGCCTGGAGCCCAATACCGGACCGAAGGTCAGGGTTTTCAGGGGTTTTATGCCGCAGAACTCCAGGGTGGTCTTGCGCATTTGGTGCAGGCCTGGCATGCGATACACCCACCGGTAGTACCACGGCGGCGTGTCCATGGTCACCAAAAGGTGAGCCGTGCGGCCCTTGAGCAGCTTATCCGGGAAGGGCGAGCCCTTGCGGTACTTGAAGGCAAAACCGGGCAGAAACACGCGGTCGAAGAACCCCTTGAGCAACGCCGGAATGCCGCCCCACCAGATCGGGTATACCAATGTCAGGTGTTCGGCCCAGGTAATGTCGTTCTGTGCGTTGATCAAATCGGGCTCAAGCAACTGGATCTGGTTATAGCCATCGTGCAAGACCGGATCGAAATCCAGGGTGTCCAGGCGCAGCAGGCGCACCTCATGGCCTGCTTGCGTGGCAGCCTCGACATAACGTTCGGACACAGCGCCGCAAAAGCTGTCGTTCGAAGGGTGGCCGAGGATTACGAGCATGCGTTTGCGCTTCATGACAAACTCCAGGTAATGAAGTACCAAGGGTAAAGTCTGCCCCTTACGGTAGAGTCAAGCCTTGCCGGTTAGCGGTAGAGACAAACAGTCCAGCAGCGCTCGGGTGTAGCCCGGCAAACCGTTGAATGAAGGGGCGCAGAAACGCAATGTGCGTTTTTCCGGCAGCTACGAGTGGATTACAGTGGAAGCACCGAGGGGGCGGTGTCGAACGTGCAATCCCTCACCCAGTCGCGCAGCTTATGCTTTGGGCTCGTCCCAGTCGCTACGCGTCGCAGCAGTCAGCGTATCCCAGTCATCAGGAGGGTTGCCGCGGCCCAGCATCTTCTCGAATACGGCGTAGGGATCGGATTTGCTGCCTGCGGACCGTAGAGTATTTTCGTCGTTCACCCATGCGTAGACGATGACCTTGGACCTTGAGTCGTAGCGAAAGAACAGCCGAAAGCGCCTACCGATTTTCGCCCGCCGCCAATGTCGGTAGGCGGTGCCCAGCGTGTTGCCTTGGCGGAACTCGTCACGGCCCGGGTCGGCAGGCACAGCCTCCATGATCAGATGGCTCAATGCCCGAAACAGCTTGACGTTGGCGTTGCTTTCAAAACCTTGCGGGTCGTTCTGCTCGGCCCGGGCGGCGGCTTCTTGCAATTTGCGTAGCTGTAAAGTCACACCTTCATGGAACAACAGTGTCCAGCCATGTCGCAGCATCAGATCGCGACCTCACCGTCGATATCTTCGTCCAGATTTACAGCGTGGCCCGCATTGGCGAGCATGGTTTGCGCCAGGTCTTCCGGCAGGGTGGTGAGGTTGCGCCCGCTTCGGATATCAGCCTCCAGCAAACCCAGGAATGCACCGATGGCAGGGTCCTCATGGATGGATTCTACGCGGCTGACCACGACTTCCCCGGCGCGTACGTCGAATGCGATCTTGCCACCCGTGTCGAGGCCTAAAAGCTGGCGAACGGACTTGGGCACTGTGACCTGCCCCTTCGAGGTCAACGTGGCGATTTCGTGGATGGCAGGCATGAGCGTTCTCCCAGATGTATTGATTGAATGGTAAGGAATAATCCTTACACGGTCAATCTTGGTTTTCTGCTGATCAAGCATAGGCGGGGAGGACGCTCAGTAGCGCCGCAGGATGAGTTACACCACCTCTCGGGACACGATCCTCTAAAGACTCTCAGGGTCCCCGAAGAACATCTGTATCCGCGACCGCAGCCACCGCTCCGCCGGGTCATTGTCCTGTGCCCCGCGCCAGGCCATGTGCAGTTCGAAACTGCGCACGGGTATCGGCAGGTCCTCGGCCCGCAAGCCGCCGGCGGCCGTCAGTGCATCCGCCGTGTAGTCCGGTACCGTCGCCACGATATCGGTGCCTGCCAGCAAGCTCCCCAGCCCGTTGAACTGCGGCACAGCCAGCACCACGTGGCGCTTGCGGCCGATTTCTTCCAGGGCTTCGTCGATGAACCCGGACAAGTCCCCGGCAAACGACACCAGCGCATGGGGCCGGGCGCAGAAGTCATCCAGGGTGATGCTGCCGGGTACGCTGTCGGCGCGCAGCAGTTTCGGCATGCTGCGGCGCAACACCTTGCGCTTGGCGTTGGCCGGCAGTTCGCTGGTGTAGCTGACCCCCACCGAAATCTCGCCCGAGGCCAGCAGGGTTGGCATCAGCAAGTAGTTGACCCGTCGCACCACCAGCACGATACCGGGCGCCTCGGCGCGAATGCGCTTGAGCAGTTGCGGCAGCAAGGCGAACTCGGCGTCGTCCGACAGGCCGATGCGGAACACCGCATTGCTGGTGGCCGGGTCGAATTCGGCGGCGCGGCTGACTGCAGTGGAAATCGAATCCAGTGCCGGTGACAGCAGGGCGAAGATCTCGTGGGCCCGTGCCGACGGCTCCATGCTGCGCCCCGTGCGCACGAACAGCGGGTCATCGAACAGGTTGCGCAGGCGCGAGAGCGCCGCGCTGATGGCCGGTTGGCCGAGAAACAGTTTTTCTGCGGCACGGGTCACGCTGCGCTCGTGCATCAGCGTTTCGAACACGATCAGCAGGTTGAGGTCTACACGACGCAGGTCGTTTCGATTCATCGGTGCGCTTCGCCTAATGTGGGGCAGAGGTGAATCTTAAGGCCAAAGGCTGTTACCCTGCACGGGTTTAGGGGGACCAATCGCAGGGAAAGTCAGGTGCCCAATCGATGACAAGCATGTCGACTATTAATGCCCACTGATGGTCTAACGGGCAAAGCCCGGATAGAGTCAGTGGTAATTAGAGGTTCACAAAGGCGAGGTATGCGATGTCCCGCATGATCCGTTTCCACAAGTTCGGCGCTGCCGACGTGCTCCGTTGCGAAGAGCAGGCCGAACCGTCACCCGCTGCCGACGAGGTGCAGATCCGCGTCGAAGCGGTTGGCGTCAGCTGGTATGACGTGCTTTGGCGCCAGAATCTGGCACCGTCCCAGGCGCGTCTGCCAGCGGGGATCGGTCACGAAATGGCCGGGGTGGTGACTGCGGTCGGGGAAGGGGTCGATGACATTGCCGTCGGAGACCGGGTTGCCAGCTTCCCGGCTACCAGTGCCAACGACCACCCGGTGTACGGCGATGTCATCGTACTGCCCCGTACAGCCATCACGCGCTACCCGAATGTGCTCACCCCGATCGAGGCCAGCGTGCACTACACCCCGCTGCTGATCGCCTATTTCGCCTACGTCGACCTGGCACGGGCCAAGGCCGGGCAGACAGCACTGGTCACCGATGCCAGCCATTGCGCCGGGCCTGCCTTCGTGCAGCTGGGCAGGGCCCTGGGGCTGAAAGTGTTCGCCGCCACAAAGGAAGCGGCGCAGCGTGACTACCTGCTGGGCTTGGGCGCAGACAAAGTGATCGTCACCGAAGAGCAAGACCTGCTGCTGCAGATTGGCAAGTACACCGATGGCCGTGGTGTGGACATGGTGCTCGACGGCATGGGCGGCCCGCAGATGTCGCTGTTGGGTGATGTGCTGGCGCCGCGTGGCAGCCTGGTGCTGTACGGTCTGCAAGGCGGCAACCAGACGCCATTCCCGGCTTGCGCGGCATTCCAGAAGAACATTCAGTTCTATGTGCACTGCATCGGTAACTTCACCGGCAAGCCAGAGCTTGGCATCAGCCAGGATCAGGTGGCACTGCAGCGTGCGTTGCGCGATATCAACCAGTTCACGGCCGACCAGCTGCTGACACCGCAGATCATCAAGGTGTACCCGTTCGAGCAGGTGGTCGAGGCGCATCGCTACATGGACCAATGCCCGTGCGGCGGGCGCGTCGTGCTGGACATGGCGCATCACTGACGGTGGATGGCGCAAGCGGCGAACCCGGGCAAGGTCCCGGGTTTTTTGTGCGCGGGATAAAGTGATTCAACACTTAAAGTAGGACTGTTCCTACAATAAATCACGATATGGACTACATATAAGTCCGTATCTTTCGGGAAGTCAGAAATATCCCGGCAAATAATCAGCCTTGAACGCTTTCGCCTTGCGAGTCACTGTGAACTGACACGTATGCTGAATGGTTTTTTTACCCTGAACTGTATCTTCAATTCGCGCTGCCTCCCTCTCGATAATGGCCCAATGATAGTTTGTGCAAGGAACGTGGGATGAGCATGGCTATGCCTGATATAGAGCAGCATGTGACAGCGACAGGCCATCGCAGGGGCGGTTTTTTCTCGATGGCTTGGCGACAGTGAAGGGTTACGTCATTACTTTCATTTTGTTGTAAGAAATTTCTTCTAGGTAAGTTGGCGCATGTTCACGTGCAAATGTTAGGTGCCGCATGCGCTGGCTGCATGAAGTTGATGAGGTGATTGCGTGACTGCTATTCACGACCAGGCGATGCATTATATCTACCAGCAAGTACTCGAGCGCTTGTTGAATCACATGTCCCAGGCGCAGCGCGCTTCCTTGCAGTTGCTGATACAACGCCTGTTGGTCGCTGCAGGCGGGCCCGAGTACATCGGTACTTTCAGCTTGCAGGTATTGCAAGGGAGCGACCGCCATAGCAGCCGGCTGCTGGCCATGTTGCGTGCCGCGCAACTAAGCATTGCGCTGCGTTCGCCGGTAACCTTCCAGCTGCGGGTATTGGTAGTCAGCCTGCCGGTTGCCGATAGCGCCACGCTGGAAGCTCACGAGCGCAGTTTTAGCGCGTTGTTCATGCAGGATGACCCGCGGGTGCAATTGCAGATGATTGAGGGGCGCGCAGTGGTGCCGTTCAGTCGTCGGCTCTCGGTAATGCCTGAGCGCTGGCTGCTGGCGAGGGACGCGATGTTGATGTTCGGCCACATGATCGATGCCAGGCCGGAAGCCCTGCTGGGCTGCCGCCTGCACCTGGAACTGGCGGGGGCCGTGGTTCAGGCCCTGCAGGCAGCGGTGCCTCCCGATGCGTTGGTCACCGCCATGCCCGGGCTCCAGCGGCGCCGATACCTGGCGTGGGCCCGGCGTAGCCTGCGCCTGGCCGGCGTGCGTGGCTCGCATGCAGTGCACCAGTGCCTGGCGGCGCTGGCCCAAGGGCTGAGCCGATTGCACGGTGCTGCTGGGGGCGCGCCGGGTGGGCAGCACGAGCCGGTTCCAGGCGCCGTACCGGAGCGCGCGCCGGTGCGGCTGATTGCTATTGATGACCTGTTGCCGCACTTGCTTGAAGAGCAGCAGCTTGACGCGATGCTGGGTTGTCACTTCGAGACGCCTGCGGATGCTTTGCCGCTGTCCGAATTCGTCGACTCGCTAGCCACGGCACAGCTGCATGAACTGCGCGCCCGCAGTCTGGAGCCGCTGGCCGGGCGCCCTGCACTGAGGCTGGCAGGGCAGGCGGGTGGCCGCAAGCAGTGTGACGCCGCGCCGTTGCTATTTGGCAAAGCTTATGGCATCAACCAGGCCCAACTGGTGTGCCTGCTGTTCAGCCCGTTTGCCAGGCAGGGGAAAAACCTCGAGCGGTTCTTGCAGTGTCGGCACGCCGACATGGTGGTGGCGTTGCCGTACCTGCACAGGGCCTTGCAAGGCAAACCCTGCCCCGATGCAGTCAAAGCCTGGCTGGTGAATACCAGTGGCTTGCCGTTGGGGCAACTGCGGCAAATTTATGATGGGCAGTTGCCGTTGGCGGGATGGCGCCTGCTTAACAACCTGGCCCGCCGCGATGCACACCTGAGGCTGCTGCCACAGCTGGCGTTGGGGCGGCGGCGTGGTGTTGCGGGGCTGCCTTGATGGGGCGAGCGGCCCCAGGCGAGTTCGCGTATCGCAAGGTGTATCGCTACCTGGAAGCGTTGATCGATCAAGCTGCAGGCGTTGGCACATGCCGGTTGCCGTCATTGCGTGAGCTGTCCCGGCGGCTGCGGGTGTCGTTGGCCACGGTACAAAGTGCCTACAGCCTGCTGGAAGAGGAGGGCCGTGTACACTGCCTGCCGAGGTCGGGCTATTACGTACAGAACGGTGGCAAAGATCAGGCCGTGGCCGTGGCCCGGCAGCCTCCCTTGCCGACGCAGCCACTGTTGGAGCGCATGCTGCTTGGCCACGAACGGCGTTTGGCCCGTCAGCGTGACCGCAGCGTTGCGTCCTGGGAAGCGCTGGGTAGCGCCCGTTTGCGCAATGCCGTGGCTGAGCGATACACCCGCTGCTCCAACCAGTACTGGCATGCCGATGACGTCCATCTGGCCCCCGATGTGCTCGCGTTGCTGGAGACGCTGCTTGCGGCGCTGGCCATGCAAGGTGGTACCGCATTGGTGCATTCGCCCTGTTGCTGGCAAGTGTTGCGCGCCCTGGCGCGTGCCGGCATGCGCGTGCTGGAAACACCACTGGATGCCCGTGGCAACCCAGAGCTGCACGCATTGGCCAAGCTGCTGGGAAGCGAGCCGGTAAGCCTGCTGGTCATGCCGTCATGCCTGGGCATGCCACAAGGGCGGCTAGCTTCACCGCATTACCAGCAGCAGCTTGGACTTTTGCTTGACCAACACCCTGTATGGCTGCTGGAAAACGACCTGGACAGCGAGCTCTGTTATGACGGGCCGCCGAGCACACGACTGCGTGACTGGATCGACCCGCGCTGGCTTTTGGTGATGGGCACGTTCGAGGCCGCAGTGGGGGCAGAGGCGCCGTATGCCTATTTACTGAGCCGTGACGCTGTGTTGGCCAAGGCATTCGCTGAACGGGCGTTTCGGCTTGCGCCGCTACGTTTGCAGGCGCTTGCTCACATGCTCGGCAAGGGGGAAATCGAAACGCAGCTGTTACAGCTACGCACAGACTTGCAAAGGCGTACGCAACACCTGGCGGATGTACTGCAATCGCAATTCGGCCAACGGGTGGTTTTCGACATGCCGCAAGGTGGGCAAATGCTGTGGGTGAGCTTTTGCCAGCCGCTGGCGTGGGACGGTATTGCCGCAGCGTTGGCAGGCTCTGCATTGCACGCACTACCGGGCGAGCAGTTCGGCCTGCCGGGGCATTACCCTCAACACCTTGCGCTGATCTGGCTGGGGGGGCGCCCGGATGAACTGCAACTGGCGGTAAGGCGACTGGCGCAGGCGCTGGAGGCGCGCTGCGGGCGAAACACCCGCTTCTCAAGTTGAGATCAAGACGCTTGCAGGTGCCGCCAAGTGCTGCGAGAGGGCCGACAAGTGAAATGACGGCCTGTAAACCTCAAGGCTCATTCGCAGCACAAAGAGCCACCTGCAGGGGGCGTAAATTGAGTACTCCTCAGGGTTGCTCTTGCCCCTGACGCAAACGGGTACTGATCAGCGCCGCACCTACCAGCAACGCGGCAATGATCCACAACCCGTTGCGGGTGCTGCCGGTGGTCTGCTCGATCAAGCCCATCACCGACGGCCCGACGAAGCCGCCAAACAGACCGCAAGTGGTGACGAAGGCCAGTCCCGCCGCCAACGCACTGCCGCTCAGTCGGCTGGAGGGGAAGACGAAGATGATCGACTGCACCACGAACAGCATCAGCGCGGTCAGGGAAAACCCGAGCAGGCCAATGAACGAGTTGGCCAGCGATGCCAGCAGCAATCCGGCCGCCATGGTCAGCAGGCCAAGGAACAGCAGGGTGCGGCAGCGGCGCGGCGAGGTGGCCAGGCGTGGGAAGGTAGCTGCGCCAATGGCTGCTGCAATCCACGGCACCGCTGTCAACAGGCCGACCTGGAAGGGCGAAAGCGCAGCGTAGGTGCCGATAATGCCCGGCAGAAAGAAAATCACCGTGTAGATGGTGATCTGGTGCACGAAGTAGACCGCGATCGCCAGCCAGATCTGCCGGTCGCGGAACATCTGCCCCAGCTTGCTCTGCTGCGGTGCGGCCGCCTGCTCTGCGGCCAGGCGGCGCTCGATGTCCTGGGCGTCGGCAGCCGTCAGCCAAGGCGCCGAGGCTGGACCGTCCGGCAGCTTTTTCCACACCACATAGGCCAGGGCTACGGCGGGCAGGCCTTCGAGCACGAACAACCATTGCCAGCCATGCCAGCCCAGTACACCGTCCAGCTCCAGCAGGGCACCGCCCAGCGGGCCGCTAAGGATGTTGGCCAGGCACACACCCAGCAGGAAGTACCCCGTGGCACGGGCGCGTTGTTCGCGGTCGAACCAGTAGGTCAGGTACAGCATTACCCCGGGGAACAGGCCAGCTTCGGCTACCCCCAGCAACAGGCGCATGATGTAGAACGAGGTCTCACCCTGAACGAAGGCCATGCCCGCCGAGAGCAAACCCCAGGTAATCATGATACGGGTGATCCAGAAGCGCGCGCCCACCCGGTGCATGATCAGGTTGCTGGGCACTTCGGCCAAGGCGTAGGTAAGGAAGAACAAGCCCGCGCCCAGGCCGTAGGCTGCTGCCGAAAGGCCCAGGTCGATGCCCATGCTGGCTTTCGCCAGGGCGATGTTGGTGCGGTCAAGAAAGCTCATCACGTAGACGACGATGAGCAGTGGCATCAATTTGCGTAGCAGCAGGCCGTTCAAGCGCTGCTCATGGGTGGTGGCAGGGGCGCAAGCCGCTGCGCGGGTGAGGGTTGTCATTGTTTTTTTCCCCGTGAAAAAGCGCTGGTGGTGTGCCGCGCAGCAGCGGCACACTCAGGTCTGTGGGTCAGGAACGGTTGATGTCGAGCCACACTGCGCCGTTGGGGTACTGGTAACGTTCCAGGGTCTCAGCGTGCATCTCGATGCTGTAGCCAGGGCGTTGTGGCGGCATGTAGCGCCCGCGATGGATCACCACCGGGTCGATGAAGTGCTCGTGCAGGTGGTCGACGTACTCCAGCACCCGGTTGTGCAGCGAGGCAGACACCGCGATGTAGTCGAAAAGCGCGATGTTCTGCACATATTCGCACAGGCCGACGCCACCGCCGTGCGGGCAGACCGGCACGTCGTACTTGGCGGCCATCAGCAGCACGATCAGGACTTCGTTCAGGCCACCCAGGCGGGCTGCGTCCAGTTGGCAGAAGTCCAGTGCACCGGCCTGGAACATCTGTTTGAACATCACCCGGTTGTGGCAATGCTCACCGGTGGCGACACCGATTGGCGCAATGCGCTGGCGAATGGTGGCGTGGCCGAGAATGTCATCGGGGCTGGTCGGTTCTTCGATCCAAAGCGGTTCGAATGCGGCCAGGCGGCGCATGTTGGCCACCGACTCTTCGACGCCCCACACTTGGTTGGCATCCATCATCAGGGTGCGCTCCCAGCCGATTTCGTCGCGCAGGATGCTGGCGCGGCGGATGTCCTCTTCCAGGTCGGCCCCGATCTTCTGTTTGATGTGGGTCCAGCCGTCTGCCACGGCCTCGCGGGCCAGTTTGCGCATTTTCTCTTCGCTGTAGCCCAGCCAGCCCGGGGCAGTGGTGTACCCGGGGTAGCCTTCACGCAGCATGTGTGCCTCGCGCTGGGCTTTGCCCGGCGCCTGGCGGCGCAGCAGGGCGATGGCCTCTTCGGGGGTGAGCACGTCGGTGACGTAGCTGAAGTCCAGGCAGCGCACCAGCTGCTCTGGCGTCATGTCGGCCAGCAGTTTCCAGACAGGCTTGCCCTCATGCTTGGCCCACAGGTCCCACACTGCGTTGATGATGGCGGCGGTGGCCAGGTGGATCACGCCCTTTTCCGGGCCCAGCCAGCGCAACTGGCTGTCGCTGACGGTAAAGCGATGCCAGAAAGCGCCCATGTCGGCGCTGATTTCTTCGAGCGTAAGGCCGACGATCAAGGGGGCCAGCGACTGCACCGCCGCCGCGCATATCTCGTTGCCACGGCCAATGGTGAAGGTCAGGCCATGGCCTTCGAGGGCGGCAGCGTCGGTGTGCAGCACCACGTAGGCCGCCGAATAGTCGGGGGCGCTGTTCATGGCGTCGGAGCCATCCAGCGACAGCGAAGTGGGGAAACGGATATCGCGAACGCTCAGGTGGGTAATGCGTATGCTCATGGTCGACTCTTGTTCTGCTCAGGCACAGGGAGACCTGACTGTAGGTTGTCGAGCGATACAGGCATAATCGCCAAATCTTAATCAGTGATACCGGATTCGATATGTCTCGCTTGCCACCTGACAAGGCCCAGGCGCCTGCCAGCCTCGGTGCCTTGAAGATTTCCAGCCGTCAGATCACGTTGCTCAATGCCCTGGGTGAATTCGGCAACCTACGCCGCGCCGCCGCCGCGATGCACACCACGCAACCGGCCGCCAGCCTGTTGCTACAGCAGCTTGAGGAGCGCCTGGGGGTACGTTTGTTCGAGCGCCTGCCCCGGGGGATGCAAGCGACGCTGTATGGCGAGGTGATGATTCGCTATGCGCAAAACGCATTGCATGAGTTCGATCATGCCCAGGCGCAAATCGCCGAACTGGCGCGCGGTGCGTTGGGCCTGGTGCGGGTGGGCAGCGTCATGGGCCCGGTACCGGGCGTGCTGACCAAGGCGGTGCTGGCCTACAAGCGCGACCAGCCCAAGGTACGTATCTCGCTGGAAGTGGGCACCAGCGACACCTTGCTGCCGGCCTTGCTACGCGGTGATTTCGATATGGTGGTGGGGCGCCTGCCGGACCAGAGCGACAGCCAGGAACTGAATATCGAGCTGTTCGACGGCGGTGAGCAGATGCGCGTGATTGCTCGCGCAGGTCATCCCTTGGCGACAGCCACAGGGCTGCAGTTGGCCGACCTGGTGAGCTTGACGTGGATCTTGCACCCCATCGGCAGCCCGATGCGCCGTCGCGTCGAAAGCGCATTGCAGGCCGGCGGCATGGTGCAGTCGCTGGATATCGTCGAAACCGCGTCGATCCTGGCGACCACTGCCATGCTCGAAGCGTCCGAAATGATTGCGGTGGTGCCCAATGACGTGGCCCAGCATTATGCCCGCTATGGCATGGTCGCCATCCTGCCGGTGGAGTTGCCCCTGGCGATGGCCAACCTCGGCGTGCTGACCCTGCGCTCGCGGCCCAACTCGGTTGCCCTTGATACCTTGCTGCGCTACCTGCGGGCACAATAACTTTCACCTGCATGAGGCCCTGCGTCTATGCCGCCGGACATGACCCATTCCAGTTTTTGCAACTGGATCCGTTACAAGCACCTGGTGTTGATCGACACCCTGGCGCGCACCCGCAACATGCACGCCACCGCCACGCGCATGAACCTCAGCCAGCCGGCGCTCAGCAAAATGCTGCGTGACCTTGAGGAGCAGTTCGGCTTTGCCCTGTTCGAGCGCCTGCCTCGCAGCATGCCGCCGACCGAGCTGGGTGAATACGTGGTGCGATACGCCCAGGGTGCCCTGGCCGAGTCGCAACAGTTCGTCGATCAGGTCAACCGCCTGCGCAACGGCGGGCACGGTTTCATCCGCGTTGGCGGGATCTTTGCCGCGACCGCATTGGTATTGCCGCAGGCCATCGCCGCCATCAAGGCGCGAAGCCCGTTACTGTCGATTGAAGTGGTGGAGCATTCCAGCGATCACCTGCTGACCATGCTCGAGCAGAACAAGCTGGACATCATGATTGGCCGCTTCACCGAGGAACGCTTCGGTCAGCTGTTCGACTTCCAGCCGCTGGAGCCTGAACCCTTCAGCCTGGTGGTCAACAGCGAGCACCCGCTCAATCAGCTCGACAACACACCGCTTGAGGCGCTAGGCGATTGGCCGTGGGTGCTGTACCCGGTGGGTACGCCGATCCGCAACCGCCTGGAGCAGGCGTTCCGGGTGGCCGGAATCGCCACGCCTGCCGACTGCGTGGAGACCATCTCCATGCCCATGTTCCTGCAGTTGCTGCAATCGGCACCGATGATTGCCATGCTACCGCGCTCGATGGTGGCCGCGCAGTTGGCCAGCGGGCAGTTCAAGGAGCTGCGCAGCCCTTTGCAGGTGCCCGCGCTGGAGTATGGAGTGGTCACCCGCAAGGATGAACCGCTCAGCGCTTCCGCCAGGGCGTTTGTCGAGATTCTGCTGGAGGGCGCGCAGCGACGGCGGCAATCTCCGGCAGATGCCTAGCCGATTGAAGATCACGCACCGAAATACCCTTGCGATAACTCCAGGTTATCGCTCGATCGGATCATCTCATTGGGAATGCGGCACCAGGCTTCTTACAGTGGCTACAGCCATAACAAGAAGTCAGCCGCTCCGCCCTGAGAGGTCCCATGCAACTGATTGCCAAATCCGGTGACCCCGCCGTCATCCGCCTCAACCCTTTGGACAACGTCGTCATCGCCCGCCAGGCCCTGCTGCCAGGCGTGCGCCTGGATGCCGAGGCGACTACCGTGCGCCAGCCCATCCCTTCAGGCCACAAGCTCGCCACCGAGCCTGTGGCGCAGGGCCAGCCGTTGCGCCGTTACGGGCAGATCATCGGGTTTGCGTCCCAGGCGATCGACGCTGGCGACCATGTGCACGTGCACAACGTGCAGATGGGCGATTTTGCCCGTGACTATGCGTTTGGTGTCGATACCCGCAGCCTGCCAGGCAGCGCCGCGCAGTTCCAGGGCATCGTGCGCGCCGATGGCCGTGTCGCCACCCGCAACTACATCGGCATTCTCACCTCGGTGAACTGTTCGGCGACCGTGGCCCGGGCCGTGGCCGACCATTTCCGCCGTGACATTCACCCCGAGGTGCTGGCCGACTACCCGAATGTCGACGGTGTGGTCGCCCTGACCCACGGTGCCGGTTGCGCAGTTGACCCGAGCGGTGAAGCCCTGGGCCTGTTGCGCCGCACCCTGGCGGGTTACGCCGTCCACCCCAACTTCGCTGCCGTGCTGATCATCGGCCTGGGCTGCGAAACCAACCAGATCGAAACCCTGCTGGAAACCCAGGGCCTGCAGGCGAGTGCGCAACTGCGCGCCTTTACCATCCAAGGGATCGGGGGCACTTCGAAAACCATCGCTGCCGGTATCGCCCAGGTCAAGGCGCTGTTGGCCGAGGCCAATCAGGTACGGCGCCAGCCGGTCAGTGCCCGCCACCTGGTGGTCGGCCTGCAGTGCGGCGGCTCAGATGGCTATTCGGGGATCACCGCCAACCCGGCACTGGGCAATGCCGTTGACCGCCTGGTGGCCGCCGGCGGTACCGCCATTCTCTCCGAAACCCCGGAAATCTATGGTGCCGAGCACTTGCTCACGCGGCGCGCGGTAAGCCGTGAGGTGGGGGAGAAGCTGGTGGCGCGCATTCGCTGGTGGGAAGACTACTGCCAGCGTATGAACGCCGAATTGAACAACAACCCCTCGGCCGGCAACAAGGCAGGGGGGCTGACCACTATCCTCGAGAAATCCCTGGGCGCAGTGGCCAAGGCGGGCTCCAGCAACCTGGTCGATGTGTATCAGTACGCGCAAGCCGTGCGTGCCCAGGGCCTGGTGTTCATGGACACCCCCGGCTACGACCCGGTCTCGGCCACCGGTCAGGTGGCCGGCGGGGCCAACCTGATCGCCTTCACCACCGGCCGCGGCTCGGCCTACGGCTGTGCCCCGGCGCCATCGATCAAGCTGGCAACCAACAACCGGGTGTTCGAGCACCAGCAAGAGGACATGGACGTCAATTGCGGCGGCATCGCCGATGGCTCCGCCAGCATCGAGGAGCGCGGCGCATTCATCTTCGAGCAGATGCTGCGCATTGCCTCCGGGGAACGCAGCAAGAGCGAACAGCACGGCTACGGGCAAAACGAGTTCGTCCCGTGGCAGATCGGCGCCGTGACCTGATCGACCGCTCCCGTCCCATTTGCGAGGCAACTGCAATGATTCAAACCACACGGTACAACGTGCAAACGCTTACCACGTTTGTCGAGCAACTGTTCATGAAAGCCGGAGCCGACGTGGACGTCGCCCAGGTAGTGACCCGGGTGCTGCTCGAAGGCGAACTGCTCGGCCACCGTACCCATGGCCTCAACCTGGTCAGCCGCTACATCGACGGCATGCTCAGCGGGCAGGTCAAAGCCCGCGCGCAGGCGCTGGAACAGGTCGCCGACAGTGGTATTTCCAGCCTGTTCGACGGCCATTATGTGTTGGGGCCCTATTGCGTCAGCCGGGCACTGGATTGTGCGGCCGCAGGCGCGACCAAGCAGGGCATCGGTATTGCGGTAGTACGTCGCGCTGCCCATATCGGCTGCCTGGCCGCCTACCTCAAGCCATACACCGACCAAGGGTTGCTGGCCATCGTCTACTCGTCGGATCCGTCGGTGGGGTTGGTCTGTGCTCATGGCGGCATCGACCCGGTGTACACCCCCAACCCGATTGCTGCCGGTATCCCGACCCAGGGTGAGCCGATTCTGCTGGATGTCAGCATGTCCACCGTCACCCTCGGCCTGGTCGGCCAATGCCGCGATGCCGGCCGGCGTCTGCCGCACCCGGTGCTGGTGAGCAATGACGGGCAGCTCAGCGATGACCCGGACGATTTCTTTACCCGCCCGCAAGGCAGCATCCTGCCGCTCGGCGGCCAGGCCTTTGGCCACAAAGGGTTTGCCCTTGCGCTGTTGGTCGAAGCCCTCACCTCGGGGCTGGCCGGCCATGGGCGCAAGGATGCACCGGGTCAGTGGGGCGCCTCGGCCACTGCGCTGGTGATTGACCCGCGCATGTTCGGCGGCCTGGAGGCGTTCATCGACGAAACCAGCTTCCTGGGGGGATTGGTTCTGGCAAGCCGCCCGCTCGACCCCGAACGCCCGGTACGCCTGCCCGGGCAAGCAGGCCTTGCCCTGCGTCGCCAGGCGTTGGAGCAGGGCGTGAGCCTTTCGCCGCAGCTGATAGCCGACCTTGAGCGCGTGGCTGGGCAGTTGCAACTGCCGGGACTTTTCCAATGATGCACAGCAAGGGAACACACATGACTGATCGAACGAACGTCAATCAAACGCTGCCACTGAGCCATGATGCCAGCGTTTTTGACAGCGGCAGCTGGGTAGGGCGCGTCTGGTTGCCGGCGCAGGGGCCGGCGGTGGTGCTGGTGAAAGCCGGCGCCGTCTACGATATCAGCAGCCACGTGGCGACCGTCTCGGCGCTGCTGGAAGTGGACGATCCGGTGGCCTACCTGCGTGCCTTGCCGCTGGCCGAACCCTTGATTGCGCTGCCGGCATTGCTGGGCAACAGCGATCCCACACGGCGCACCCCGCACCAGCCGTGGCTGCTGGCGCCGATCGATCTGCAAGCGGTGAAGGCCGCCGGTGTGACCTTCGCCACCAGCCTGCTGGAGCGTGTGGTAGAAGAACAGGCCAAGGGCGACCCGGCCAAGGCCGACGCCATCCGTGACACCCTGGCCAGCCGCATCGGCGCCGACCTGTCGCAGATCGTGCCCGGTTCGGCTCAGGCCGAAGCGCTGCGCAAGGTGCTGGTAGAGCAGGGCCTGTGGTCGCAGTACCTGGAGGTGGGTATAGGCCCGGATGCCGAAGTGTTCACCAAGGCCCAACCGCTGTCCGCGGTTGGCCACGGCGCCGACATCGGCATCCACCCCAAGTCCAGCTGGAACAACCCAGAACCGGAAGTGGTGCTGGCCGTGTCGAGCAATGGCAGCATCAAGGGCGCCATGCTCGGCAACGACGTCAACCTGCGTGACTTCGAAGGGCGTAGCGCGTTGCTGCTGTCCAAGGCCAAGGACAACAACGCTTCCACTGCACTGGGCCCGCTGCTGCGGTTGTTTGACGAAAGCTTCGGCCTGGACGATGTGCGCGCTGCCGAGGTGGACCTGCGGGTGGAAGGCGAGGACGGCTTTGTCCTGTCCGGGCGCAGTTCCATGCGCCAGATCAGCCGTGACCCGCAAGACCTGGTGCAGCAAACCCTCAACGAAAACCACCAGTACCCTGACGGCCTGGTGCTGTTCCTCGGTACCCTGTTCGCCCCCAAGCAGGACCGCGATCAGCCGGGTAACGGCTTTACCCACAAACCGGGTGACGTGGTGAGCATCAGCAATCCGCAACTGGGTACTCTGTGCAACCGCGTGACCACCAGCGATCTGGCACCGCAGTGGGACTTCGGCCTGCGCGCGTTGATCGACAACCTCGGCCAGCGTGGCCTGCTGAAGGTCGCGGCCACCGCCCGCCCGCTTTGAACGGCTCGCTGCGTCAGGGAGGGGCGCAGCATCATCGAGGGATCGTCAAGGCGCTGACAGCGCGGCAACAATAATAATAAAGGTCATCACATGAACCCAATGAAGAAGTACCAGCGCATTACCGTCGTGTTCCTGCTGCTGATCGGCATCGTCAACTACCTGGACCGTAGTGCGCTGTCGATCGCCAATACCTCCATCCAGAAAGACATGATGATCAGCCCGTCGCAGATGGGCATCCTGTTATCGGCGTTTTCCATTGCCTATGCCTTTGCCCAGTTGCCAATGGGCATGATCATTGACCGCCTGGGCAGCAAGATCGCCCTCGGCGCCTCGTTGCTGGGCTGGTCGGTTGCCCAGGCGGCGTTTGGCATGGTCAACAGTTTTGCCGGGTTCATGGGCCTGCGGGTGTTGTTGGGGATTGGCGAGGCGCCGATGTTCCCATCGGCGGCCAAAGCATTGTCGGAGTGGTTCGACGCCAACGAGCGCGGCACCCCGACCGGTGTGGTCTGGTCGTCGACCTGTCTTGGCCCCTGCCTGGCGCCGCCTTTGCTGACGCTGTTCATGGTCAACTTTGGCTGGCGCGGCATGTTCATCATTACCGGCGTGATCGGCGTGGTGCTGGCGCTGTGCTGGCTGACCTTCTACAAGAGCAAGGCCCGTTTTCTGGCAGAGCTTGCCGCCGAGGGCAAACCGCTGCCGAGTGAGCGCCAGGCTGCGGCCGCCACTGCAACCGCGCCGAAGGCTTCGTACTTTGCCGGCTGGCTTGATCTGTTCAAGCACCGCAGTACCTGGGGCGCGGTGTTGGGCTTCATGGGGGTGATCTACATGCTCTGGCTGCACCTGACCTGGCTGCCGGGCTACTTCGAGCGCGAGCATGGCCTGGACCTGTACAAGACCGCCTGGGTGGTGTCGCTGGCGTATGGCTTCGGTGCGGCGGGTACCATCGTTGCCGGGCGCTTCTGTGACTGGCTGGTAACGCGTGGCATGAGCGTGCTGGGCAGCCGCAAGTTCAGTGTCATCACTGGCCTGGTGCTGGCAGCGCTGTTCACCTTGCCACTGTCGTTCGTCACCGGCCTGACGGGGTGCATCATGCTGCTTTGCCTGGCGCTGTTCAGCATCAATATGGCCAGTGCCACCGCCTGGATGATCGTCAACACCATTGTCGACAGCCAGCGCGTGGCCTCGTTTGGCTCGATCCAGAACTTCGGCGGTTACATCGCAGGCTCGGTGGCACCGATCGTGACGGGCTTCAGCATCCAGTACTCGGGCTCGTTCACCACAGCGTTCATGATCAGCGCGGTGGTAGCGCTGTGCTCGGCGGTGGCGTACTTCCTGCTGCTTCAGGCACCCATTGGCCTTGCCAAGGTCGAGGCGGGCGCGATGGCTGGCGCAACTGAACAGGCGTGAACGCTGCGGGGGCTGCAATGCAGCCCCTGAACCATTGGTTGATGGTGAGGCGACCCGCGGCGCTTGTCATGGAGGGGTATCTGTATGTATAAACAGTGCCTGTTGCCGCAACCTGACCTCCACCCGTGATCGCCCATTCCGTCGACGACCCGTTCTACTACCTGCATAACTTCCGGCAGGTCGTGCTGTGGGTCGAACAGCGCTACCAGGACTTGCTCGATGACCAGGAACTGGCCTTCATCCGTGCCTTCAGTCAACTGCAAGCGCCAGCCCAGGCCTTGATGGTGCGCATGGTGATGCGCAAAGGCGAGTTGTTTCGCAGCGATCGGCTCGACTACGCCGAAATCGGCGATACTGCGCTGGCGCTGCAGCCGTTGCTGGCCCTCGGCTGGGTACGGGAGCCCGAGCAACTGGACCTAGAACAGCTATTCGCGTTGCTGCGCAAGGAAGAACTGGCCCGCTGCTTCGCCCGGCAACTGAGCCGCCCGCGCGCGGCCAAGCATGAATTGTTGGCACAGCTGCAACCCCTGGCGCTGGCGGCCCGGTCACTGGTCGAATGGTTTCCTGACAGCGAGGTGCGCATCCTCCAGTGGTGCCTGCAACCTCTGTGCGACCGCATACGCCTGCTGTTTTTCGGCAACCTGTACCAGGACTGGTCAGACTTCGTCCTCGCCGACCTGGGCTTGCTGCGTTACGAGCAGGTGCCGTTCAGCTCCGATTCTCGTGCCTTGCAGCAACGTGACGATGTCGACCTGGCCATGGCGCTGCACCAGTGCGCCGAGCGCCTGGAGCAGGGCGGCGACCCCCTGCCGATCCTTGCCACCCTGCAGGGCCTGCACAGCAGCAACCCCTGGCTGGCCCGGCGCCATGCGCGGCTGCAATTCGCCGTGGGCCAACAATGCGAACGCCTGGGTGAATGGGACCTGGCCACGGCTGTGTATGCGCAGTGCAACCATCCCCAGGCGCGCATTCGCCAGGTGAGGGTGCTGGAGCGCAGCGAACAGTGGCACCTGGCCCATGCTCGGGCGTTGCAACTGGCTGCGGCACCTGCCAATGCGCTGGAGGAGCAGGCGCTGCAGCGCATGCTGCCACGCCTGGCGCGCAAACTCGGCGGTCCGCCACAGCGGCGCCAGCGCACCACGCCGCTGGAACTGATCGAGCTCGAACTGCCCTGTGGGCACGCTGCGCTGGGCGTTGAAGAAGCCGTGCGTCAACACCTGATGCAAGAGGGGGGGCATGCGCATTACGTGGAGAACACGCTGTTCAACAGCCTGTTTGGCCTGTTGTGCTGGGAGGCCATCTTCGCTCCGGTGCCCGGCGCATTCTTCAACCCGTTCCAGGCCGCGCCACAGGACCTGCACGACAGCGACTTCCAGCAACGGCGCAGTGCACTGTTCGAACGCTGCCTCGGGCGGCTCGACGAGGGTAGCCATCGCCAGGCGATTCTCGACTGCTACGTGGCCAAACAGGGGCTGCAGTCGCCGTTCGTGTCCTGGTCCATGCTCAGCGATAAACTGCTGGAGCAGGCCTTGGCTTGCCTGCCGGCCGCAGCGCTCAAGCAATGTTTCCTGCGCCTGTTGCAGGACATTCGCAACAACCGTACCGGCATGCCCGACCTGATTCAGTTCTGGCCCGAGCAGGGCCGTTATCGCATGGTCGAGGTCAAGGGGCCCGGTGACCGCCTGCAGGACAATCAGCTGCGCTGGCTGGAGTTCTGCAGGCAACACGGCCTGCCGGTCGCGGTGTGCCACGTGCGCTGGAGCGAAACACTTTGAGCTACAGCGTAGCGGTGCGCGCCTTGTGTGAGTTCAGCGCCAAGGTCGGCGACCTGGACCTGCGCTTCACGCCATCGCCCACTGCCCAGGAGGGTATCGAAGGGCATCAGCGGGTGGTGGCACGGCGGGCTGCCGGCTACGAGTCGGAAATCGCCCTTGAAGGCCAGTTCGAAACCCTCAGGGTGCGGGGTCGCGCCGATGGCTATGACCCTGGCAGCAATCGCCTGGAAGAGATCAAGACGCACCGTGGTGACCTGGCGCGTCAACCGGCCAATCACCGTCAGTTGCACTGGGCACAGGCCAAGGTCTATGGCTGGTTGATGTGCCAGGCACGACAACTGCCCGCCATCGAGGTGGCGCTGGTGTACCTCGACGTGGACAGCGATAGCCAGACGCTGTTCACGGAGCACTGTTCGGCTGCCGAGTTGCAGGCCTTCTTTGAAACCCAGTGCCAGCGCTTTCTGGGCTGGGCCCGATGGCAGCAACGACGCTTGGCCGAACGTGACCAAGGCCTGCTGGCGCTGAGTTTCCCCTACCCACAGTTCCGAAAGGGCCAGCGGCAGTTGGCTGAAACCTTGTACAAGGCGGTGAGCACCGGCCGTTGCCTGATGGCCCAGGCCAGCACCGGCATTGGCAAAACCCTCGGTACCTTGTTCCCGCTGCTCAAGGCCATGGTACCGCAGCAGCTGGACAAGCTGTTTTTTCTCACCGCCAAGACACCAGGCCGGGCACTCGCCCTGGATGCCATGCGCCAGATCACCGATGCCACGCCGCAACCTGCCCTGCGCACATTGGAGTTGATCGCCCGCGACAAAGCCTGTGAGTACCCGGACAAGGCCTGTCATGGTGAGTCCTGCCCCTTGGCCGCAGGTTTCTACGACCGTTTGCCGGCTGCGCGCGAGGCTGCAGCAGCACTGCCGTTGCTCGACCGCACAAACCTGCGTGAAGTGGCTTTGGCGCACCAAGTGTGCCCGTACTACCTGGGCCAGGAGATGGCACGCTGGGCCGACGTGCTGGTCGCCGACTATAACTACTACTTCGATGCGCATGCTTTGCTGTTCGGCCTGACCCAGCTCAACCAGTGGCGAGTGGCAGTACTGGTGGACGAAGCGCATAACCTGGTCGAGCGTGGGCGCGGCATGTACAGCGCCAGCCTTGACCAGGGCCAGCTGCTGGCGTTGCGACAGAGCAAACCGCCTGGGCTGGTCAGTGCGCTGGACCGCCTGAACAGGCAGTGGAACGCGCTGTATAAAGAGCAGCGTGCGCCGTACCAGGCCAGCGAGTCGCTGCCCGAAGGCCTGCTGCGCGCCCTGCAGCAGTGCGTCGGGGTGATTCAGGAACAGATGAACCAGGCCCCGACGCACATCGACCCCCAGGTGTTGCAGTTCTACTATCAGGCCTTGCAGTTCTGCCGGGTTGCCGAGCTGTTCGACGAGCACTTTCTGTTCGACATCAGCCAGCGCCAGGGCCCGCGCAAGCGGCGGCTGGCCACGCTGTGCCTGCGCAATGTCACCCCGGCGCGGCTGCTGGCACCACGCATGCAGGCGGCGCGCAGTGTGACGCTGTTTTCCGCCACGTTGAGCCCACGGCACTTCTACAGCGACCTGCTGGGCATGCCAGCCGATACTGCCTGGCTGGACGTGGCCGCACCGTTCCGTGCCGAACAGCTGGAGGTGCGCATTGCCAGCCAGGTGTCCACCCGTTACCAGCAGCGCCAAGCCTCCCTGGCGCCGATCGTTGACCTGATTGCCCGGCAGTATGAGCGCATGCCGGGTAACTACCTGGCGTTCTTCAGCAGCTTCGAATACCTGCAACAGGTGGCAGGGCTGTTGGCCGAGCAGCATGGGCAGATTCCGCTGTGGTCACAGGAGCCGGGCATGGACGAGGCAGCCCGCCAGGCATTTCTCGATCGCTTTGTCGCCGATGGCCGAGGTGTGGGCTTTGCCGTATTGGGCGGCGCTTTCGGCGAAGGGGTGGATTTGCCCGGCACGCGGCTGATTGGCGCGTTTGTCGCTACCCTGGGGCTGCCTCAGGTCAACCCGGTCAACGAGCAGTTCAAACAGCGCCTGGGGCGGCAATTTGGCGTGGGTTTCGATTACGCGTACCTCTACCCGGGCGTGCGCAAGGTGATCCAGGCGGCGGGCCGGGTTATTCGGGGTGATCAGGACCGTGGTGTACTGGTGCTGATTGACGAACGCTTCGCCGAGCCGCGGGTGCAGCAGATGTTTCCAGGGTGGTGGGCGGCGGCTATTGTCTAGCGGTCTTTCGCCTTTGACGATCAGTCGCAATCAGGGGGGGATCAAACCACCCACCAAGTTCCCCTCATGGCACACCGCCGCAAGGCGGCCCAAGCGCGTCAACCGGGCATTCCGTCTGCCCGGGGCCTTAGCAGGATGGGCAGGTAATGGCGCAGGAACAGCAACAGCGCCAGGCTCCAGCACAGTGCCGAAACGCTTACCCCCAGCGATGTGAACAGCGGTAGAATCACCCGGGCCAAGGTCGCCAGTTGCATCAGGGTAAAGGCCCAGGCAATGCTGGTCGGCACCTGCAATGGCCTGCCGGTGTGGCCCAGGCTGACCCGCGCCATCATGGCCAGGATCAGCCCGGTCATGGCGCCAACGGTCAGCGCGTGGGTCACCAGGCTCGGGCTCAGGGCCACCCCGCTATGCCACAACGCCATGCCCAGGCAGGCCAGGGCGAGCCAGGCGTAGGCCAGGTGTAGCGACCACAGCAACGGTACGCGCCACAGGCCACGGTCGTGCCACAGCACCAGTCGGGTCGCGTGCAGCGCGAACAAGGCAAAAAACAGCACCGCCAGGCTTGCTTGCGGCGTATCGGCCAGGCCAGTGGCAAACGCCAGCGGTACTGCGACGCTGAGCAACAGGCAGGCTCGGTCCAGCCATGGGCGGGCAGGGGCCGCGCCAAGGTGACCCAGGCCACGGCGGGTAAAGAATGGTATGACCCGGCCGCCGAGCACGGTCATCATCGCCGTCACCAGCCACAGCCCAGCAAATATTCCACGACGCTGCCACAGTTCGTCCTGGTGCAGCCAGCCGGCCAAGGTCAGCCATTGGCAGGCGGCAATCAACAGCACCAGTACGACGATCGGGTAGTTGTTGCGCAGGCGCCGTTGCAGGATCGGTCGTGCCAGGCTCAGTGCCACCAATGGCAGGAAGCTGCCTTCGACCAGTACCAGCAAGCTACCCGGTAGTGGCATAAACCAGCTTACCCGCCCCAGCAGCCAGAGCAGGAACAAACCCTGCAGCGCCCGCCCGCTCAAGCCGGGGATGCCGCTCCAGTTCTGCACGGCGGTCAGCAGAAAACCCGCGATAATGGCGGCGGCGAAGCCGTAAAGCATCTCGTGGCGGTGCCAGGCGAGCATACCCCCGGGCGGTGCAGGGGCCAGTGCCCCAGCCAGTACGCCGGCCCACAACAGCAGGGCGATCAGCGCAAACAAACTGCCACCCAGGAAGAATGGGCGAAAACCCAGGCTCCAGACGGCTTGGCGTGGGCGTGAAGCAGTGGGTTGCAAGAGCATGGGCAGTCCTTGGTTCGTTCAGTAGGCTTCAATTGGGGTAAGATCACGATCCGTGCCACTTGCAAAGCCCTTGAATATCAAGGTGATGGCACTTCTCAGGGTCCGAATGACACGCGCGTGTTGCGGTCATTCAGACTAGCTTGTATGTCGTTTTGACTTGCTTCAGGGTTTGCCTGGTTCAGTGCCGGCTGACGCTTCGCTACAGGATTCACGTTTTGTCCGACCTCTCGAAAAATCCGCTGCTGCAGTACATGGCCCGTCTGGCCCCATCCAGCCAGCAAACCATGCGCTACATTCTTCAGGACGCCGCCGACCGGCTAGGTTTTGTCGACTGCAACATTGTCGATGTGCCTTGGCATCGGCTCGAGCCGGGCCATGTGATTGCACTGGTGGCTGCCCTGCGTGCCGATGGCTACGCGCCCAACAGCTCGTCGCTGTACGTCAACGCGATTCGCGGGGTGATGAACGAGGCCTGGCGTCAGGGCCTGATCGACCACGAGCAGCTGTTGCGTATTCGCGAGGTCAAGCCCGCCACGGGCAGCCGCCTGCCGCCAGGGCGCAACCTGCGCCGCAGCCTGATCCGCGAGCTGATGGATGTGTGCGCCGCCGACCCGCGGCCACAGGGGGTACGTGATGCGGCGATCATTGCCTTGCTTTACGGCACCGGCATGCGCAAGTCGGAGTCGGTCGACATCGACCTCGACCAGGTCGACTTCGAGGCGCGCAGCCTGCAGGTAGTGGGCAAGGGCAACCACCAGCTGGTCAAGTACGCACCGCCGTGGGCGTTCGAGAAGCTGCAGGCCTGGCTTGAACTGCGCCGCCAGGACCTGCCTGCCGGGGCGGAAGATGACCCGTTCCTGTTCAACCGCATCCGTCGCGGCAACCACATTACCCGGGCGCGCATTACCAAGCATGCGATCTACTACATTGCCCGCCAGCGCGGCGCGCAGGTGGGGGTGAAGATCATGCCGCACGATTTTCGCCGGGCATTCATTACCCGGGTGATCGAAGAGCACGACCTGTCGATTGCGCAGAAGCTGGCGCACCATGCCAATATCCAGACCACGGCCATCTATGACCGGCGTGATGACAACGAGCGTCGGCGTGCCGTGGACCGCTTCGATTACTGAGGCTTGATATTGTGGGGCTCAAAGCAGCCCCATTTTCACGTATGCCGGCACCGAAACAGGGCCGACACACGCCCCTGCTTTGTGCGCCATTCTCCCGCATGCCCGATGCCAGAGCGGGCACAGCACAGGTTTCATCATCGTTCACCTGCGAAGTTGGCCCGCAACCTGCTATATCCAGCCTGCGAATTTGATCGAGTGGTCAGGCCGTGCGCGCTAGCAGGCGCCCGCGCCGGACCCTCTAAACGGCCAGCAGGCCACGGATTTCAGGGGCCGCAGGATGTCGCTCGCGGAGCAGATCGAACAACAGCAAGACGATGCGGGCTGGAGTGCTCACCTGCAGATGCGCTTTGTCCAGCGTGACGGCGTGACCCGCCTTGGTGCGTGGAAGCATTTCGGACCTCTTTTGGTGCAGCGGCCTTTCTATCCTGAAGGTGCGCCGTGCCATGTCTATGTCCTGCACCCGCCAGGCGGCATCGTCGCCGGCGACCGCCTGGAACTGGACATTCACCTGGAGCCGGGTAGCCACGCGCTGCTGACCATGCCCGGCGCCAGCAAGTTCTACCGCAGCATTGGCCCGACCGCGCGGTTGACCCAACGCTTCCATTTGGCCGCGGGCAGCACCCTGGAGTGGCTGCCGCAGGACAGCATCTTCTTCTCCGGCGCCCGCGCCAGCCTCGCCAGCCGTTTTACCCTCGAGCCGGGCGCCCGCCTGCTGGCCTGGGAAACCCTGTGCCTGGGCCGTCCGGTCATGCACGAGCGTTTCGACCACGGCGCCCTCGACAGCCTTTTGCACATCGAACTACCTGACGAGGTTGGCCTGCATGAGCGCCTGCGACTCGCAGGCGGGCACCTGGACAAGCTGGGTGGGCACCCGCTACTCGCCACCTTCTGCGCCGCACCTGCCGATCAGGCAGTGCTGGAGCAGGTTCGCCCGCTACTCGATGAACTGGGCAACCCGGCCGGTGCGACCCTGCTCGGGTCGTTGCTGGTGATCCGCGTGCTCGACCATGACAACCAACACCTGCAACGCACCCTGCAACGCCTGTGGCATGTGCTGCGCCCGGCCATCCTCGGCCTGCCAGCCTGCCCGCCGCGTATCTGGGCTACCTGAGAGAGCGCCATGGAGCTTACCCCGAGAGAGAAAGACAAACTGCTGCTGTTCACTGCCGCGCTGCTGGCGGAGCGGCGTCTGGCCCGTGGCCTGAAGCTCAACTACCCGGAGGCCGTGGCGCTGATCAGTGCCGCGGTGCTCGAAGGCGCCCGCGATGGCCGCACAGTCGCCGAGCTGATGAGCCTGGGGCGTGAAGTGCTGACCCGTGAGCAGGTGATGCCCGGTATCGCTGAAATGCTTCATGACGTGCAGGTTGAAGCGACCTTCCCGGATGGCACCAAGTTGGTGACCGTGCATGACCCCATCGTCTGAAACCGCCAAGGAGCGTCGCATGATCCCAGGTGAAATCCAGGTCGCCGCGGGCGACATCGAGTTGAACAGTGGCCGAGAAACGGTCAGCGTCAGTGTGGCCAACCATGGCGACCGGCCGGTGCAGGTCGGCTCGCACTACCACTTCTATGAGGTCAACGACGCGCTGGTGTTCGACCGGGCGCCCACCCTGGGCTTTCGCCTGGACATCCCGGCCGGCACTGCCGTGCGCTTCGAGCCGGGTCAGGCGCGTACCGTGCAACTGGTGGCTTATGCCGGCAAGCGTGAGGTCTATGGTTTCCAGGGCAAGGTGATGGGCGCGCTGGAGGGCAGGGTATGAGCCGTATTTCCCGTCAGGCCTATGCCGACATGTTCGGGCCCACTGTTGGCGACCGCGTGCGCCTGGCCGACACGGCGCTGTGGGTGGAGGTCGAGAAAGACTTCACGATCTATGGCGAAGAGGTGAAGTTCGGCGGCGGCAAGGTCATTCGCGATGGCATGGGGCAGGGCCAGATGCTGGCGGCCGAGGCCATGGACCTGGTGTTGACCAATGCGCTGATCATCGACCACTGGGGCATCGTCAAAGCCGACATCGGCATCAAGCATGGACGCATCGCGGTGATCGGCAAGGCCGGCAATCCCGATGTGCAGCCAGGCGTGAACGTACCGGTCGGGCCAGGGACCGAGGTGATCGCGGCCGAGGGCAAGATCGTCACCGCCGGTGGTGTCGATTCGCATATCCACTTCATTTGCCCGCAGCAGGTGGACGAGGCATTGAACAGCGGTGTCACCACGTTCATCGGCGGTGGAACCGGGCCGGCCACTGGCACCAATGCCACCACCTGCACGCCCGGCCCCTGGTACCTTGCGCGCATGTTGCAGGCTGCCGACAGCTTGCCGATCAACATCGGGCTGCTGGGCAAGGGTAATGCCTCGCGGCCGGACGCGCTGCGCGAGCAGATTGCCGCAGGTGCTGTCGGGCTCAAGCTGCATGAAGACTGGGGCTCTACGCCAGCAGCCATCGACTGTTGTCTGGGCGTGGCCGAGGAAATGGATATCCAGGTGGCGATTCACACCGACACCCTCAACGAGTCGGGCTGTATCGAAGACACGTTGGCGGCCATCGGCGACCGTACCATCCACACCTTCCATACCGAAGGTGCCGGTGGTGGCCATGCCCCGGACATCATCCGTGCGGCGGGGCAGGCCAACGTGCTGCCATCCTCGACCAACCCGACCCTGCCGTACACGATCAACACCGTGGACGAGCACCTGGACATGCTCATGGTCTGCCACCACCTGGACCCGAGCATCGCCGAGGACGTGGCCTTCGCCGAGTCACGCATTCGTCGCGAAACCATCGCTGCCGAGGACATCCTCCACGACATGGGCGCCTTTGCCATGACCTCGTCCGACTCCCAGGCCATGGGCCGGGTTGGCGAGGTGGTGCTGCGCACCTGGCAGGTGGCGCACCAGATGAAGCTGCGTCGCGGGCCGCTGGCACCGGACACCCCATACAGCGACAACTTCCGGGTCAAGCGCTACATCGCCAAGTACACCATCAACCCGGCACTCACCCATGGCATCGGTCACGAAGTGGGCTCGGTGGAGGTCGGCAAGCTGGCCGACCTGGTGCTGTGGTCGCCAGCGTTCTTTGCGGTCAAGCCGGCTTTGGTGCTCAAGGGCGGGATGATCGTCACCGCTCCCATGGGCGACATCAACGGCTCCATACCCACCCCCCAGCCTGTGCACTATAGGCCGATGTTCGGCGCGCTGGGGGCGGCGCGGCATGCCACACGCATGACATTCCTGCCCCAGGCGGCAATGGACCGCGGGTTGGCCGAGGAGCTGAACCTGCGCAGCCTGATTGGCGTGGTCAACGGCTGCCGGCGGGTACGCAAACCGGACATGGTCCACAACACCCTGCAGCCGCTGATCGAAGTCGATGCGCAGACCTATCAGGTGCGTGCCGATGGCGAGCTGCTGGTCTGCGAACCGGCCAGCGAACTGCCGCTGGCCCAGCGCTATTTTCTGTTCTGAGGAGTACCCATGATTGTCTTGAGCCGCCGTATCTCCGAACCCGGCACGCGGGTTGTCAGTGGCACTGTCACCCTCGACGTGGACAGCCGTATCAAGAGCCGCCTGCGAGTAACCCTGGACGATGGCCGCGAAGCCGGGCTGATGCTGGAGCGCGGCCACCTGCTGCGCGGAGGTGAAATACTGGCCGATGCCGAGGGCACCCAGCTGATCCGCGTGCTGGCGGCGCCCGAGGCGGTGTCGACGGTGCGCTGTGCCGATCCACACCTGTTGGCCCGCGCGGCCTACCACCTGGGTAACCGCCATGTGCCGCTGCAGATCGAGCCCGGGCTGTTGCGCTTCCAGCACGACCATGTGCTGGACGACATGCTGCGGGGGCTGGGCCTGACGGTAGAGGCCGAACAGGCCCCGTTCGAGCCTGAAGCGGGCGCTTACCAAAGTGCACCGCATGGCCACAGCCACAGTCATGCCCATGGCCACGATCACCCGTTCGTACGCCTGCCTGTCCATTCCTGAACTGCCTTGGAGCAACCGATGAAAAAGACTTTCGCCTTGTTTCTGTTGATGCTGGCACTGCCAGCCTTCGCCCATCCGGGCCATGACAGCAACCCACTGCAGGACGGCCTGCTGCACCCGCTGACCGGGCTCGATCACCTGTTGATGCTGCTGGGCACCGGCGTGCTCGCCGCGTTGACCCGGCGCAACCTGACCTTGCCCCTGGCGACCCTGGCGGCCATGTTCGGTGGCGCCGTGTGCGGTCACCTGTTCGGCGATGTACTGGGTATGGAAACCCTGATTGCCGTGTCGCTGCTGGTGGCTGCCGGGGCGGTGCTGCTGCCGAGCCGCCAGTCGCTGCTGGCCATGGCCATGCCGATGTTCGCCTTGTTCCATGGCTGGGCCCATGGCGTAGAAGCCACGCCGACCGCGTTCTGGCAATTCAGTGCAGGGTTTGTCGCAGTCAGCGGCTTGCTGCTGGCGGCGGGCTTTGCAGTCGGTTGCCTGCTGCGCCGCCACAGCGGCCTGCAGAAGGCCTTTGGCGGTGGCCTGTTGGCCGGCGCCGCGCTGGTGCTGGCCGGCTGATGAACAGCGACCTGGCGCTGCTGCGCCTACTGCAGTTGGCCAGCCCCGGCTTGCCGGTGGGTGGTTTTACCTATTCGCAAGGCCTGGAGTGGGCGGTCGAGGCCGGCTGGGTTCGGGGCGTGGACAGTTTTGTCGGCTGGCAGCGTGAGCAGGTTCACGACACCCTGGCCTGCCTCGACTGGCCGGTGTTGGCGCGTCTGTACCACGCCTGCCAGGCTGAGGACGCCGAAGCGTTCGGCCACTGGAGCCGGTTCTTGCTGGCCAACCGCGAAACCGCCGAGCTACGCCTGGAAGAACAGCAGCGCGGCGCAGCGCTGGCGCGGTTGCTCGACGGCTGGCAACTGGGCCAGGCACCAGCCTGGCGTGCCAGCCTTGAGCTGACCCAGTTGGGCGGTATGGCCTGGCTGGCTGCACACTGGGCCATCCCGCTGCGCCAGCTGGCATTGGGCCATGGCTTTGCCTGGTTGGAGGGCGCGGTCATGGCGGGCGTCAAGCTGGTGCCATTCGGCCAGCAGGCTGCCCAGACCTTGCTGCGCGACCTTGGCGCCGAATTGCCCGCTGCACTGGACCAAGCGCTGGTCCTGGGCGATGACCAGCTCGGCGGCGGCCTGCCGCTGCTGGCCATCGCTTCATCGCGTCACGAAACCCAATACACCCGTTTGTTCCGTTCCTGAGGACTGCCTGCATGCAAAGCTATCAACAACCCCTGCGCGTCGGTGTCGGCGGCCCGGTCGGCTCTGGCAAGACCGCTCTGCTGGAAGCGCTGTGCAAGGCCATGCGCGATCACTACCAGATCGCCGTGGTTACCAACGACATCTACACCAAGGAAGACCAGCGCATCCTCACCGAGGCCGGCGCCCTCGAGCCGGAGCGCATCGTTGGCGTTGAAACCGGTGGCTGCCCGCACACGGCCATTCGTGAAGACGCCTCGATGAACCTGGCGGCGGTCGAAGCGCTGGCGCGCAAGTTCGGTAATCTTGAAGTCATTTTCGTGGAAAGCGGCGGTGACAACCTCAGCGCCACGTTCAGCCCGGAGCTGGCTGACTTGACCATTTACGTGATCGACGTGGCCGAGGGCGAGAAGATCCCGCGCAAGGGCGGGCCAGGCATTACCAAGTCCGATTTCCTGGTGATCAACAAGACCGACCTGGCGCCTTATGTCGGGGCTTCACTGGAGGTGATGGAGCGCGACACCCAGCGCATGCGGCCGCAGCGGCCCTGGACCTTCAGCAACCTGAAGAAGGGCGAGGGGTTGCAGGCCGTGATCGATTTTATCGTCGAGCGCGGGATGCTGGGGGTGCGAGGCTGACGGATCGAGGACTCTGTGCGGGCATGTCCGCGAAGAAACCAACGCGGTGGATGGCACCGGCTCTGCCGGTGTTCGCGGGTGAACCCGCTCCTACGACGGGCTGTGTCCAACCACCGATGGGTGTCCACCATCAATCTGTGTAGGAGCGGGTTTACCCGCGAATACGGTAGCGGCCGCAACAGTGAACGGCAGGTCGAGATTGGCCAGCAGGGCCGGCCCTTTCGCGGGTGAACCCGCTCCTACGGGCGACCGCGCAGGCGGTCGAATGATGAGCAGGACAGTTGCCCCCACAGGTGTGGGTGTTGCCTGCATCATTTGTGACAGCAGTGAGGCTTGTCCGGTTGCCCTTCATAGCGGTCATGGTGCCGCACCCAATCCATGGTCCCACCTTCGTTGCGCCCCAGTGGCGCAATGTCGAGGAAGTTGTAGGTGTTGACCAGAATGTCCAGCCCGCGGGCGTAGGTTGAGTAGGTGTGATACACACTGCCGTCGGCTTCGCGGAAAAACGCACTCAAGCCGGGCAGCTCGCTTTCATTGCCCTCATACGGCTCATAGTTGTACTGCCGCTGGCCTTCACTGCCGACACTGACGCCAAAGTCCTCGTTGAAGTCGCTGCCATGCGACGAATACCACGGGAACTGCCAGCCCATGCGCTGGCGAAATGCCTGGAATTCGGCATACGGCGCCCGTGACACCGCCACCAGCGATACATCGTGGTGGGCCAGGTGCAGGTTGGCGCCGTCAAAGTGGTCGGCCAGAAAAGAGCAGCCGGGGCAGCCCTCGCTCCAGCCTTCGGCGAACATGAAGTGGTAAAGCAGCAACTGGCTGCGGCCTGCGAACAGGTCGGCCAGGCTCAACGCGCCGTTTGGCCCGAAGAAGCGGTAATCCTGCTCGACCTTTACCCAAGGCAGGGCGCGACGGGCTGCAGCTAGCGCGTCGCGGTGGTGGGTAAATGCTTTTTCGTGCAGCCACAGTTGCTGGCGAGCCGCCAGCCACTGGCTGCGGGAAACCACCGGGTGCCTGCTTTCGCTGTTGCTCATGGTGCTGTCTCCTCGCTGGGGGATTCACACCTTGGTCGAGTACGATCAGGTCGATTCGACAAGCACCGGTGGCCGGGCGATGAGCGGTACCTGCTTAGCCGGATTGGGCGATATGCCCCTCGGCCAGTTCATCGGCGCCGTCATCCTCACCCGGCAGGGCGGTGATCACGCTGAAGTCGCTGACTTCTACCTTGCCGCCGCCATAGCCCAGCAAGTGGAAGGAAAACGCCTTGCGCTCGGTCGGGTTGTCGAAGCTGAACTCCATCTCCAGTGGCGCGTCGGCGGTGACCTTTACCTCTTCTGGCAGGCCCAGCGGCACGTCCTGTTCCAACTGCTTGGCCTTGAGCCGGATATAGGCCGCACGTTTGGGGTCCAGCGAGCGGACCTTGACCCGCACGCGGGTGTGCGAGCCTCCGGGCATTTCCAGATACTGGGCGCCAATGAGGTTGTCGGCCCAGTCATCGTCAATGCGCTTGCGCAACTTGATCGGCGAAGGGCCGCCGAACTGGTAGCGCAGGTTGAGCGGGGTTTGCAGCAAGGATTGGTCGAGTACCACGGCCAAGGCGCCGATCTGTTGGCCCAGCAAGCTGTCGGCCGGCCCGAGGTAGCGGGCCTGGTCGGCGATAAAGCCCTCACTGGCATAACGCCGGCAGCGCTGTTGGAAGTCACATTCGGTGAACAGGCCCTGGCCATTGTGGTAGCGCAGCATGCCGTTGGTGTAGGAGATCATTTCGCGGCCGCTGTCGTAGTCGCGGTACAACGAGCGACCGCCAAGCGCGACGGGAATGGGCAGTGCGAAGTAGTCGAGCAGCGAGGTGGCCAGGTCGATGTGGCCGTAAGTGCCGCGCTTGATGGTTGGCAGTTGGGCCTGCTCCGGCGCCAATGTAAGGTTGAAGCCCCAGGACGAGGCCAGGCGCACGCCATCGATGCCGTGAGACTCGTCGGAAGTCACCACCACCAGTGTGTCCTTGAGGACCCCCTGGCGCTCGAGAATGTCAAGAAATGCCCCGACTGCGTCATCCAGGTAGGCGACCGCTGCCTGTTTCGGTGTGGCGTAGCGCTCGAGGTACTCGGCCGGCGCCGAATAGGGCTGGTGGGTGCCCACGGTGAGCAGCGTCAGCATCCATGGCTTGTCCTGCTTCTGCAACTGGCCCACATAGCCCAGGGCGCCTTCGAAGAAAGCGCGGTCATCCTTGCCCCATGGGAAGTGCAGGTAGTTCTTGTTGCTGAACCACTCCTGGCCATGCACCGCATCGAAACCGATGTGCGGCATGATGCGGTCCTTGGCCATGAAGCGCAGGCCCGCGCCTTGCAGGTAGTGGGTGGTGAAACCGGCCTGGCGCAATTGTGCCGGCAGACAGGCCTGGTTGCGTTGGTTCTGGGTCAGCAGTTCCACGCCCTTGGGCGTGCCGTTGGCCAGTTTGTCGTAATCGCCGCACAGCATCGCATACAGGCCACGGATGGTTTGGTGGGTGTGCAGCACGTAGTCTGGGGTGTTCATGCCGCGCTCGGCCCATTTGCTGAGCTTGGGCATCAAGTCTTCGTTGAAACGGCTGTTCAGCGCCTGGCGGTTAGGCCGCAGGTAGGCGCCCGGGATGCCTTCCAGGGTAATCACCAGCAAGTTGCGGGCGCTTCCCGGGCCGGCAAGCAGCCTTTGCCCATGCAGGTCGGATTGAGTCAGGCCGCTGCTGGCCAGCGGGGTGAAGGTTTGCGTGCGGCCCATCCAGCCTTCGACCTGGCGTTGCAGGTTACCGACCCCGGCAGACATCAACTGGTGGGGGAGGTTGTATTGCCGCCACTGGTCGGCATCGGAGGGTAGCAACTGCTGGCTGCCCCAATGCGCGCCGAACAGCATTACGGGTATGGCCCAGGCTTTGCGCGGCAGTGGCTGGCTACGCCGTGCACGGCTGCGCCACGCACAGGCCAGCCAGGCCAGCAGGCCGCCACCCAGGGCCCAGGGCAGCCAGGCATGGGCCAGGCCGCCACCGGTCGAATTCTCCATGAACTGCGGGTCGGTCAGGTAGTTAAGGTCGGCGCTGGTGGGCAGTCGACCCACTGCGCTCACCAGTTCGGCCGAGGCCACCCAAAGCGCCGCCCAGGCCAGCAGCACCGGCAGCGCCAGCCACCACGGCCTGCGGTGTAGCAGCACTATCAACAGGCTGCCGAGGGCGAGATCGGACAGGTAACCGAACGGGTTGGACCAACCCAGCATGGCGCGTGTACCCAGTGGGATCACCAGTACCAGGGCGGCCAAAGTGGCAAGCCGGGTGCTTGGGTGGTCGGACAGGTTCTTCACAAAAACTTCCCTTTTGCCATTAAATCGTCATACATCTGTGCTTGATGATATCAGGCCAGGGCAGGGAAGGCGGCCGGTTACAAGGCTTGTAACCAAAGCCGGGCCCGTTCGCACGGGCCCGGCCGATGGCAACTATCAGAAGTAATAAGGGAATTTCAGGCTGAAAGAAAAGTCAGGTGCGTCATCGGTCAGACCAATGGACAGGTTGGGCACGATGGTCAGGTTGTCGGTGGCGGCGAAGGTCAGGCCAATATTGAAGTTGGCGGCGTTGTAGTCACTGTTGGAGATCGATTGCCAGTCGCCGCCATCAGGTTTGATCTTGCTCTTGCGGGCGAACTGGTCGGATACCGAGAACGACATGCTCATCTTTTCGTTAAGGGCAAAGGCGATGCCCCCGCCGATCTGCCACGAGTCGCCAAGCTTGACGTCACCCGGCACCTTGCTGTTCACCTGCGGACTGATGTCGCTGAACGAGTCTTGCATGTTGTAGGTGTAGGACAGGCTGCCGAACAGCACGGCCGGGTCGAAGGTCTTGACCAGCGAGATGCCCGGTGTGATCGACCATACACCGTTGCCGGTCGGTAGGCTTTCCGGTACCGCGAGGTTATTGTTGCCGTCCACCTCGCGCAGTTTGATGCCATAGGGGTCTTTGCCGGTTGGTGCCTTGATGCGCAGGGTGGCCACTGCGTCAGGCCAGGTTTCGTCCTCGTCGAGGAACTTGTAGGCCACCCCGACGTTGATATCGCCGATTTCCGGGTCGCGGGTCACGCTGGCATCGGAAGTGGTTGCCCCGGCCCCACCCGCCCCCCCGGACGAGTAGGTGGACTCGCGGTAAACCACGGGGACGTTGATATCGAACTGCCAGCGCTGCGCCATGTTATAGCGCGCGGTCATGTCCAGGGTCCAGTTGTCAGCCTTGATTCGGTCGAGGTTGATGCTGCCGAGGAAAATCGAGTCCAGTGCCAGAAAGCCATTGAGTGTCAGCGCACGGGTATCGTAATGGGTATAGGTGACACCGGTTTCGAAGCTGAACTTGCCCCCGCCAAAGAATCCGCTGGCTTCGTCATACAGGTTGGAAACGCTTTGTGCCGGCTCGGAATCGGCTGTCAGCGCCTGGCCGTAGGAGCTCCCAGTAGTGCCCGGCGCGCCAGAGGCGACGGTCTGCGCACCTTTCACCCCCTCTGCCGGAGACTTGACCAAGCGTCTGGGTTGCGCGGCAGCAGGGGCCTCCTCGACCTGGCGCACACGTTGCTCCAGCACCATCAGCGCCTGTTGCTGTGCCTCATAGCGGCGTTTGAGTTCAATCAGTTCCTGTTTCAGCGCTTCGACTTGTGGGTCGGCGGCTGCGTAAAGTGCGGTGGCGGGGGCCAAGGTAGTCAAGCACACAAAAGCTCTGAGCGTAAAAGATCGGTACATGGAGTTGCCGTCCCTTCCAACTACTTTCGATGAGACTGAGCGTAGATCAGTATCCGAAGGTGCGAAGACCTTTGAGCTGGTCGAGGCTACCGTTGAGGGAAGCCGCTGTCGGCACGCTCTCGCGCATGACAACGTTCAGGCTCGTGACGTTGTTGACCAGGTTACCGTTGCCGAGCAGCGTCGAGTTCTGCAGCAGGCCACCCTGGGCCAGGCGTTGCACGCTGCTGCCCTGGTTGTTGCTGGCATTGATGTTGAGCTGCACACCCACACCGCTGGAAGACACACTGAGCGCGCCGGCGCCATTTTCCCCGACCAGGGTCTGGCCGGCGGCCAGTACCTGGCCTTGCTGTTGTACGGCAGGGGCCTGGTTGGCTTTGGTCACGTTGATATCGACGTTGTTGTAAGCGGCGTTGTTGTCACCGGCTGCACGCACCACCTGGGTCACACCTTCGGTGGTGGTCAGGCCGTTGCCGCCCGTTACCACGCCAGTCCCGGCAGCGGACGCGCTGCTCGGTGCCGTACCTGCGCCTTTTCTATCGATCATCGATACATAGAACTGAGGCTTGATGGTCGATTGCTGAACCTGCAGCGTGGACGTTGCCCCGATCACATCCCCTTTTGCATTTTGCCAGGTGCTGGACATGACAATGCCGAAGCTCACGATTCGTCCGGGCATCACATAGCGGCCCCGCAGGTTGGCCAGCTCCTGGTCCTTCAGTTCGATGGGTTTCAAGGCCTCTGCGTGACTGGGCAAGCTGGCTGCCAGGCAGGCGATGGCCAACCACAATGAAGTCTTCATGAAATGCTCCCTGGAGCATCATGCTCCTTGTCATTAGAACAGTCGTTAGAAGAAGTCGCTTCTGATGAAGCCGAAGTCCAGCAGCTCTGAGTCCTGCACGGGGGTGAAGTTGTTCACCCGGCCCTTGGCGGTCAGTGGCAGGGGCGGGTCGAGCAGGATGTTGTTCTTGTCGTAACCCTGGCCGATCACCGCGAAGATGATGCCGTTCCAGCCCTTGAGGAAATCGTCGAGCTTGTATCGTTTGTGACCCAGCACCGGATCACCGATGTACACCCAACCTTTGTCGACTTTCTGCATGACCACGAAGTGCTTGTAGCCGCGCACATCCATCAGCACCACGACAGGAATGCGCACGCTGTGCAGGGTTTCGGGCGCCACCCGGTAACCGCGGGCACGCATCCCGAGGCTTTCGACGTAGCGCTTCATGTCGAGCATCGAGAAGCCTTGCGTGCGCACAAGGTCCTGATCGGCGTGGGCCAGCATGCCTTCGATGATCTGATGTTCGTCCACATCCAGCCAGTAGGCCTGGCGCAGGATGGTCGCCAGCGCGGCCGCGCCGCAGCTGAAGTCGGTCTTTTGTTGCACCAGGTCGGCGAACTTGCGTTCGCGCAAGCTCTGGATCGGTTTGAAAACAACGGCGCCGCCCGGCAGGACGGACAGCGGCATTTGTGCAGCTTCGCTCACGCTGGCCAGGCACAGCAAAAACGCCAAGGCGAAAATACGCATGATCGGGTGCCTTACGGTGTGTTGAAGAAAGGCCCCCCGAAGGGGGCCTCAAGCACAGCGGTCAGAACGAGGTGTTGGAGATGGCCAGCGAGTTGCTTTGCTGGTTGCCCACACCGGCTGCTACGTTCACGCCCAGGTTACCGCTGCCACCGTTCACCGAACCGCTAAGGGTTGCAGTGTTGGTGACTGGGTTGGCCCAGCCGGTCGGGGTCAGCACTTGGAAGGACACAGTATTGCTCAAGTCGTAGGCGCTGCTTTCGCTGTAGCTCTTCGAAACGTCGTTCGAGGATTCCTTGGATTGCTCGCCAGACTTCGAGAAATCGGACGCCGAAGCATTCTCGTACGAAGAGTCGTGAGACTTGGTGTATGAAGAGTCTTTGGACTTGTCATACGCCGATTGATGCGACTTGTCGTAGTTGGAGTCGAAAGCTTTCTCGAACGACGAGTCGTATGCACTTTCGTGCGACTTGTCGACCGACACATCCAGCGACGCATTCAGCGAGCCATCGAAGGACTTGGTGTGGGAGCGCTCGTAACGGCCATAGTCGGTGGTATGGGTACGCGAGGCGCTAACGTCAGCGTCCAGCGAAGCTGCCAGGCTGGCGCTGCTCGACGCGCTGTGGCTGCCGCTGGCAGAGCCACTGGTACCCCAGCCGAACGAGCCACTTGCGCTCGAGTTGTGGGAGCCGCTGGCATTGCTGGATTGCGAGCCGCTGGCGTTCCAGCCACTGGAGCCGCTGGAACTGGCGCTTTGCGCACCGGCGACGCTGAAGCTCGAAGACGAGCTGCGGTCGTCGGTCGAGTTGAAGCTGCCTTCCTTCGAGCTTGAACCGCTGGCCGACTTGGTGATGGTAATCGTATCCACCCGATAGGTGCGGTCGGCGCTGTTGTTTACAATCAGGCCTGGGCCGTCCTGATTGGCCGAAGCCGTGGCAGTGGCGTTACCCAGCGGAGCACCGGTGTTGGCGATGGCCATGGTGTTTTTCTGCTGGTTGAGGTCGCCACCGGCAATGTTGATGCCGATGTTGCCCTCAGCCCCGCTGGCTGAGCCGCTCATCACAGCCGAAGACTGGGTCGAATAGTTGTCGACCCGGTTGTTTCTGCTGGTTTGCACGACGTCAGCCGTGGCACTGGCCATGCCGAACACGAAGCTGTTGTCCAGGCTCGAGTCGGAGCCTGCGTTGGCAATGGCAGCGGCGTTGTCTTGCTGGTTGCCGTTACCGGCCGCCACGTTTATGCCAACGTTGCCGCTGGAGCCGGTGCCAGAGTCACTCATCTCGGCTTCGTTGATGGTGCCTTCATTGGAGATGCGGTTGCGAGTGCTGGTTTGGGTATCCCAGGCATTGGCCGTTGCATACACAGGGATCTTGGTGGGTGGAGGCTTGTGATGACCATTGTTATGGTGGCCGTTATGGTGGTCATTACGCCGATCATTTTGCCCAGCTTGTACAGCAACAGCCATGACCGCAGCAATTGCGAAAACCAGAGGCTTGATTGCCATCGAGGGTTTCATGGTGATTCTCCGTACGCTATTAGGTTAAGTGTCGTTCTTAACTGCAGGGTCAATCCGCGACCCGGATGCTCAAGGTGTTGGCCATTCGGTTTCCCACCCCGGCACTCTGGTTCAACTGGATCACCCCTCGGCTACCGGTGAAGGCCTGGTCACTGGTAGTGACCTGGCGATAGCCTGCTGGAATGTCAGTTGCTCCCGAGTTGTTGATCAGCGCCACGTTCTGTTGCATGAGGACGCTGTCGTCGATGCTTTGCGGTTGTGCACCAATGCTGATGCTCAGTGCATTGGCTTGCTGGGTGTTGGCACCTGCGCTCTGGTTGACCCCCAGGGCGCCGCTGCCGTTGCTGAAAGCGTTGCCCTGGATGGTCGAGCGGGCGTCCATCGCGGGGTCGGCGGGCGTGTCGAGCCGTTGTCGGATCTGGGTGCTTGCATTGGCTTCGGGGCCGACGGCGATGGCGCGCGCATTGACCTGCTGCTGTTTGTCACCAGCGGCCTGGTTGACAGAGAGGTTGCCCTGATAGCGGCTGCCGGAGCTGTCGATATCGGCGTTGTTGATGACGGGAACCAGGGATTGCGCAAAGGCCGGTGCAGTGCAAAGGACGGCCAGCATCAGCAGTGTGCGCTTCATCTCACTTGCCCCCGCCGGTCAGAATCTGCAGTGGCGCGAGGCCTCGCTGCACGCTTGAGTTGACCATGTTCGAGATACCGTTACCCGACCCCGTGCCGCGTCCGCCCGCCAAGTTGGGAAGCTGGTTCTGGTTGCCGAGGTTGCCACCCAGGTTGTTGGTCTGCTGGGTGACCAGGTTGCTGATGCCTGCACCGCTGCTGATGCTGGCGAAGTCGCCATCGCTCAGCTCGTTGGTTTGCTTGAGCACGTGGGCAGAAGGGTTGGCATTGACGGTGGTAGGGCTCGGGTCTGGGATCAGGGGTGGGATGGTCGCGTTGCGCACCTGCACATCGCGCTTGATGATGATGATCCCCTTGTCCGCCTGAGCTGTCAGGCTTAGTGACCCCAGTACACAACCCACCAGTAATAGGTGATAGAGGCGTTTGTCACGTTTCCTCACGACGGCAACTCCTTCTTAGAGCGCTGGCCCTAGTTCAGCGATGCGAACGATAGAGCAGAAGGTGTGCCGCTTTTTAGAATACGTTTCAGGTCAGATAGTTAGGGCAAGAGGCTGACAAAATGCGGCGCATGTTGTCTCAGGCTTGAAACAGCGTGCCCTGCACGTTGCCGGCAAAGTCGGCTGTGGCCTTGATTGGAAGGGTTTTTGCAAGTGTGTTTCACGGGCTTGACACTGCCACCAGGGCAGGGGGAAGCCCCGCAATTTCGGGGGCTTTGCCCCACCGGAGTGTGTCAGTGGTTTAACACTCGGTTGGGCATGATGGCGCATCGCTACCAAGCAGCATAGCGACCGATTGCAAGGCCAGCAATTGGCGTTGCGGCCAATTGCCATCAAGTATTTGGTGCGGCTGGTTGTGCCGCCTCAGCCACGCCTGGCTGTCATCGAAAAAGCGCTGACGATCGCTGAGGTCGGGTTGGCAACGCTGACCATCGGCAATCCAGTCCACCCCTTGCGGGCTGAGCAACAGGTGCAGGTCGTAACGCCGTGCCAGCAGTGCCTCTTCCAGCCAGGTTGGGCAGTCGTCGAACAGTGCGTGGCTCCAGAGCATGTTGCTTAGCAGGTGGGTGTCCAGAATCAGCAGCGGGGGCGCCTGCTCACGCGCACGGTCCTCCCATGCCAGTTGCCCGCGGGCGATAGCGGGAATATCGGCGTAGCAGGTGTCACGGCATTGCTGGTCGATGAAATGGCGCACGTATTCGCCCACGACCAGGCCACCAAAATGTGCCTGGATCACCCCGCTAAGCCAGCTTTTGCCACTGGATTCTGGGCCGCACAGTACCAGCACTTTCATTGCTTGCGACGCACTCATGGCTGTACCAGCGCCGGGTCGCGGCGCCATTCCAGCCAGCCGCGTACGGCAATCAGGGTGAGCACGGCGAAGAAGCCGGCGGTGAAATACAACTGCTGATGCAGGTATTGGCCCACATAGATGATGTCGACCACGACCCACAGAGGCCAGCACTGCAGGCGTTTCTGCGCCATCCACAGTTGCGCTACCAGGCTGAATCCGGTCAGGGTGGCATCCAGCCAGGGCAGGGCGGCATCGGTCCAGTTGGCCATGGCCGCGCCCAGGGCGGCGCTCAGCAGCACCCCGGCGGCCAGGCCGGTGAGCAGTGCCGGGCGTGGCAGGCGGGAGACCTGACGGGCCTCTTCAGCGTGGTCGGGGCGCTTCCATTGCCACCAGCCGTACAGTTGCAGGATGGCGTAGGCCACTTGCAGCAACATGCCCGAGTACAGCTTTACCTCGTAGAACAGCCAGCCATAGATCAGTACCATGACCAGGCCGATCGGCCAGCACCAGGCGTTCTGCTTGACCGTGAGCCAGACAGCGGTTACGCCGAGGAGGGCGGCAATGAGTTCAAGGCCGGACATCGGCGATCCTTGGAGGCTACGGGGAAGGGGCGAGATTGTAGCGGGTCGGCCGGGGAAGGTGTAGGGCGCAGCGGCGGGATACCCGGTTGTAGGAGCGGGTTTACCCGCGAACACCGGCAGCGCCGGTGCCACCCACCGCGTTGCTTCCTTCGCAGGCATGCCCGCAAAAGGGCTTGTTCTCAGACCCGGAACTGCCGCAACAACTGCTCCAGATCTTCGCTCAACCGCCCCAATGCCACCCCGGCATCGCTGGACTGACGCGCCGCATCGGCGGTCTGCTGCGACAACCCGGCAGTATCCAGCACATTGCGGTTGATCTCTTCGACCACATGCGACTGCTGCAAGGTAGCGCTGGCAATGGAGGCATTCAATGCGGTGAGGTTGTTCAGCACCTGGTTGATGGCGTCCAGGCTGGCGCCGGCCTCGCGGGCTTGTTCGACAGTCTGGCGCGATGCCTCGCTGCTGGTGTCTATGGCCTTGACCGCAGCGTCCGACTGACTCTGCAGGTGCTCGATCATGGTATGAATCTCGGCCGTCGATTGTGCTGTACGCTGGGCCAACAGGCGCACCTCGTCGGCGACCACGGCAAAGCCTCGGCCTTGCTCGCCAGCCCGTGCCGCCTCGATGGCGGCATTCAGCGCCAGCAGGTTGGTCTGTTCGGCAATGGAACGAATCACGTCCAGCACGCCGCCGATGCGCGTGCTGTGGCCGGCCAGGTCGCGGATTACCTGTACGGCCTCATCGATGGTCAGCGACAGGCGGTCGATCTGCGCCAGGCTGCCGTGGATGGCCTGCTGGCCGTGCGTCACCTGTTGTTGTGCCGTACGCATTTCTCCGGCGGCCTGTTCCGCGGTCTTGGCCACGTCCTGCACGGCGTAGGTCACCTCATTGACTGCAGTGGCCACCTGGTCCATCTGTAGCGATTGTTGGGCACTGCGCTGTTGTGCGGCACCTGCATTGTCACCGACGTGCCCGGCGGACTGGGCCAATGCGTGGGCCGCGCCTTGCAGTTGGCCGACTACACCTTGCAGTTTGCCGTTGAAGCGGTTGAAGTGCTCGCCAAGGTGGGTGATCTCGTCGCTGCCATGGGTGTCCAGGCGCCGGGTAAGGTCGCTTTCACCGCTGGCGATGTTGCCCATTGCCTGCACCGCCTCCTGCAGCGGGCGGGCGATGCTGCGGGCAATCAGCATGACCACCAGCGCCATCAGCAGGGCAATGCCCACGCCAATCAGCGAAGCGTCGCGCAACTGGCGAGCGAATTCGGCCTGCACGTCATCGACGTACACGCCTGAACCGATGATCCAGCCCCACGGCTTGAACAGCTGAATATACGAGGTCTTGGCTACCGGCTCACTGGCGCCGGGCTTGGGCCAGCGATAGTTGACCGGGCCGGCGTCCTGCTGGCGGGCAAGGGCGACCATTTCGTTGAACACGGCGAAACCATCGGGGTCGCGGATGGCGGAAAGGTCCTGGCCGTCGAGCTTGGGGTTGGCCGGATGCATGATCATCTTCGGCCCCAGGTCGTTGATCCAGAAATAGTCGTCATGGTCGTAGCGCAGCGCGCGCACTACCTGCAGCGCCTGTTGCTGGGCGGCTTCGCGGCTGAGCGTGCCGGCAGCTTCCAGGCCTTGGTAATAGGCCAACACACCTGCGGCGGTCTGCACCACATGGCGGGTTTTCTCCGCCTTGGCCTGGTACAGGTCACCATGGATCTGCCGCAGCATCAGCAGGCCCAGTACCACCAGCATGGCCACCGCCACTACAAGGATCAGCCACAGGCGCCGACTGATTGACATCGATCTCAGAGTGTTCATCCATCAGCTCCCGCATTGTTCTTTTTATTGATGTGCATCGAAGCATGCTTTGCAGTGAGCCCCCACTCGACTAATGGCTAAGTGCTATGTTGGTGATAGTCTGCACAGGTCGTGTAAAGCGATTGCCAAGGGGCTCTGTCAGGATTTCGGCCGCGCAAGATGAAACCTTTAACAGGCGTGAACTTTTCTACTGGCGTTGCGCTCAACAGTCGCTGTAAAACAGCCGGGCCGTGTAAGGCAATTTCAAGCAAATCAAGAACAAGGGGCCTGCGACAAACAGCGCTCCATCCGGGGGAATGATGGATTTTTGGACTGCCTTCCAGGCAATCATCTTAGGCGTGGTCGAAGGGCTGACGGAGTTTCTGCCGATTTCCAGTACCGGTCACCAGATTATCGTCGCCGACCTGATCGGTTTTGGCGGCGAACGGGCCATGGCTTTCAACATCATCATTCAGCTGGCGGCGATCCTGGCGGTGGTGTGGGAGTTTCGCAGCAAGATTTTCGAAGTGGTCTTCGGCCTGGCCAGTCAGCCCAAGGCGCGCCGCTTCACGGGCAACCTGCTGTTGGCGTTCATGCCGGCGGTGGTACTGGGTGTCCTGTTTGCCGACCTTATTCACGAATACCTGTTCAACCCCGTCACCGTGGCAGCAGCACTGGTGGTGGGTGGCGTCATCATGCTCTGGGCCGAGCGCCGTGAGCACCGCGTACAGGTGGACCATGTGGACGACATGCGCTGGAGCCATGCGCTGAAAATCGGCTTCATCCAGTGTCTGGCGATGATCCCGGGCACGTCGCGCTCCGGTTCGACCATTATCGGTGGCTTGCTGTTCGGCTTGTCGCGCAAGGCAGCGACCGAGTTCTCGTTCTTCCTGGCAATGCCGACCATGGTCGGTGCGGCGGTGTATTCGGGCTACAAATACCGTGACTTGTTCCAGCCCGGCGATCTGCCGGTGTTCGCGCTAGGCTTCGTGACCTCGTTCATCTTCGCCATGATTGCCGTACGGGCGTTGCTCAAGTTCATTGCCAACCATAGCTACGCGGCATTTGCCTGGTATCGCATAGTGTTCGGCCTGTTCATTCTGGCGACCTGGCAGTTCGGTTGGGTCGACTGGTCCACGGCACATGGCTGAGGCGCTGCGTGGGCAACGGGCTGAACGCGTGCGCAATGTGCGCCTGAAGCTGCTGCTGTTGGGCGTGCTTTGCCTATTGCCCGGCCTGGGGGCGGCGCGCATGGCCTGGAACGATCAGACCTGGTGGCCGTTGGCGTTGTACCCGGCCATGAGCCTTATCACCCTGTTGCTGTATTGGCAGGACAAGCAGCAGGCACGTAACCAGGCCTGGCGTACACCCGAGAAAGTGCTGCATGTCAGCGAGTTGCTCGGTGGTTGGCCGGGGGCGCTGTTGGCGCAGCAGTTGTTTCGGCACAAGACCCGCAAGGTTTCGTTCCAGTTGGTGTGCTGGGGGATTGTGCTGCTGCACCAAGTGTTCTGGGCAGACTGGCTATTTCTTGACGGACGTTATCTGCCCCTTGGTTGATGGGCAGTTGTACCGGCCTCTTCGCGGGTGATGCCGCGAAAGGGCCGGCACAGGTCGATCACATGACCAACCCCACCTGCAACCGCTTGGGCAACCGACGCACTACCAGCTGGTGCGAACGCTGCAACAGGTCACACAGTTCATCACGCCCCATGGGGTAGGGCGGTGCCATGCTGACCCATCGCGCCCGCGCCAGGTACGGCGCCGGCCGTATCCCGGGTCGATCGCAATAACCCAGAAACAGCTCGTCGGCTACCTTGAACGACAACCCGGCACCCGCCAGGTCGAGCACCGCGAACATCTTGTTTTCTGCCACCGAAAACACTCGGATGCCGCCCCATTTATAGTCTTCCCGCGCCCCCGGCAGGCTCAGGCAAAATGCCGCTACCTGGCCTTCGCTCATCTTCCGTTCAGACATACCGCTCTCCACATGCCTCGAATGACGCCGCCAAGTGATCGATCCACACCCGGACCGCAGGCAGCAGGCCACGCCGGTGTGGGTAAACCGCCTGCAGGTAGCCACCCGGCAGCGACCAGTCTGGCAGCAGGCGCACCAGTTCGCCGCGTTCCAGTTCCTCTTCACAGAACATGCTGGGCAGCGCAGTGAACCCCAGGCCGGCACGTACAGCAGCGTTACGTACTACGAAATCGTCGATCGCCAAGCGTGGCTCCAGCGATATTTCCTGCTGCTTGCCATGGGGGCCGAGCAGGCGGAAGTGTACCAGCCGGTCTGCTTCGGCTGCGCCCAGCACGGGCAATGATGCCAACTCGTCCGGTTCGCGAATGTGGTCGGCAAAACCGGGTGCGGCCACCAGTTGCATTTGCGCCTGGCGCAGGCGGCGGGTCACCAGGGCCGGGTCTTCGTCGCCCAGGTCGCGTACGCGCAACGCCACATCAATGCCTTCCGAAATCAGGTCGACCCGGCGGTTGAGCAATACCATGTCCAGTTGCACCAGCGGATACTGCTCGAGAAAGCGGCTGATCACATCCGGCAGGAAGGCGTGTGCCAGTGCCACCGGGCACGATACCCGTAAACGCCCGCGCGGCTCACTGCTCATGCTGGCCACGGTTTCGTCGGCTGCTTCGGCCTCCAGCAACATGGCCTGGCAATGATGCAAGTAACGTTCACCTACTGCGGTGAGCTTGAGTTGCCGTGTGGTGCGCTGCAACAGGCGTGTGCCCAGGCGCTCTTCAAGCTCGGCGATACGCCGCGACAGGCGCGACTTGGGTATGCCCAGCTGGCGCCCGGCGGCGGCGAATCCGCCGGCTTCGACGACGCGCGCGAAGTAGAAGAGGTCGTTGAGGTCTTGCATGGGAATGTCTCACTGTTCCATCTGTGGGACAAACTAACGCATTTTTGCTTACTTATCAGCTATTGATCATCTCGGTAGGATTCTCCCCATCGTGATCGCCCACAGATGCGGTCTTCACTCACAGGAGAGTCCCATGAAACTGTTGCACATCGATTCGAGCATCCTGGGCGACAATTCCGCCTCGCGTCAGTTGAGCCGTGAAGTGGTCGAAGCCTGGAAGGCTGCAGACCCAAGCGTTGAGGTGGTTTACCGCGACCTGGCTGCCGATGCCATTGCCCACTTCTCCGCTGCCACCCTGGTCGCTGCAGGCACCCCTGAAGACGTACGTGACGCGGCCCAGGCTTTCGAAGCCAAGCTGAGCGCAGAGACGCTCGAAGAGTTCCTGGCTGCCGATGCCGTGGTGATTGGTGCGCCAATGTACAACTTCACCGTGCCGACTCAGCTCAAAGCCTGGATTGACCGCGTAGCCGTCGCCGGCAAGACCTTCCGCTACACCGAAGCCGGCCCGCAAGGCCTGTGCGGCAACAAGAAAGTGGTGCTGGTTTCCACCGCTGGTGGCCTGCACGCTGGCCAGCCGAGTGGCGCCGGGCATGAAGACTTCCTGAAAGTGTTCCTGGGCTTCATCGGTATTACCGACCTGGAAATCGTCCGGGCCCACGGCCTGGCCTATGGCCCGGAGCAGCGCAGCCAGGCGATCGATGCTGCACAGGCGCAGATTGCCAACGAGCTGTTTGCTGCTGCCTGATCAAAGGAGCGGTTGGTTGCAAGCGTGGCCCTGTCGAAGCACAAGGCCACTCCAACCTGTAGAAGCTCTCAGGCCACCGGGATAAGCGGATCAGCTGCCGCCAGGGCCGATGCCCGGTCAGCCGCTGGCGGATAAATCCACACTGAATTGATCTGGCGCTTCAGCGCCTTGGCTTCGGCCTTGTCCTCCGGTGGCGAAACCTCACGGGCCCACCCTTCGGTGTACACCGCGCCCCAGGCCCCCAGGTCCAGGCACGTCACGTACTTGGGCTGGCTGTAAGCCATTGGTGTTACGCCAAGCAACTCGGCAGCGGCATTGTTGCCCGCATGGCGCCCCAGCGCAATCGCATGCTGGCACGACATCAGGGCATGATTGCCAAGCTCGTCACAGGGGGCGTAAGCCACGTCTCCCGCTGCATACACGGCATCATTGCCCTTGACCTTCAGGTTGCCATCGACATGCAAGCGGCCGCGGTTGTCGCGCTCGCCGCTGATCTGTTCGGTGAGCGGGTTGGCCTTGAAGCCAACCGTCCAGACCACCGTGCTGGCGTCGATACGCTGGCCGTTGTCCAGCTTGACACCGGCAGGGTCTACAGAAACTACAGTGGCACCGCAAACCCACTCCACGCCCAGGGCCTCGCATGCCTGCTCGATGGCTGGGCGGATGCCGTCACCCAGGGCTGCGCCGATCCTGGCGCCGCGGTCGATTACCACTACGCGCAACGCGGCGTCTTCACCCAGTATCGCGCGCAAGCGGGCCGGCAATTCGGTGGCCGTCTCGATACCGGTAAAACCGCCCCCGGCTACCACCACGGTATTGCGTGCCGGCGTGTTCGGCAGGCTGGCCAGTGACTTCAGGTGGGTTTCCAGGCGTGCGGCGCTGTCGAGCTTGTCGACGTCGAAGGCATGCTCGATGCCGTCCATGTCAGGGCGCACGAGCTCACTGCCGCAGGCCATGATCAGTCGGTCGTAGGGCAGGGTGCAGCGAGTGCCGCTGCGAGTGCGATAGCCCACGCGGCGGGCCGTTTCATCGATGTCGTATGCCGTGCCCTGCACGAAACGGACATTGGCAGCGTCGAACAGCGCCTGCAGTGGTGCGGCCATGGTATGCACGTCTGCCTCGTAGAAGCGCGGACGCACATGCAGTTCAGCCTGGGGCGCGAGCAAGGTGACCTCGACGCCCTTGCTGCCGTTGAGGTCAAGCTGTCGGATGGCGCTGAGTGCGCTCCACAGGCCGGCAAAGCCCGCACCAATGATCAGGATCTGCTTCATGGTTGTGCTCCTTTGAAGTTCGGTGGACAAGGTAGACCGTATTGCCGGTCAACGGTGTTACCAGTGCTTGCTGGAGTGCTTCAGAATGTTGGCGGCGTGATCACCCAGATCACCACGGCATCCACTTCACCGGGGTTGCCGTAGCGGTGAGGTTCCTGGCTCGAGAAGCTGAAGCTGTCGCCTTCACTCAGCTGGAAATGCCGCTCGCCTACCCACAGCTCAAACGTGCCGCTGAGCAGGTAACCGGCTTCTTCGCCGTCGTGGCTGTAGCTTTGCTGGCTGTAGGTACCTGGCGGGAAACGTGAGTGCAGCATCTCCAGCTGACGGTTGGGCTGGGGGGTGAGCAGTTGATCGACGATGCCATCTTCGTAATGCACGCTCAGGCGGCTGTTGCGCCGCACCACATAGCCTTGGTCTTCGGGCGCGGTGGTGGCCTCGCTGGCGAAGAACCACTGGATGGTCACGCCCAGGCTGCGGGCGATGTTGAACAGCGCCGGGATCGACGGGTAGGAGAGGTTGCGCTCCAGCTGGCTGATGTAGCCTGCAGTCAGTTCACTGTGTGCGGCCAGCTCCGCCAGGGTCATGCCGCGGCGCTTGCGCAGGCCGCGGATGCGGGTGCCGAGGAACTGCGGCGCGGCGCCCCCCGGTTCGCTGGCGGGGGGCTGGGGGGGTTGGCTCATGCGCGTCGGTCCATCGCAAAAGCCGCAGTATGAACAGCCTCAGAGCGCCCAGGCAACCGTCAGACCATCGTGAATCGCTTCTTCGGCCGTGCGCGGCGCCAGGCAGTCGCCAATCCGCCGTACGTCCACCACACCTGCCAGTTCAGTGGCCAGGCGGTCTTGCGGTTGATGCCCCATGCACAGCACCAAGGTGTCGATGCCTTCGAAGATCATCGGATCGCCGCTGGCGGTGTGCTGCAGGTACACCGTGTTGTCGTCGCTGCCGTACAGGCGTGCGTATGGGGTGACAGGGATACCCAGGCGATGCAGCTCGCCGGCCAGTTGGTCACGTACGTAAAGCGGCAGGCTCTCGCCGCAATGAGTGCCGTTGACCGCCAACTGGACCTGATGGCCTTCGCGCACCAGGCGTTCGGCGATGCCGGGGCCGATCCAGTCACAGCGCCAGTCGATCACCAGCACCGAACGCCCCGGTTTCACCTCATTGCGCAGCACTTGCCAGGCGTCCACTACCTGAAGCTCGCCGGTACGCTCGAACGCCGGCCAGTAGGGGGTGGCGCCGGTAGCGGCAATGACCAGATCAGGGCGCTCACGTTCGACCAGTGCGCGGTCGACCCGGGTGTTGCGCACCACTTCTACACCTGCCAGGGCCATTTCCCGTTGCAGATTGGTGCTGGCACCCCCGAACTCGCTACGCCGTGGCAGCAGCTGGGCCAGCAGCACCTGCCCACCGAGCTGCGGGCCCGCCTCGTACAGCGTGACCTGGTGCCCGCGCGCGGCGGCCACGGCGGCGGCCTTCATGCCGGCAGGCCCGCCGCCGGCGATCATTATGCGTTTGGGCGAGGAAGTGGGCGTGAGGTGCCCGTACTGCAACTCACGCCCGGTTTCCGGGCGCTGGATGCAGGAAATGGGCAAGCCACGATGGAAATGGCCGATGCATGCCTGGTTGCAGGCGATGCAGGCGCGCACGTCTTCGACCTGGCCGCGTTCGGTCTTTTCTGGCATCGACGGATCGCAGATCAGCGCCCGGGTCATGCCGCACACATCAGCCTGGCCGCGGGCCAGGATCAGCTCGGCTTCCTGGGGCTGGTTGATGCGCCCGGTGACGAACAGGGGGATAGCCAACTGTTGCTTGAAGGTGCCAGCCTCGCGGGCCAGGTACGCCGGTTCGATGGCCATCGGTGGCACGATATGGACCGCGCCACCCAGCGAGGCCGAGGTACCGGCGACGACATGCAGGTAGTCGAGCTGGCCCTGCAAGGCCACGGCAGCAGCCAGTGACTCGTCTTCACTCAGGCCCTGGCTGTCGCGCTCGTCAGCGCTGATGCGCAGGCCGATGATGAACTGCTCATCGGTGGCGGCGCGCACTGCGGCCAGCACTTCGCGCAAGAACCTCAGGCGCTGATCCAGGTCACCGTTGTAGCCATCACTGCGTACGTTCACCCGCGGGTTGAGAAACTGCGCGGGCAGATAGCCATGGCTGGCCACCACCTCGACGCCATCCAGCCCGGCCTGGTGCAGGCGGCGGGCGGCGCAGGCGTAGCCCTGGACGATTTCGTCGATCATTGCCTGGTCCAGCGCGCGGGGCATCACCCGGAAGCGCTCATTGGGCACCGCAGATGCCGAGTAGGCTACCGCCAACAGGCCGTCTGCCGACTCCATGATCTCACGCCCGGGGTGAAAGAGTTGCGACAGCACCACGGTGCCGTGCGCATGGCAGGCCTCGGCAAGCTGCCGGTAGCCATCGATGCAGGCATCGTCAGTGGCCATTAGCACATGCGAGGTGTAGCGGGCACTGTCGTGCACCCCGGCGACCTGCAGCACGATCAGGCCTACGCCGCCGGCAGCGCGGTCGCGCTGGTAGGCGATCAGCTTGTCGTTGACCAGGTTGTCGGTGGGCAGGCAGGTGTCGTGCCCGGTGGACATGATGCGGTTTTTCAAACGTTTGCCGCGGATCTGCAAGGGCTCGAACAGGTGTGGGAAGGCGGTCTGCATACAGGCGGCTCCGGTGCGGTGTTTTTATTTTTTCTTATAAAAGTGTAGCAATAGTAAAAAATCAACTTGTTTTTTTACTTGTGTCTGTCTAGGTTTTCCTCACTCGCATGGCGAGGGTGTGACCTCAGAACAACAAGAAAACGGGCCCGTCGGGCACCGCCAGGAGGAAACTACGATGCAGCTATATCCACGTGTGACCGGCCTTTGTGCAGCCTTACTGGCCCTTGGCCTGGGCACTGCGCAAGCTGCGCAGCAGATGGTTGTGGTCGGTTATGGCGGCGCTGGCCAGAAGGCCCAGGATGAGGCGATCTTCAAGCCCTTCATTGCCCAGGACGGCAGCCAGCTGATCCAGAGTGAATACAACGGCGAAATGGCACGGATCCAGGTCATGGCCGACACCGGCAACGTCGATTGGGATGTGGTGCAGATCGAAGGCCCTGACTTGATGCGCGGCTGCGACGAGGGGATCTACGAGCACCTGGACTGGCAGCGCCTGGGCCATGCAGCCGAACTGATCCCGGCAGCCGCACAGGATTGTGGGTCGGCCGCGCTGGTCTGGAGCGTGGCTATTGCCTACGACCGCAGCAAGCTGGCCCAGGCGCCGGCATCGTGGGCGGACTTCTGGGACGTCGACAAGTACCCTGGCAAGCGCGGCCTGCGCAAGCGTGCGGTGTACAACCTGGAATTCGCACTGTTGGCTGACGGGGTCAAGGTCGAGGACGTATACCGGGTATTGTCCACGCCGGCAGGGGTCGAGCGGGCCTTCGCCAAACTCAGCGAACTCAAACCCCATATCCAGTGGTGGGACGCCGGCGCTCAACCCGCGCAATGGCTGGCAGCCGGTGACGTGGTGATGACCTCCACCTACAGCGGACGAATTGCGGTGGCGGCGCAGCAGGGCAGCCCGTTGGCCGTGGTATGGCCTGGCAGCCTGTACGGTATGGACTATTGGGCGATCATCAAAGGCTCGCGGCATGTCGACCAGGCCAAGCGGCTGATTGCCTATGCCAATCAGCCGGATACCCAGGTGCGGTATGTACAACAGATCCCCTATGGGCCCACCAATACCCAAGCCGCGGCCAGGCTTGACCCGGCGCTGGCCGACTGGGTACCCACTTCACCTCGGAACCTGCAGGGGGCGCTGGCCATGAACGTGGAATTCTGGGTCGATCATGGCGAAGAACTGGAGCAACGCTTCAACGCCTGGGCCAGCAAATAGCGTTCAGAAAAGGGGCAACAAGATGACTGCAACGGAACTAAGCCTGCGTCGGGAGCTGGCTGCCTGCTACCGGCTGATCGCGCACTTTCGCATGAGCGATCTCATCTTCACGCATATCTCCCTGCGCCTGCCTGGGCCGGAGCACCATTTCCTGATCAACCCGTATGGCTTGCTCTTCGAGGAGATCACAGCGTCCAGCCTGGTGAAGATCGACCTGCAGGGGCGGCCGGTGGGGGCTGCCCGTCACCCGGTCAATCCGGCCGGGTTCGTCATTCACAGTGCCATTCACGCTGCCCGCGAGGATGCCCGGTGCGTGCTGCACACCCACACCCGCGCAGGCTGCGCGGTGGCCGCACTGGAATGTGGCCTGTTGCCGGTCAACCAGATGTCCATGGAGTTTTACGGCAACGTGGCTTACCACGCCTACGAGGGCGTCGCGCTGGACATGGATGAACAGCAACGGCTGGTGGCCGACTTGGGCAACAAGCCGGTGATGATACTGCGCAACCATGGGCTGTTGACCACGGGACGCAGTGTGGCTGAAGCCTTCTTGCGCATGTACTACCTGGAGAAGGCTTGCGAGATCCAGTTGGCGGCGCAAAGTGCTGGGCAACTGATATTGCCGTCGACCGAAGTTTGCGTGCGTACCGAACGGCAGTTCAACGCGCCGGGGAGAGGGTTGAAGCAGGGGGAGCTGGCTGACCCGGATGCGCTGCAACTGGCTTGGGCGGCGTTGTTGCGAATGTTGGAAAAGGTGGCGCCTGGTTATCAGGATTAAACCTGTGCTTGCTGATTTGGCAACGTAGACGCCCAGCGGACAGCGGGCGGATGGAACAGTCACTGTAGTGCAACCATTGGGTTCAACTGTGCTGGTCCCTTTTCAAGGAATACCGTTATGCTGTAACGAAATATGTCTAAAAAGCCTGCAGAAGGAAGTCGCAATGCCACTTAAGGACCTGCTTATCGCCCTGGTGGTGATTGTCGCCTGGGGCGTCAACTTTGTGGTCATCAAGGTTGGCCTCGACGGGTTGCCACCGATGTTGCTGGGGGCATTGCGTTTCTTGCTGGTGGCGTTCCCGGCGATCTTGCTGGTCAGGCGGCCCAAACTGCCGTGGCGCTGGCTGATCGCTTACGGTGCGACCATTTCACTGGGCCAGTTCGCGTTCCTGTTTCAGGCCATGTACAGCGGCATGCCGCCAGGGTTGGCTTCGTTGATCCTGCAGTCGCAAGCCTTCTTCACCCTCGGTTTTGCTGCGTTGTTTCTCGGTGAGCGGCTGCGCCTGGCCAGCGTGCTGGGGCTGCTGGTAGCGGCCGGCGGCCTGGCACTGATCGGCAGCGAAGACGGCGGCCATGTGCCCATGCTGGCGTTGGTGCTGACCCTGTGTGGCGGTGCGATGTGGGGCCTGGGCAACATCATTACCCGGCGGTTCGGCTCGGTCGACCTGGTCGCACTGGTGATCTGGGGTGGGCTGATCCCGCCACTGCCATTCCTGGCACTGTCCTGGTGGCTGGAAGGCCCCGAGCGCATTGGCCATGCCTTGGCCAATATCAGTTGGAGTTCGGTGCTGGCCCTGGCGTATTTGGCCTTTGTCGCCACCATGCTCGGCTACAGCCTGTGGAGCAAGTTACTGTCGCGTCACCCGGCAGGCAAAGTGGCGCCGTTCTCGCTGCTGGTACCGGTGATTGGCCTGAGTTCGTCGGCGTTACTGCTGGGAGAGCGCCTGACCGCTACGCAGGGCTGGGGCGCATTGTTGGTGATGGCCGGCCTGCTGGTGAATGTCTTCGGTGCGCGCATCGGTCAGCGTTTGCGGGCTGCCAACGCGTAAAGCGCTTAAATCTGCCGACCTGCGCTCTGTTAGAATCGGCCTCTTTTTGCCAGGCCAACGGAGCGCATCCATGATCATTTCCACCACCAGCCAGCTCGAAGGCCGCCCGATTGCCGAATACCTGGGCGTGGTCAGTTCCGAATCGGTGCAGGGCATCAACTTCGTGCGCGATTTCTTTGCACGGTTTCGCGACTTCTTCGGTGGCCGTTCGCAAACCTTGGAAAGCGCGCTGCGCGAGGCCCGGGAGCAGGCCACTGAAGAACTCAAGGCCCGGGCACGACAGTTGCAAGCCGATGCGGTAGTGGGGGTGGATTTTGAGATCAGCATGCCGTCGGTACAGGGCGGCATGGTCGTGGTATTTGCCACCGGTACGGCAGTACGCCTGAAGTAAAGCCTTTTGCCATTGGTCGGCTGCAAGGTTCTTGTCCGGTCGGTCCGCAAATGACCAGCTAGTCTCACTTTCACAGGCCGCGTTCCCTGGGCAACTTGTCTGGTTGCCGACGCGACCGCCACTGGAGGGAGACTGGGCATGAGCGAATCCTTTTTCGAAGACCTGAACGATGCGTTCCCGATCAACAGCCAGGTGCGTTGCGGCCAGACGGCATTTCGCCTGGGTTTCGCCCACATGACGCTGGATGATTCCGAACAGCTCCAGCCTGCACATTTGCAGCGCAGCAAAAAAGGCCGCTTCATGCCGCGGGTACCGCTCAAGAAGTGATCCCGCGTCTGCACACACCCCGCCCAACGGCGGGGTTTTTATTGCCATTCGTTGATCCGCCTCATGGTATTGCCCGGTAGCGCTCGCCGGATGGCCCGGCCTGTGGTTTTCTGACGCGGCATTCCAGCAACGGAGGATTGAATGCTCATGCGAGTCAGGGAAGAAACCTATTGGCAGTGGGCCGACGCACATTTGCACAGCCGCTGCCACGACGAAGCACTCAGCGACGGCACCACACTGGACGTGCAGGTGCGCTTGTCGCGCCTGGGGGCGACGCAGCTGTTTCTGGGGCTGTACGCCGGGGACGGGCGGGCGTTGCTGGAAGAGTATTACCCCGCGCTGCCGGGCGAGACCATGACCCGTGCGCTGGTGTGGGGTGTCGACCGCGCCCGGGCGATGGCAACAGGCGCCTTGCCTCTGCCGGAAACCCGTCTGCAGCGGCGCCAGGCATGAAAAAGCCCGGCCTATGCGGGCCGGGCTCTGGTAAAGGTGCGAACCCTCAATTCAGCGGTTCGATCACCTTGACTGCCTGCTGCTCACGGGCAGCGGGCCATTCTTGTTGCAGGGTCTGCAGCACGCGGCCAACGAATTCAGTGTCGGCGGCGGCTTTCTTGCCGACGTAGCCTTGGCCACGGCGGTAGACCTTGAAGCGGGCACGCATGCTGGGCAGGTGCTCTTCAAATTCATCTTCGACGGTGTTCGGTGGCAGGCGGTCGAGGCGCACTTCACCGGTTTGGCTAACCCACAGCAAATGGTCGTCAAGGCTGTCCTTGCGCACGGCGAACAGCTGGGCCAATTGGTCGATAGTCGGATTGTTGTTCAAGTTCATCATAAAGCCCCCATTACCCATTCATAGGTGATTTTCACAGTTGGCGCTATCACGGTGTAGCGCACTACCAAGGCTGCTACAGCAGCATCGCAACAGGGGCTTTCTCACGCTGCCTTTTGGACAGTTTCCCTCTCCACGGACGGCCTGCGTTACCGCGCAGGCCGTCTGGAACACCCTTGCCACCGCTCCCGATCGGGGAGACGGCTTCATCATGCCCAAGCGTGATGAACGGCGTCAACCATTTTGTAGTGAATTTTTTTGCTCACTACATTCTGTCGTTTTGTCCGACAATCAAAGCTTGCGTTATAAGCCGGAAAGGATGTCGAAGGCGGCTTGTACCCGCGCTTGGTTGGGGTAATTCCGATTGGCCAGCAGCACGACTGCCAGCTGTTCTGCCGGCACGAACGCGGCGTACGCGCCGAAGCCGTTGGTGGCGCCGGTCTTGTTGTACCAGGCTGCCGGTAACGCGGGCAGGGCCGGCTGCAAGCGAGTGGTGGCCTGCGGTTCGCGGATCAGCTGTGGGCTGTTGCCATCGATCAGTGTGCTCAGCGTGACCGGGTAGGGGTAGCGTTCCCAGCCCAGGCCTTGCGTCATGGCGCCAACCTGGAAGTAGCCCTGCTGGGTAATGGCGGTGGCTTTCGCCAGGGCCGGTGGCAGGCCCTGCGGCTGCATGTGCAACCGCACATAGCGCAGCAGGTCGCTGGCGCTGGTTTTGATGCCGTAGGCCTCATCGGCGTAAGGGCCGGGCCCTACACGCACCGGCTTGTCGTCGGCGTCATACCCTTGGGCATAAAGCCCCTGGGCGCTGGCCGGAACCTGTAGGTAGGTGTTTTTCAGGCCCATCTTCGTCAGCAGGCCCTCACTCATCAGCGTGGAAAACGGTTGGTGCTGCGCACGGGCGGCCAGGTCACCGAACAAACCCAGACTGGGGTTGGAGTAGCAGCGCTGGGTGCCAGGTTTGGCACGAGGTTGCCAGTGGCGGAAGAAATCGACTACCTGTTGCGGTGTTTGTACGGTGTCGGGGAACTGCAGTGGCAGGCAGTCGGCGCTGTAGGCGCCCAGTTCCAGCACCGTCGCGTCGCCGATGGGGACGCCGGCCAGTGCCGGGTGATAGCGCTTGGCCGGGGCCTCGAGGTCAAGCTTGCCCTCGGCGCTGGCAAGCGCGGCCAGGGTGGCCGTGTAGGTCTTGCTCAGCGAACCGATCTCGAACAGCGTATCGCGGCTGACCGGTACGTTGTCGGCCTTGCTGGCCACACCGTAGCTGAAGTAATGCGCGTGGTCGCGTGCATAGATGGCCACAGCCATGCCGGTGATGCCTTGTTCCTGCATGAGCGGGCGGATGATCTGGTCGACCTTGGCCTGTAACTGGTCGTCGGCCTGGGCGCTGGAATGGCCTAAGGCAAGGGTAATGGCGGCTGCAAGTGCAGCCAGACGTGGGCGGAGCATGGTGAGTCCTTTTGTGAAGCGTGTCCGTTGAGCGATACCGCTCGGGGTTCCGGCGTTAGCGGCGGGGAGCCAAAGACCTTATCGTCTGCCCACCCACCATGACAAGATGGATACAGTGATGAAGTATTTGCGCATGTTATTTGACAATTTCACCCTGGCCTTGCTCGGTGTGGTACTCATCGCCACCTTGCTGCCTTGCTCGGGCGATGGCGCGGTGTATTTCGGCTGGCTGACCAACCTGGCCATTGGCCTGTTGTTCTTCTTGCATGGCGCCAAACTGTCCCGTGAAGCCATCATTGCCGGTGCCGGGCACTGGCGCCTGCACCTACTGGTGTTCTCCTGTACTTTCGTATTGTTCCCGCTGCTGGGCCTGGCGTTCAAACCTCTGTTCGTACCGCTGGTGGGTAACGAGCTTTACCTTGGCATCCTGTACCTGTGTGCCTTGCCTGCAACCGTGCAGTCGGCCATTGCCTTTACCTCGCTGGCCCGCGGTAACGTGCCGGCGGCCATCTGCAGCGCAGCGGCCTCCAGCCTGTTGGGTATCTTCCTCACCCCGTTGCTGGTGATGCTGCTGCTGGGCGCCGGTGGTGATACAGGTTCCGGCCTGGACGCGGTGTTGAAGATCACTTTGCAGCTGCTGGTGCCGTTCGTTGCCGGGCAGGTCGCGCGGCGCTGGATCGGCGCCTGGGTCAAGCGCAATGCGCGCTGGCTCAAGGTGGTGGACCAGGGTTCGATCCTGCTGGTGGTGTACACCGCCTTCAGTGAGGCCGTGGTTACCGGTTTGTGGCACACCGTATCGCCGCAGCACTTGGCGGGGTTGTTCGTGGTGTGCGCAATTCTGCTGGCAGTGGTGCTGTTTGGCACCCGCTTGCTTGGCAAGGCGCTGGGCTTTGACCTTGAGGATCGCATCACCATCCTGTTTGCCGGCTCCAAGAAAAGCCTGGCTACGGGTGTGCCCATGGCCCAGGTGTTGTTTGTGGGCAGTGGCATTGGCGCGATGATCTTGCCGCTGATGCTGTTTCACCAGATACAGCTGATGGTGTGTGCTGTGCTGGCGCAGCGTTATGCCAGCCGTGAGCAGGGGGTGGAGGCTTCGGCGGTGTCTTGAGCGCCTTTGCGTTCCCATGAAGATACTGTGTTGGCGGTCAAGCTTTTCTGCGGTGCTCAGAGCTGAAAAGCTTGGTCGTATCAAGGGGTTGATACCCGCGAAGCAGGCCGGGCCTGCTGGCCAATTTCTACCCGCTGTTCACCGTCGCAGCCGCCGCCGTATTCGCGGGTAAACCCGCTCCTACACAGATCGGGGGTGGACACACATCGGGGGTTGGGCGCAGGTCGTCGTAGGAGCGGGTTTACCCGCGAAAGGGCCGGGCCTGCTGGCCAATTCCACCCGTCGTTCACCGTTGCCGCCGCCGCCGTATTCGCGGGTAAACCCGCTCCTACCACGGTTCGCGCTAACGGCTGAATTTTGCGCTGGGCAAGACAGGCGCTGTAGATGTGGAACGCGATGGCAGCGATCAGCGGGTCAGGCCTGAACGACGCTCGCGCAGCGCCTTGTCGACTTCGGCCTCGATTTTGTAGGCCGGCCCCTCCAGGTCGTCGAAGTTGCGCGTATAGCGTCGGGCAAACTCCTCCACGCCCAGCTCCTGATACTGCTGCACATGCTTGAGCTCGTGCGCCCACAAGGCTACGTTGTCCTCCGCATCGGCGGGCCGGCGGAAGATGATCGTGTCGATCAGTGTAACGGCGTTCACATCGGGGTTCTGCAATAGTGCATTGGCTGCGCTGATCTGTTGCTCATCCCCCACCCGGAAGCGCGCCGCGTCAAGCACGGCAAAGTCATACCAGGGTTCCAGCTGCGCCCGAATATGCAACGGAATCGGCTGCACACCGCTGGCCGTGGCTTCGTCGCGGGCCTGGCGCAAGGCGTATGCCAGGCTGGACGAGGCCATGACCTCCACATCCTTGAGGATCTGCCCGGCCTGGCCTGGGTCGATCGGGGCGCAAAAGCAGCCCATCAGGCACACTTGATACTGCCCAGGCGGGCAGGCCTGTTCGGCAAGCGCTGGCAGGGCCAATAGCAAACCCAGCAGGGCACTAATCCGCCTCATGCAGGGCCTGTTCGACAAACTGGCGGCTGGCGCCCAATACCTGCGCTTGCACGCTTTCACTGGCCAGCATGCGCCCGACCAGCAATGCCCCTACGCACTGGCTGATCAGCACCCAGGCCAGGTGCTCATCCTCCAGGGTTGTGCTCCAGGCCCGGTGCAGTTCTACCAGCCAGTGCTCAGCCACTTCACGCACCGGCGTGTCGGCCCGGGCGATTTCCACACCCAGCGGCGGCAACGGGCATCCACCTTCGGCATTGCGCAGGTGGGCCAGGCTCAGGTACTGCTGCAGGCAGCGGCCCAGGCGTTCTCTGTTGGCTCCCTGGCTGGCCAGGCGTGCCAGGGGGCTGTTGCTCAGCTCCTGGCGTACCACCTCGGTAAACAGGTCGTCCTTGGACGGGAAGTGGTTGTAGAAGGCACCGCCGGTCAGGCCGATCGCTTTCATCAACCCGGCCACGCCGGTACTGGCAAAACCCCCGCGCTTGGCCAGCGCGCCGCTGCTGGCCAGCAACCGTTCGCGGGTTTGCTGTTTGTGTTCGTTGGAGTATCGCATTCACATGCCTCGGCAGACAGGCTTGACGGTGACCGCGATCATAACATAGCGTTCGTTTACTAAACGATCATTCACTAATGGAGCCGGGCATGTCAGAACAACAGAAAGTCGTGCTGGTGATCGGGGCGGGCGACGCCACTGGGGGCGAGATCGCCAAGCGCTTTGCGCGTGAGGGCTACATTGCCTGCGTAACCCGGCGCCAGGCCGACAAACTGCAGCCGCTGCTGGAGGAAATACACGCCGCTGGCGGCCAGGCCTACGGTTTTGGCTCTGATGCGCGCAAGGAAGAGGAGGTCGCCGCGCTGGTGGAGACTATCGAGCGTGATATAGGTCCGATTGAGGCATTTGTCTTCAATATCGGTGCGAATGTGCCATGCAGCATTCTCGAGGAAACCCCACGCAAGTACTTCAAGATCTGGGAAATGGCCTGCTTTGCCGGTTTCCTCACCGCGCAGGCGGTGGCCCGGCGCATGGTTCAGCGTGAGCGCGGCACCCTCCTGTTCACCGGCGCTACAGCCGGTACCCGCGGCGCAGCCGGTTTTGCCGCCTTCGCCGGGGCCAAGCATGGCTTGCGTGCCCTGGCACAGAGCATGGCGCGCGAGTTGGGGCCACGCAACATCCATGTCGCCCATGTAGTGGTGGACGGTGCCATCGACACGGCCTTCATCCGCGACAGCTTCCCCGAGCGCTATGCCCTCAAGGACCAGGATGGCATCCTTGACCCGGCGCACATTGCCGACAGTTACTGGTTCTTGCACGCTCAGCCCCGCGACGCCTGGACCTTCGAGCTTGACCTGCGCCCCTGGATGGAGCGCTGGTAAGCCTCTGTCATCACCCAAGGACCGTAACCATGCACAAGTCTGTCGATTTCTTTTTTGACCTGGGCAGCCCGGCCAGCTACCTGGCCTGGACCCAACTGCCGAACCTGTGTGCCCGCCACGGCGCTACGCTGCGCTACCGGCCAATGCTGCTTGGCGGGGTTTTCCAGGCTACCGGCAATGCTTCGCCGGCCATGATCCCGGCCAAAGGGCGCTATATGTTCACCGACTTGACCCGCTTTGCCGAACGCTACGGTGTGCCGTTCGGGATGCCGCCGGGTTTCCCGGTCAATACCCTGACGTTGATGCGCGGCGTGACAGGTACCCAGTTGCATTCACCGGATCGGTTCGAGGCATTGCTATCGGTGCTGTTCACTGGGCTGTGGGTACAGCGCCGCAACCTGAGCGACAGCGCTGTGCTGAATGAAACACTCGTGCAGGCAGGTTTCGACCCGCAGGGTTTTCATGCCCTGGCCGCTGACAGCGAAGTAAAAGCAGCGCTAAAGCAGGCCACCGAGGCTGCTGTGGCGCGCGGGGTGTTTGGCGCGCCCACCTGTTTTGTCGGTGATGGCATGTTCTTCGGCCAGGACCGCCTGGACTTTGTCGAGGAGGCGCTGCGTCAGGGGGCCAGCAGCCTCTCCAGCTGAGTGCGCTCCCACAGGCTGAGCAGGTCGGTGGGGTTGGTGCCATAGCGCTGCCAGTGCTCGAGCCCGGCCTGTTCGCCGCCGGGGGCTTGGCAATGAACGCAATGCGCCAGGCCTTCGGTATCCAGGGCCAACGTCAGTTGCCAGCCCTGGATACCGACATCGACCAAGCCGCCCTCGCGGCGTGCAGCCACCTCAAGTTGATGCACGCCAAGGGCCACATTGCGCAGGCACTGATAGACATCCCGGGCGCTCAGTGAACGTCTGTGGGTCAAGATCAGAAATTCGCCGGCGTGTTGGCGCTGATGATCTCGGCCTCATCCGGGCCGATGTTCTTGAAACTGTGCGGCAGGGTAGTGGGGATGTAGTAGCCGTCGCCAGAGTTGAGCACACTGACCTGGCCGTCGACCCACAGTTCGACGGTACCCCGGGTGACCAACCCGCATTCTTCGCCTTCAGCGTGCACGATCGGCTCGCCAGAGTCGGCGCCGGGTGCGTACAGCTCACGCAGCATGCGCATTTGGCGGCCTTCGACGCTGGCGCCGACCAGCAGCATGCGCAGGCCATTGCGGCCCAGGTCGGGTTGTTCGCCACCACGGAATACGTAGCGTTCCTCACGCACCGGCTCGTCGAAGCTGAAAAACTCCGCCAGGCTCATGGGAATGCCTTCGAGCAGTTTTTTCAGGGAGCTGACCGAAGGGCTGACGCGATTCTGCTCGATCTGCGAGATCGTCGAATTGGTCAGCCCGCTGCGGCGGGCCAGTTCCCGTTGGGAGAGGTTGTTGCGTTCACGCACCAGTTTGAGTCGCGTCCCCGTGTCCATAGCCGCCTTGTAATCAGAGGTGTCAATAATAATGAGCGATGCGCATTAAAACACACTCTGCGTCCTTGCGCGCTGTGCTTCTCAAACCCGCTGCTCACGCGGCATTGGCCACAGCCCGACCAGCAGCAACAGCACGGCCACGACCAAGAATGGCAAGCGCGGATCAAGGGCATACACCAAGGTACCGGCGAGCGGCCCGATCACCGCGCCCATGCCTTGTGCGGCGCCAATGGAGCCGGCCGTGGCGCCTTGTTCGGAGGCCTGCATGGCATTGGCCGCCAGTGCCGAAAACGCCGGGAACACGAAGCCCATGCCGGCCGCCGCAACAAAATAGCAAGCCCACAGCCAGGGGGCCGTGGTGGCCAGCGAGCCACAGGCAAAGCCCAGTGCCGATACCGTGGCACCTACCCGGATCATCTTCAGCGGTGGCCACTCCAGTTGGCGCAGTATCACCTGGGCCAGCATCAGTGCCACACCCACGGTGGTCAGGGCGATGCCAGCTGCCTGAGCGGCTTCGGCAGGGCCCAGATGCAAGCGGTCAAGGGCAAAGAAACCGACGATGATCTGCGACACGGTCACGCTGAGCATGGCGCTGAATGCCACCAGCAGCGGCCGGCGCAGGCGCGGGTCGTTCAGCCGCACCGGGCTTGGGGCGTGGCTGTGAGGCAGCGCCTGTGGTTTGAGGGTAAAAAACAGTACCAGGAAGGCAGTGGCCGGCAACAGCGACATGATATGGAACGGCAGGCTCAGGCTGTGCCGCGCCAGCAGTGCGGCCAGCGCCGGCCCGACCACCAGACCGACGGCGTTGGCCGCCCCCAGTGAGGCCATGGCCCGCGCCCGGCGTTGCGGCTCGACATGGTCGGCGATCAGCGCATTGCAGCCTACCGGGATGGCAGCATAAAAGGCGCCGATGCAACCACGCGCGATCATCAGGCCGATGAACGCCAAGGTCGCCCCCGGCAGCCAGCGCAGTGCGCCTTCGACGAACAGGCACAGCAGCCAGTAGGCCAGGGTGAAGCCGGCGCTGCCCAGCAGCAGGATGCGCCGGCGGCCCAGGCGGTCTGCCGCTCGACCCCAGGGCCGGGCCAGCAGCACCCAGACCACGCCCGCCACGGTCACGGCGGCGCCGGCTTGCCAGGTGGCCATACCAAGCTGGCGGGCTATCGGGCCGATCAGGGCGACGAAGGCCATCATCGACATGGTGCAGGCCATGTTGGCCAGCAGCAGCGGGCGCAAGTTCAGGGTACTGGCAGGCAGAAGGGTTGCAGAATCCTTTGCGACGTTCATAGGCAGTCCAGGGCAGAGTGGCAAACAAAATCGATATTATTAGGAATCATTATCGATTGTCGAACCCCGTGCTGCTACCGTTCATTCGCTGCGGTGCAAGGGGCCAGGCCACATGCTACGCAACACACCGTCGCGACGCACCCACGCATGCATCAAGGCTGCCCCCACATGGACCAGCACCGTGGCGAATAGCAGGTAGCCCGCCCAGCCATGGGCCTGGCGCAACACGGCATATAGCTGCAGGTTGTGGGGGGCGATGGCGGGCAAGCCGAGCGGGCGCGGGTAATCGCCGGCCGACAGCATGGCCCAGCCCAGCAGCGGCATGGCCAGCATCAGGCCATAGAGCAGCAGATGCGAGGCTCCGGCGGCCCAGCGCTGCAGTTTTGGCAGGTCGTTTGGCAGGGGGGGATGGGGTAGGGTCAGGCGCACAGCGATGCGCAGTACCACCAGCACCAGCAGGGCCAGCCCGGTGGCCTTGTGCAGGCTGATCAGCAACGGGTGGCGTAGCGACAGGTCGGCGACCATGCTCACGCCGATGAACAGCATGGCCAGAATCAGCACGGCCATCAGCCAGTGCAACAAGCGGGCGAAAGGGTGGAAGGCTTGAGGTTTCATGGCTTGGCTCCGGTGCTGAGCGATTCGCGGCTACGGCGGTTGAACGATTCCGAATAGGCGGCCGAGCGGGCGGCGAGGATCGGGTCGGCCGACGCCTCTATACCGCGCGGCAGGATCAGCGGGTCGAAGTTGAGGTCGCGGCAGGCCCCTTGCTCGGGGGCGTCTACCTGTTCCAGCACCAGTGTGCCGGCGTCCACGCTGCGCCGTTCGGCGGGCCACGGCCGGGCAGGGTCGTCCACGGCATCGCCTGGTTCGGCCAGTACCAGGCGCAGCTTCCAACGCAACGGGCCTTGGGCGAGGCGTTGCTGCAAGTCGTGTTGCAGGAATTGTTTGTCATCCACCTGCGCGGGTAATGCCGCAAATGCAGTTTGTGGCTCGAGCTGCCAACGCACCGGGTGGGCCGCGCCAGCTGCGTCGATCAGGCGGAAGGCATTGATACTGTGGTATTGCGTGTTGGCGAAGCTGTCGCTGGGTTTGTAGCCCGCCGCCCATTGCCGAAACGCCGCGCTTTCCGGGTGGGCAGCGAAGAACGCCTGCAGCTTGCCAGGGTCCGGTTTGCCGGTCGCCGGGTCTGGTGCACTCGCCAGTACTTGCTGGTAGAACGCTTGCGGCGTGCTGACTGCCAGCACCGGCGGGTTGTTCATGCCCGTCCGCCAGACCTGGCCGTCGTCGGTGCTTAGCTCAATCGCCAGGCTGCGTACGGGTATACCCGTATCCGGGGCGAACGGGTTGGCACCGCCGATGGCAAAACGGCCAACCACCGGCACCCGTTGCTGGCTGAAGGCGCGCGCCGTGGACAGGTTGGCGGCCTGCCCGCTGGCCTGGAAGTAGCCGCTCACGCACAACCCCTTGGCGTGGTTCTTGCGATAGCCTGGGTAATGCCCGGCCTGGGCTTCGAAGGTGTCGATGATGCGTTGTGGCGTCAGTCGTGGGGCGCCGAGCCAGCCAGCGGCATAGGCAAAGCCGGCACCTGCGGCCAGCAGCACGCCGCCAATGGCGGCCAGGCGCAAGGCTTTGGCCGGGCCGTGCAAGGGTGTGTTCATGGTCATCGTCCGGTTCAGTGAAGGTGCCAGTACGACGTGTCAGAGAAAAAGTTATTCCCTCATCGGGAATAGAATTTGTTCACAGGCGTCTGCCCTTTACACTGACAACCCCAGAGGCCGGGACCTAGCCATGCATGATTTGGACGACCACCAGTGGCGCGAGCTGCTGGCCCGCCTGCGCCGCTTTGCCGTGTGGCTGACCCGCGAGCCGGGCAGCGCCGACGACCTGGTGCAGGCTACGGTCGAGCGGGCCCTGAGCCGTCGCGACCAGCAACGGGACGCTGATGCCCTGCGTGCCTGGCTGTTCACCATCCTGTATCGACAGTTCCTCGACGGTAAGCGCCGCGAGCGATTGCATGCGCGCTGGTTGTCCTGGTTCGGCCGTAACGAGCACGACGATGAGCCGGCCGGTGACAACCTCGAAACCATCGTCCTGGCACAGGCTGACCTGCAGGCGTTTGCCCGGCTGACAGCGGAGCAGCGTGCCTTGTTGTTGCTGGTCAGCATCGAAGGCTTGAGTTACAAGGAGGCCGCCCAGGCTTTGGGCATCCCCATCGGCACTGTGATGTCGCGCCTGTCGCGCGCGCGCAATGCCTTGCGCGAACTGACCGAGGGCAACCCCCAACCCCCGGCCTTGCGGAGACTGAAATGACGCGCCTGATCCCCAGCGATGACGAATTGCACGCTTACGTCGATGAGCGCCTGGAACCTGTGCGCCGGGCCGAAGTGCAGGCCTGGCTGGCGGCCAACCCGCAAGCTGCGGCACGGGTGGAAGGCTGGCGCGCCGATGCCCGAAGGCTGCGCACAGCGCTGGCCGGGTTGGGCGAGCTGCCCGGTGCGGCGCAGCTGGACCTTGGCCAGTTGCGTCGGCAATTGCGCCAGCGTCGGCAGCGGCGCTGGGCTGCGGCGGCGGTAGTGATGCTGGCGTTGGGCGTGGGGGGCTTGGGCGGCTGGCAAGTGCGCGATGCAACCCTGGCGCGGGTCGACCTGCCCATGGCTGATGCTGTACAGGCGCACCGTCTGTTCGCCGGCAGTGAAGCACTGGATATCCAGGCCAGTGATCCTGGGCAGTTGCGCGACTGGCTGGGCCGCCATTTCAGTCGGGTGGGCCAGTTACCGGACCTGGCGGGCTATGGCTTCAAACCAGTGGGCGCGCGCTTGCTCAGCAACGAGCAGGGGCCGGCTGCATTACTGGTGTTTGAAGATGGCAAGGGCCAGCGCATCAGCCTGTTCCTGCGCTCTCCGGGCGACCATTATCGGCGCATGCCGGACGGGCAGCGGGTCGATGGCCAACTGGAGGCGCGGTATTGGTCGCATGGGGCTTATAACTTTGCCTTGGTCAGCGCGGCGGACGATGTGCGTGGGGCGGGAGTGGGGGAGGCGTTGAGGTTGGGGTTGTGAGTGTGGGCCCAAGGCGTGCACCTTGGGCCCCTCACCAAAATCAGCTCAACTCCAGCCAGATCGGCGCATGGTCCGACGGCTTTTCCATCCCGCGCAGCTCATAGTCCACGCCCGCTGCCTTGATGCGCGGCACCAGCTGCTGCGAGGCCATGATCAGGTCGATGCGCAGGCCGCGCTTGGGCTCGTCCTCGAAGCCGCGGCTTCGGTAGTCGAACCAGCTGAAACGGTCTGTCACCTCCGGATACAGGTGGCGGAAGCTGTCTACCAACCCCCAGCCTTTCAAACGTTCCATCCACTCACGCTCCTCCGGCAGGAAGCTGCACTTGCCGGTCTTCAGCCAGCGTTTGGCGTTGTCCGGGCCAATGCCGATATCACAGTCTTGCGGCGAGATGTTCATGTCGCCCATCACCAGCACTGGCTGGTCGTTGCGGAACTGGCTTTCCAGCAGTGCCTGCAGGTCGCTGTAGAAGCGCTGCTTGGCCGGGAACTTGGTGGGGTGGTCGCGGCTTTCGCCCTGGGGGAAATAGCCGTTCATGATGGTGATCGGGCTGCCGTCGGCATCGGCGAAGGTACCCCAGATGAAGCGGCGCTGGGCATCTTCTTCGTCGGTGGCAAAGCCCTTGTGCAGGCTCAGCGGCGCCTGGCGCGACAGCAGGGCCACGCCGTAGTGGCCTTTCTGGCCATGGTAGTGCACGTGGTAACCCAGTGCTTGCACGTCGGCCAGCGGGAATTGATCGTCGCTGACCTTGGTTTCCTGCAGGCCGATCACGTCCGGCTGGTGCTTTTCGATCAGCGCCGCCAGCTGATGCGGGCGGGCCCGCAGGCCGTTGATGTTGAAACAGACGATCTTCATGGAAAGATAATCCCGGTAAAAGGCGCGATGCTAGCCGACATCGACCTGCATCACCAGCATGGCGGCCAGGCGAGCCTGCTGCTAACGTGCTGTTGGGGGTGAACGAAGCGCGCTGGGGCACCTCCAAGGCACTGAACGCCCATTCCAGGAGGTCTGCCCGCAATGCCCGAAACTACAGCCGCCCCGGCTCGTGTCTGCCTGCTCGACGATGGTTACAGCCGCGAGGCACGTTCGCTGCTGTACAACGCCTACCGTCACGAGCCCACCTTCGCCTATATCTTCGAAGCCCAGCGCCCGGGATATGAGCGGCGCCTGCGGGTGATGGTGCGCGAATGGGTGCGCCAGCACTTCTACCTGCAACTGCCCGCCATCGGCCTGCTGGTCGATGACCGTCTGATTGCCCTGGCCCTGATCGTGCCGCCGCTGCGCAGGCTGGGCGTGGCCGACAGCTGGGCCTGGCGCCTGCGCATGATGCTGGGTACCGGCCTGCGCTGTACCCGTCGCTACATGGACTACCAGGCTGCGTTGGCCACCTGTCTGCCCACCGACCAGGTGCATGTGTTGCCTTTGCTGGGGGTGCATCCGCAATTTCAGGGCAAGCACTACGGCGAACAATTGTTACAAGCTGTGCACGATTGGTGCGCGGAAGACCCAGGCACCCAAGGGGTGGTGCTGGACACCGGTAACGAGCACTACCTGGCTTTTTACCAGCGTCAGGGTTATGAGGAAATTGGCGAAGTAGCTGTAGGACCAATCCGGGAGAGGGTGTTCTTTCATCCTAATCCAGTCTCTTCAAAACCCGCTTTTGCCTGAACAGGCCGCCGGGCGGCTCCCTTGAGCGCCTGGCTCTGGTAGCATGCGCCGCATGACGTATTCAGGAAGATTGACCTGGGGCCTGGTTTTCTGGGTCGCCAGTTTCGCAGCATGGGGCCAGAGCGAGTTGTTGGTGAAGGTGAAGCCGGCCAACAAGGCGCTCAAGGCCAATGTCGAAGGCTATATAGGCACATTGGGTGACCGCGACGAAGAAGCACTTTTGCGCTTCAGTCGCGGGGCAGAGGAGCAGGCGCGCAAAGCGGCGCAGGCACTCGGCTACTATCAGGCGCAGATCGATACCGAGGTCAAGCCCGCCAGCGACGCCGACCATCCCCCACAACTGATCATCAGCATCAACCCGGGCGAACCGATTCGCCTGCGCAACGTGACCGTGCGCATCGAGGGTCCAGCCAGCGAGATGAAGGCCTTCCGCGTGCCTGACAGCAAGGCGCTGCGGACGGGTGAACAACTCAATCACGGCCATTACGAGGATGCCAAGCGGCTGATCCAGAACCAGGCGTCGCGCTATGGCTTCTTCAGTGGGCGCTTCAGTAGCCAGCGCCTGGCCGTCGATCCCCAAGCCGGTGTGGCCGATATCGACCTGGTCTACCAGAGCGGCCCGCGTTATCGCCTGGGCGCCGTCACTTTTGGTGGCGACACGCCGTTGGACGAGGACCTGCTGCAGCGCATGGTTTCGTTCAAGCCGGGTACCCCCTACGACTCGGAACTGATCGCAGAGCTGAACAATGACCTGCAATCGAGCGGCTATTTCGAAGGCGTGCGCGTGGATGCGGCGCCCACTGCTGCTGTGGGCGAAGAAGTCCCGGTGGATGTTCACCTGGAAACCCGTAAACCACGCACCATGGGCCTTGGCCTGGGCTTCTCGACCGACGTCGGGCCGCGCGGCAAGGCCAACTGGACCCGCCACTGGGTCAACCCGCAAGGCCACAGCTATGGCTGGGAAACCGAACTGTCGGCACCGCGCCAGAACGTCGGCCTGTGGTATGACATTCCCCTCGACCCGCCGCTGACCGACAAGCTGCGCTTTGCCGGTGGCTACCAGAACGAGGAGCTTGCCGGCACCGACACGCTCAGCAAGCTGTTGACGGTCGGCCCCGAGTGGCACAGCAAGCTGCCCAGTGGCTGGCAGCGGGTGATTTCGCTCAAGTACCAACGCGAAGAATATCGTCTGGGCGACGACTCCGGTTTGAGCAACCTGCTGATGCCGGGCGTCAGCTATTCCTTCCTGCGCAGCGACAACCGTATCGATCCGCACAACGGCTATCGCCTGCAGTTCGATGTTCAAGGGGCCAAGGAAGGGCTGGTTTCCGACACCAACCTGCTGCACGGCAACATATTGCTCAAAGGCCTGACCACACTCGGCCACAACCACCGCTTTCTCGGACGCGTGCAGTTTGGTGGCAGTGCAACCAATGGCTTCAAGAACAATATTCCGCCGTCGCTGCGTTTCTTCGCGGGTGGCGACCAGAGTGTGCGCGGTTACGACTACCAGACCCTGTCGCCGAAGAACAGCGACGGTGACCGTATCGGCGGGCGCTACCTGGTGGCAGGCAGTGTCGAGTACCAGTATTCGCTGACCGAAAAATGGCGGGTCGCGACGTTCGTCGACCAAGGCAATTCGTTCAACGACCTGGAGCTGCCCAGCCTCAAGACCGGTGTCGGCTTTGGTGTGCGCTGGGTATCGCCAGTCGGGCCGCTGCGCCTGGACCTGGCCAAGGCGCTGGATGACGAAGGGGGCATTCGCCTGCACTTTTCCATGGGGCCCGAGCTGTGAAACGCGTAGTCAAATTTACTTCACTGGGCCTGCTGGGGGGCGTCGCGAGCGTGGGCCTGGTGCTCGGCTTGCTGCTGGGTACCCAGGCCGGCAGCCGCTGGGTACTGGGCCAGGTGCCCGGGCTTGAAGTGGCCGACTTCCAGGGGCGCCTGGCGGGCAGTTGGCAGGCCAGCCGGCTGAGTTGGGCCGACGGCGGCAGCACGGTAGAGATGCAGGCGCCGTTGCTGGCCTGGTCGCCTGCCTGCTTGCTGCGCGCAACCTTGTGCATTGATCGGTTGCAGGCAGACCGCATTGACATGGCCTTTGCGCCAAGCGCCGAACCGGCCGAGAGCGCCCCGCTGCAATTGCCGACCCTGCGTTTGCCGTTGGCCATCGAACTGGGCGAGGTCAAGGTCGGGCAGCTGCGCCTGGATGGCAGCGATCTGCTTGGCGATTTGCAACTGGCTGCGCACTGGACCAACAGCGGGATACGCATCGACAGCCTGCGGCTGCTGCGCGACGACCTGCAATTGAGCCTACAGGGCGACCTGCAACCCGAAGGCGACTGGCCGGTAACACTACAGGCGCAATTACAGTTGCCTGCGGTAGACGAAAAACCCTGGCAACTGGCACTGACGGCCAATGGCCAATTGCAGAAGACGTTGGAACTCGCCGGCACCAGCAGTGGTTACCTCGATGCCACATTGAGCGGGCAGTTGCAGGCACTGGCCGAGCACCTGCCGGCGACCTTGCACATCCGCTCCGAGGCGTTCAAGCCGGCTGGAGCGTTGCCTGACACCTTGCAATTGAACGCGGTCGAGCTCGATGCCAAGGGTGATCTGCTCAATGGCTATCAACTGTCCGGCAGGGCCAGCCTGCCGGCCGAGCAGTCACCGATCGCCTTGCTCCTGTCCGGTCTGGTCGACACTAAGGGCGCCAGGCTCGATGCCCTGGACCTGACCGCCAGCGAAAGCCAACGGGTCAAGCTGCAAGCCACGGCTGACTGGCAGCAAGGCCTGAGCGCTGATGCGCAGCTGGACTGGCAGAACTTCCCGTGGTTACGCCTGTACCCACTCGAGACCCCGCCCGAAGTCACCCTCAAGCGCTTCAATACCCAGGTGCATTATCGCGATGGCAATTACCAGGGTACTTTCACCGGGGACCTGGATGGCCCGGCGGGAGCGTTCAGCATCGCCAGTCCGTTCGAAGGTGACCTCACCCAGGTGAAACTGCCGCAGTTGGCGCTGACCGCCGGCCAAGGCAAGGCAGCCGGCAGTGTCGCCGTACGTTTTGCCGACACCCTGGCCTGGGATGTCGACCTGCAGCTCTCCGCGCTCGATCCGGCCTATTGGCTAGCCGAACTGCCGGGTACCCTGGCGGGGCCACTGCGCAGCAAAGGCGAACTGAAAGGCGATGCGCTTACCCTGGATGCCCAGCTTGACCTCAAGGGCCGCCTGCGTGGCCAGCCGGCCATGCTCAAGGCCGAGGCCCAGGGGGCAGGGCAAAACTGGACCCTGGGCACACTGGCCATCCAGCTGGGTGACAACCGCATCAACGGCAGTGGCAGCTTGCAACAGCGCCTGGCGGGGCAAATCGATCTTGACTTGCCGCGCCTGGGCCAGTTGTGGCCAAGGCTGCAAGGCGGGGTCAAGGGCCGGCTGGATGTCGCCGGTACCTTGCAGGCCCCGCAAGGTACGCTCACCCTGCAGGGCCAGCGCTTGGCCCAGGCCGAAAACCGCCTGCAGCAGTTGGACCTGGATGCCCGCCTGGACAACGCCCAACGCGGTGTAGTCGGGCTCAAGGCAACCGGTATCCACCTGGGTGATACCGCCTTGGGCACGTTGCAGGTCAACGGCAAAGGCGACATTCGCCAACAGGCCTTGACCCTGGCGCTGGATGGCCCGCAGCTCAAGCTAGACCTTGGCCTGGATGGCCAGTTGAACAAAGGTGACTGGCGCGGCCGCCTGGCCACTGGCCGAATCCAGGCCGGTGGCCAGGACTGGCAGTTGCAGGCGCCGGCACGACTGCAGCGGCTGGCCAGCGGCCAGCTTGACTTCGGGGCCCACTGCTGGCGCTCCGGCCAGGCAAGCCTGTGTGGCGACGACCAGCGGCTGGCCCCCGAACCACGCCTGCGCTACCACCTCAAGCAGTTCCCGCTGGGCAGCCTGGCCCAGTGGCTGCCGAAGGACTTTGCCTGGCAAGGCCTGCTCAATGCCGACATCAACCTGGACATCCCGGCCAGCGGCCCCAAGGGCACTGTCGTTGTCGATGCCAGTGGCGGCACCCTGCGCGTGCGCGACAAAGGCCGCTGGATCGATTTCCCTTATCAGGCCCTGCGCCTGGACAGCACGTTGGCACCGCGGCGCATCGATACGCGCCTGGCGTTTCGCGGTGAGCGCCTGGGTGAGCTGAACGTCAACGCCCGGCTCGATCCGCTCGGCAAGAACAAACCGTTGTCGGGTGATTTCCGCCTGGCCGGGCTGGACCTGTCGGTGGCCCGCCCGTTCGTGCCCATGGTCGAACGCCTGGCCGGGCAGCTCAATGGCAGTGGTCGGCTTTCAGGCACCTTGCTGGCACCTCAAATCAACGGCAACCTGATGCTCAGCGGTGGCGAAGTCAGTGGCGCCGAGCTACCGGCCAGCCTTCAGGACCTGTCATTGCAGGCGCTGATTGCCGGCGAGCAAGTGCAGCTCAACGGTAACTGGCGCAGTGGCGAGGCGGGACGTGGCCAGTTGAGCGGCAGCCTCACCTGGAGGCAGGCACTGGGCATGGACGTGCGTCTGCAAGGCCAGCAACTGCCGGTCGCGGTCGAGCCCTACGCCACACTGGAAGTTGCCCCGGACCTGACCTTGCGCCTGATCGATGACAAGCTGGCGGTGACCGGCAAGGTGCAGGTGCCCAAGGGCAAGATCACTGTACGTGAGCTGCCGCCGTCCACGGTCAAGGTGTCGGATGACACGGTAATCGTCGGTCACCAGACCGAGGAAGGCAAACCACCCATGGCAATGGCCATGGACATCGATGTCGAAGTCGGCCGCGACAAGCTGTCGTTCAGCGGCTTCGGGCTGACTGCCAATCTGCTGGGTCATGTGCACATCGGCGATAACCTCGATACCCGTGGCGAACTGAGCCTGGCAGACGGCCGCTACCGCGCCTACGGCCAGCGCCTCACCATACGCCGGGCGCGTCTGCTGTTCGCCGGCCCGATCGACCAGCCATACCTGGACATCGAGGCGATCCGCAAGGTTGACGATGTAATAGCCGGCATCCGCCTGAGCGGCAGCGCCGAGCAGCCGACGACCAAAGTGTTCTCGGAGCCGGCCATGAGCCAGGAGCAGGCGCTTTCGTACCTGGTCTTGGGCCGGCCATTGGGCAATACCGGCGAAGATAACAACATGCTCGCCGAGGCGGCGCTGGGCCTGGGCCTTGCCGGGAGCGCCGGCATTACCGGCAGCCTGGCGTCGAGCCTGGGGATCGACGACTTTCAGCTGGATACCGAAGGTTCTGGCAACAGCACCAGCGTGGTCGCCAGCGGTAACCTTACCGAGAAGCTCAGCCTTCGTTACGGGGTGGGCGTGTTCGAACCGGCCAACACGATCGCGTTGCGTTACAAGCTGAGCAAGAAGGTTTACCTCGAGGCCGCCAGTGGGCTGGCAAGCTCTCTGGACATCTTCTACAAGCGCGACTTCTAGGCCCGACAGCGTGGCGGCCATCAACGGACGGTGGCCGCCTCAATGAACTCGTTGGTGTCGGGTGAGGGCGGTGGGGGGGTGGCGCGTACCGGGACGATCAGGTTGGTGTATTCCTCGATCAACCGGTTCAGGGCCTCTGGCGGTTCGCTTGCCTGGAACTGCATGCGGATCTGCACTTCATCCGGGTCTCGGTTTTCGCCCTGACGGCCTTGGCCGCCAATGGTGACCTTGAAGCTCGCGGCCTTGCTCTCGCTTGCGGTCAGCAGTGCCTGCTGCGCCTCGGTGCCTTTGACCCTTACCGACAGGTCGACCTGCATGCGCTCAAGGGCCAGGCCTTTCGGTGACACTAGCGCAAACAGGGGGACGCGCATGATGTGTTGCCCATCCATGGCCACCTCGACCATCTTGGCTTTCATGGGGGCGCCTAGCGCCTCGGTGTCGCACTCGAAAAACTGGTCGAACAGGTTGATGTACTGCTGGGCAATCAGGCTGTTGGTGGCACTGGCGGCTTCTTGCAGGCCACGGGTAATTTCACGTAGGTCAATGGAGGTCATGGGGGCGGGGGGCTTTTGCAATGATTCGACTCCTCAGGCCAGGGTGTGCCCCTCCCGCTACCGGCAGGAGGGGCAATGGGTCAAGCGCTAGCGTTTTGCGGGGTCGGCAGGTTTGCAGGCTCGGGCTGTTTCAAGGTGTCCGCCTGGGATATTTCGTCCGGGCTTTCCAGTGCGGCGGTTCGGACAACGGTTGGCTTGGTTGCGGCGTCAGTGAGGAACTCGATTACCCTCATCATCGCTTCGGGCGGTTCCTGACGCTTCAGGGTCGTGTTGAAGGCATAGCGGGCACGGGTATCTGATTTGCGGGTTTGCGTGGATTTGTGGCTCACGCTGCCTTTCACGTTCAGCCTGAACGGCCCCCATCCCAGTGAGCCGGTAACTTCTGCATTCATGTCCTTGTTGGAAATATCTTCCGACATCTGGTTGATAACCAGCTCGAACTCTACATTGCCCTCTTCGATGGAAATGTTCGGATGGGTAATGGCCGCCATCAGCGGCACTTTCATGGTCTTGCTGACTACGCCTTTGTATTCGCCCTGTTCGTCGACGATGGTTTCGTCGTAGTCGAACTGGATGGCTACTGCCTTGCCATCCTGGACGCATACCTGCATCAGGAAGTCGGCGTACGATTTGCTGGCGGTTACCTGCGCCTGGACCATGGCCTGCAAGGGGCCGGCGATCATACGGTCCATCGGCAGGGCATTGATCACGGAGCCTATAAGGCTGTTATCTATCGACATATCGGGAAGCTCGCTCTATTTAGTGGGGGTAAGGCCGCCGCGAATAGCAGCCAAGTTGTCCGGGCGTCAGCGCGTGCATAGCTCCTGGCGCCGGATGTTGCCGATCTGCCGCAGGCTCAGGCCGTACTTGTTGGCCAGCAGGCTGCGGGACAAACCGTTGGCGCTCTCCTTCTGGATCTGCTGGTTGCGCAGCTGACGCAGAAAGTGGTCAGCCTTGGGGATCTCCAGGGCGACCCCGGCAAAGCGCTTGATCAGTGCGTCGAGCGCTTCGGCCGGCAGCACGTCAGCGAGCTTGGTGCGCTCGCGGTGCTTGGGGATGTACTTGGGCCTGCCGCCGTAGGCGCAGGTCAGTTGGTAGGCGTTTTCGATGCCGATACAGTCGATCAGGGCCTGCAGCGAGTGGGGCAGTTGGCTGATATCAATCTGGCTCAAATCTGGCATTTGCATATGGCGCTCCTTCGGGGTAGATGGGATGTGCGACCCGATCACCCGCGGCGTTATGTCGAAGGTGTGAGCAAATTCTGTGCGACAGCCGAGGCACGTCGCTAGGCGGCATATGGGTTGTGGGTTGTAGCTTCGGTGAACAGGATTTGCAGGCAGCGATATCTGGCGCTGTAGGAAATGGCGTCGACATCTGGCTGTGCCTCCTGGTTTCCTGTCGGGTCGCTCGCGATGATGCGGAGCGGGTGCGGCACCCCTCAATCGCACGGGTAGCTGCTCAGCAAGCTGGCGCTACCCAGATAGGCTTGAGGAGTGGCGCGCATGCCCTGCGGCAACGTGCGCCAATCGACCAGCAGGCACAGCGCGTGCAACGGCCGGCCGTTGCGCTGGCCGATGACCTGGTCGGCAAAGTGGCGGCGGTACAGTACCTGGGTCTGACGCATTGGCTGTGCCTGGTCGGCCTGCGCCAGCGTTTGTCGGGCCAGGTCGGGCAAGCGGGCTGTGGGCACGCTGAAATGTACCGGTGCAGTTTCGGTCTGCAGGTAGCCGGCCTGGCGTACGCGTTGCCACAGTTGTTGCCATTGGCTGGCACCGGCATGGGTGGCCAGTTCGCGGCCCAGTTCGAGCAGGTGTTCGGCCGGCGTCTGCTGGGTGTCCAGTGCATGAAGGGAGAGCGGGGTCAGCAACAGCGATGCGAACAGCAGGGGTTTGTACATGGTGCCTCCGGCGTGGGTGCTAGGAAGCCCCATGCTTTCAGGCTGACGTCACCCCACCCAGCAGGAAATCCAGCGCCGGGGGCGGTGACCGTTGTATCATTGCCGCGGCTCGTTGCGAGCCATTTGCCCCTGATGTTGCAAGGAACATTCGATGACACACGTGCAGCGCCTCAAATATTCACTTCTGATCATTCTGGTGGTACTGGGCCTGATGCTGGGCCTGTCCCACCTGCAGAAGCAGGGCACGATCAGTGAGCAGACCTTCCAGATGCTGGCCATCGCCATTGCCGTGGTGGTCGTGGTGATCAACGGCATTCTGCGGCGCAAGGTCAAGCCCTGATCTACGCGGGCCGGCCAGGTATGGCCGGCCATGCGCTCAACGCGAGGGTGTTTGCTCCAGTACGGCGCGCGCCAGGGGGTTGAGCCTGTAGCACTTGTCGCTACCCAGTTGTATGACGCCTTCGGTGCACAGGCGCTTGAGCACTTCACGCACACTTAGGAACGACAGCGGGATATCCAGTTGTTCCAGTTGTGCGTGCACCCCGCGCACGCCAATACTGCGGCCATTGCGGTCGGCGGCGTGCAAGGCGTCGATAACCTTGAGGCGGATCAGGCTGGTGCGCAGGCCGAAGGTGCGCAACAGCTCGCGGATCTGTTCGTTGCCGATTCGTTCTTCAGCAAACACGTCCTGTTCCTTGGACGTTTTGCCTGGGACGCGCCCTGCCTGGATCGAGGTTTGCGGGTTGTACATGCGAATGCTCCTTTTCGTGGACGAACCCGAAATGTGGGTGGCTCACTTACTAGGACGAATGAGCACGCAAAAACTGCAACCCATTCGTGAAAAAAAGCCCTGTTTCTCATCAAGACGTTTCATCGCCTTGTAATACGTAAAATATTCATCTGGCCATTCGTCTGATCGGGATGACCCCCGAACCCGAGGAGTGCCCGTGTTTCCATTTTGCCGCCCCATGACCTGCGCCGGCCTGGCCGCTGCCCTGGTGGCCTTCAGTGTCGGTGTGCAGGCGCACCCCGCGCCAGCCGACGCCAGTGCCCAGATCCGCTATACCCGTTACGGCGTACCGCATATCGTGGCCAAGGATGAGCGTGGCCTGGGCTATGGCGTCGGCTATGCCTACGCCCAGGACAACCTATGCCTGCTCGCCAATGAAGTGCTGACCGTGAGCGGTGAGCGCTCGCGCTATTTCGGCGCCAAGGGCAAGACCCTGGAGCAGCGTGACAACCTGGCCAGCGACCTGTTCTTCACCTGGCTCAATAGCCCAGCGGCGGTCGATGCCTTCCTGCAGGCGCAACCCGCGCCGGTGCAGGCTTTGCTGGCGGGTTATGCCAGCGGCTACAACCGGGCGTTGGTCGAACGCCGTCGTCAAGGGCTGCCCGCCGAGTGTGGCGATGGTGAGTGGGTGCGGCCCATCAGCAGCCAGGATCTGGTCAAACTGACCCGCCGTTTACTGGCCGAGGGCGGTGTCGGGCAGTTCGTCGAGGCGTTGGCAGGGGCGCAACCGCCAACGCTGACCCGTCAGCAATCGTCAGCGGGCTTTGCCACCGCGTTGGCCCGGCAGGAGCGGTTCGCCGCGGAGCGCGGCAGCAATGCGGTGGCAGTAGGCGCGCAGCGCTCAGCCAATGGCCGCGGCCTGTTGCTGGCCAACCCGCACTTCCCGTGGATGGGTGGCATGCGCTTCTACCAGATGCAACTGACCATTCCCGGTCAGCTCGATGTGATGGGCGCGGCGTTACCAGGCCTGCCGGTGGTCAACATTGGTTTCAACCAGCACCTGGCGTGGACGCACACCGTCGACACCTCCAAGCACTTCACGCTCTACCGCCTGCAACTCGACCCCAAAGACCCGACCCGCTATGTGCTCGATGGCAAGTCGCTGCCGATGGCCCGGCAAACCATCCGTGTTGCGGTCAAGGGCACGGATGGCAGCCTGAGCCAGATTGAGCGGCCGGTCTACAGTTCGCAGTTTGGCCCGGTGGTGCAATGGCCAGGCCGCCTGGACTGGGATGCGCAGGCGGCCTACAGCGTGCGAGACGCCAACCTCGAGAACTCAAGGGTTTTGCAGCAGTGGTACCAGATCAACCGAGCCGACAGCCTGGCGGCATTGAAGGGATCGGTCGAGCAGTTGCAAGGTATCCCTTGGGTCAACACGCTGGCCGTGGATCAGGGAGGGCGGGCCTTGTACCTTAACCAGTCGGTAGTGCCCTATGTTGACCAGCAACTGTTGGATACCTGCAGCAACCCGCAGGCGCAAGGGCGCCTGGTGGTGCTGGATGGCTCGCGTAGCGCATGCCAGTGGAAGGTTGACGCGCAGGCGGCACAACCGGGTATCTTTCCGGCGCGGCTGTTGCCAAGCCTGGAGCGTGAAGACTTCGTTCAGAACTCCAACGACCCGGCCTGGATGGCCAACCCGGCGCAGCCGCTGACCGGCTACTCTCCACTGGTCAGCCGCAATGACCAGCCACTGGGCATGCGTGGTCGCTTCGCCTTGCAACGCCTGCAGGGCAAAGCCCGGTTAGGTGCAGATGAACTGCAGCGCATGGTCACCGATGACGAGGTGTACCTGGCCAGCCTGGTGTTGCCAGACCTGCTGCAATGGTGCAAGGGCGCCAGCGCAGATGTGCAGGCCGTGTGCAGCAGCTTGGCCGCCTGGAACGGCAAGGCCGACCTCGACAGTGGTATGGGCCTGGTGCACTTCCAGAACCTGTTCAATGCGCTGGCCGAGCACCCGGAAAGCTGGCGAGTGGCATTCAACCCGGCCGACCCGCAGCACACCCCGCGCGGCCTGGCTGTGGAGCAGGCGGCGGTGAGCAGGCTGGTACATCAGGCAGCACTGGCGTCGCTCAAGCAGGTCAGTGAAAGTGGCGTTGCCGGGCAAGCGCGCTGGGGGCAGGTGCAGCAGGCCCTTGATGGTACGCCGGTACCAGGCGGCCCGCAGGCGCTAGGGGTGTACAACGCGATCTACAGCGTGCCGCACGGGCAGGGCAAACGGCTGGTGGTGAGTGGCACCAGCTACCTGCAACTGGTCAGCTTTACCGACAAGGGCCCAGAAGCCCGTGGCCTGCTTGCGTTTTCCCAGTCGAGTGAGAAGGCTTCGGCGCATGCCAGTGACCAGACCAAGGCATTTGCGGCCAAGCAATTGGCGGTGATTCCGTTTACCGAGGCCCAGATCAAGGCAGACCCGGAGTATCGGGAAGTGGTGATCAGTGAGCGGGACAAGGGGGCGGTAGTCAGCCAGCCCTGAGGCGTCAGCCTGCGCCGGCCCATTCGCGGGTAAACCCGCTCCTACAGGGGCCTGCGGGCTTGCCCGCGAGACCCTGTAATGTCAGGAAAACTCGAACGGCGCCAACTGAAAGCCCTGTTCGTCAACCTGCAAGGCCCAACCGCGGCGGTCCCAGTCGCCCAGCACGATACGCCGTGCCGGCTGGCCACCGACCATCAGCTTGTGAATCGCTGGCCGATGGGTATGGCCATGCACCAAGGTGCGCACGCCATGCGCCGCCATCACCTTGGGGACTTCTTCCGGCGTGACGTCGACGATTTCGGTGGACTTCATCCGCACTTGCGTGCGGCTTTCGCTGCGCAGCTTGCGTGCCAGCTTGTAGCGGGCCGACAGCGGCAGGTGGCGCAGGATCCACAAGCTCAGCGGATTGCGCAGCAGGCGGCGCATCTTCATGTAGCCCAGGTCTCGGGTGCACAGGGTGTCGCCGTGCATCAGCAGCACCTGTTCACCGCCCAGCTCGATCACGCTGGGGTCGCTCAACAAGGTGCAGCCAGCGGCATCGCAGAAGGCCTGGCCAATCAGGAAGTCACGGTTGCCATGCATCAGGTAGATGGCCGTGCCACTGTCGCTCAGCCGGCGCATGGCCTGGCAGATCGACTGCTGGAAGGGCGTCATGGCATCGTCGCCAATCCACGCTTCGAAGAAGTCACCAAGGATGTACAGGGCCTTGGCGTGGCGGGCGCGGCCATCGAGCAGATCAAGAAACGCCCGGGATATATCCGGGCGTTCTTCTTGCAGGTGCAGATCAGAGATCAGCAGAATCACTCAATGATCTCGGCTTTCTCGATGATCACGTCGTCCTTCGGTACGTCCTGGTGGCCAGCTTTGGAACCGGTAGCCACTTTTTCGATGGCGTCGACCACTTCACGGCCTTCGATCACTTCACCGAATACGGCATAACCCCAGCCTTGCACGTTCTTGCCGCTGTGGTTGAGGAAGTCGTTGTCGGAGGCGTTGATGAAGAACTGCGCCGAGGCGGAGTGCGGCTCCATGGTACGGGCCATGGCAATGCTGTACTTCTTGTTCTTCAGGCCGTTGTCGGCTTCGTTCTGGATGCTTGCGCGGGTTTTCTTCTGGCTCATGCCGGCCTCGAAGCCGCCGCCCTGGATCATGAAGCCTTTGATCACACGGTGGAACACGGTGCCATTGTAGTGGCCGTCCTTGACGTACTGAACGAAGTTTTCGGTAGTCAGTGGCGCTTTCTCGGCGTCCAGTTGCAGGACGATGTCGCCGTGGTTGGTGCTCAGTTTGACTTTGGACATGCTGAAACTCGCTCTTTCAAGGCAATCAGAAATTAGGGTGCGCAGGGCGCGGGTTATCACCAGACGCAGGATCAGGCGATCGCGACACATGGCGCGCACTGGCCATTTTGCCAGGCTGCGGCAAAAAGCCGTGATAAATCACATCAGTTTGTCCGGGCGCGGCTGTCAGCAGCTTGACTGCTTCGGCTATGATAGGCCCTTTGATTCAATCGGCCTACCCAGGCTGGACACACGCATTCAAGGATCCTATGAGCAAGCCCACTGCCGACAACGCGCCCAACGCCGCTGCCAAAGGCGCCCCCGCTGTCCCTGCGAACTTCCTGCGGCCGATCATCCAGGCCGACCTGGACTCGGGCAAGCACAGCAGCATCGTCACCCGTTTCCCGCCGGAGCCCAATGGTTATCTGCACATCGGCCACGCCAAGTCGATCTGCGTCAACTTCGGCCTGGCCAAGGAATTCGGCGGCGTCTGCCACCTGCGTTTCGACGATACCAACCCGGCCAAGGAAGACCAGGAGTACATCGACGCCATCCAGAGCGATGTGAAGTGGCTGGGCTTCGACTGGGCCGGCGACGTGCGCTATGCCTCCGACTATTTCGACCAGTTGCACGATTGGGCGGTCGAGCTGATCAAGCGCGGCAAGGCCTACGTCTGCGACCTCACCCCTGAGCAAGCCAAGGAATACCGCGGCAACCTCAAGGAGCCGGGCAAGAACAGCCCGTTCCGCGAGCGTAGCGTGGAAGAAAACCTCGACCTGTTCGCCCGCATGAAGGCTGGCGAATTCCAGGACGGCGAGCGTGTGCTGCGGGCCAAGATCGACATGGCCTCGCCAAACATGAACCTGCGCGACCCTATCCTGTACCGCATTCGCCATGCCCACCACCACCAGACCGGCGACAAGTGGTGCATCTACCCCAACTACGACTTCACCCACGGCCAGTCGGACGCCATCGAGGGCATTACCCACTCGATCTGCACCCTGGAGTTCGAAGGGCATCGTCCGCTGTACGACTGGTTCCTCGACAACCTGCCGGTGCCGGCACACCCGCGCCAGTACGAGTTCAGCCGCCTGAACCTGAACTACACCATTACCTCCAAGCGCAAGCTCAAGCAGCTTGTGGACGAGAAGCACGTCGACGCCTGGGACGACCCACGCATGTCGACCCTGTCCGGCTTCCGTCGCCGTGGCTACACGCCGGCTTCGATCCGCAACTTCTGCGAAATGATCGGCACCAACCGTTCCGACGGTGTGGTCGACATGTCGATGCTCGAGTTCAGCATCCGTGACGACCTGGACCGCACCGCGCCACGCGCGATGTGCGTGCTGCGCCCGCTGAAAGTGGTCATCACCAACTACCCTGAAGGCCAGGTCGAGCAGCTTGAGCTGCCACGTCACCCGAAGGAAGACATGGGCGTGCGTGTGCTGCCGTTCTCCCGCGAGCTGTACATCGACCGCGACGACTTCATGGAAGAGCCGCCGAAGGGCTACAAGCGCCTGGAACCGGCCGGTGAAGTGCGCCTGCGCGGCAGCTACGTGATTCGTGCTGACGAAGCGATCAAGGACGCCGATGGCAATATCGTCGAACTGCGTTGCTCGTACGACCCGGACACCCTGGGCAAGAACCCTGAAGGCCGCAAGGTCAAGGGCGTGATCCACTGGGTGCCGGCCGAGGGCAGCGTCGAGTGCGAAGTGCGCCTGTACGACCGCCTGTTCCGCTCGCCGAACCCGGAAAAGACCGAGGAGGGCGGCAGCTTCCTGGACAACATCAACCCTGCTTCGCTGCAAGTGCTCAGCGGTTGCCGTGCCGAGCCGTCGCTGGCCCAGGCGCAGCCCGAGGACCGCTTCCAGTTCGAGCGCGAAGGCTACTTCTGCGCTGACCTGAAAGACAGCCAGCCGGGCCGCCCGGTGTTCAACCGCACTGTCACCCTGCGTGACTCCTGGGGCAGCTGAGGAACCGCCGTGCTTACCATCTACAACACGCTGAGCAAAACCAAGGAAGTCTTCAAGCCGCTGGATGGCAACAAGGTGCGCATGTACGCGTGCGGCATGACCGTGTACGACTACTGCCACCTGGGCCATGGCCGCAGCATGGTGGCCTTCGACCTGGTCACCCGCTGGCTGCGCAAGAGCGGCTATGAGCTGACCTACGTGCGCAACATCACCGACATCGATGACAAGATCATCAACCGGGCCAACGAGAACGGCGAAAGTTTCGACGCCCTGACCGCCCGCATGATCGACGCGATGCACGAAGACGAGCGCCGCCTGAACATTCTGCCGCCGGACCAGGAGCCGCGTGCCACCGACCATATCGCTGGCATGCACGCGATGATCCAGACCCTGATCGACAAAGGGTACGCCTACGCGCCAGGCAATGGCGACGTGTACTACCGGGTCGGCAAGTTCGTCGGCTACGGCAAGCTGTCGCGCAAGAAGATTGAAGACCTGCGTATCGGTGCACGCATCGAGGTCGACGAAGCCAAGCAGGACCCGCTCGACTTCGTACTGTGGAAGGGCGTCAAGCCGGGCGAGCCGAGCTGGGAATCGCCATGGGGCCCGGGTCGCCCGGGCTGGCACATCGAATGCTCGGTGATGTCCACCTGCTGCCTGGGCGAGAGCTTCGACATTCACGGTGGCGGCAGCGACCTGGAGTTCCCGCACCACGAGAACGAGATTGCCCAGAGCGAGGCGGCCACTGGCAAGCAGTACGCCAACGCCTGGATGCATTGCGGCATGATCCGTATCAACGGCGAGAAGATGTCCAAGTCGTTGAACAACTTCTTCACCATCCGCGACGTGCTCGAGAAGTACCACCCGGAGGTGGTGCGCTACCTGCTGGTGGCCAGCCACTACCGCAGCGCGATCAACTACTCGGAAGACAGCCTGCGTGACGCCAAGGGCGCGCTGGAGCGCTTCTACCACGCGCTGCGCGGCCTGCCACGGGTGGCGGCCAAGGGTGGCGAAGCGTTTGTCGAGCGCTTCAGCGTGGCGATGAACGACGACTTCGGCACCCCCGAAGCCTGTGCCGTTCTGTTCGATCTGGTGCGCGAGATCAACCGCCTGCGCGACAGCGACGTGGAGGCTGCTGCTGGCCTGGCCGGTCGACTGCGCGAGCTGGGTGATGTGCTGGGAGTGCTGCAACTGGAGGCCGATGACTTCCTGCGTGCCGGTGCCGAAGGCAAGGTCGATGCGGCTGAAGTCGAGGGCTTGATCCAGGCACGCCTGCAGGCGCGTGCGGACAAGAACTGGGCCGAGTCCGACCGCATTCGCGACCAGCTGACTGCCATGGGGGTGGTGCTGGAAGACAGCAAGGGCACGACTACCTGGCGTCTGGCTGACTGAAGTAACTGGGGCTGCGGTGCAGCCCTTCGCGGGCACGCCCGCTCCCACAGGGATAGCGCACACTTGAAATGTCGCGCCAACTTGTGGGAGCGGGCGTGCCTGCGAAGGGCCGCAAAGCGGCCCCAGCTTTTACTTGCCTAGATCCGCAAGCGGGCAGTGCAATACCAGCCTGGCCCCACCCAATTCGCTTTCGCCAATCTCCAGCCCGAACCCATGCAGGTCGACGATTGCCGCCACGATCGACAACCCCAGCCCGAAGCCGGCATGGCGGTGGCCTTCATCGCTGCGATAGAACCGTTTCAGTACGGCCGTTCGCTCTTCTTCGGGAATACCAGGCCCGCTATCCTCAATCGCCAAGTGCACGCCGTTGTCATCCTGCGTGGCGGTGATGCGCACCCGACCACCCTCGGGCGTGAACTTGATCGCGTTGCCCACCAGATTCGCCAAGGCCTCGAACAGCAGTTCGCGGTCGCCGTGCAACGCCGGTAGCTGCGCAGGTTGGTGCAATTGCAGTTGAATGCCGCCATCCTCGGCCAATGGCAGGTAAAAATCGTGCAGTTCTACCACCAGTTCATGCGGGACAAGCTGGACGAAGCCGGCACGGCGCTGACGGTCTTCCAGCTCGCTGATGCGCAATAACCCGCGAAAGCGCGCCATCAAGGTGTCGGTTTCGCCAATGGCCTGGTCCAGCGCTTCGGCTTGCGCAGAATCCACGTCGCTTTGCTGGCGAATACGGTACAGCTGGGCGCGCAGGCGGGTCAGCGGTGTGCGCAGGTCATGGGCAATGTTGTCGCATACACCCTTGACCTCATGCATCAGCCGTTCGATACGGTCGAGCATGGCATTGACGATCGCCGCAAGCATGTCCAGCTCGTCGCGGCGGGCCGACAGTGGCAGGCGGTGGGTCAGGTCGCCGGCGACGATCAGTTCGGCCTGGGCCTGGATCGCCCGTATACGCTTGAGCGGCCTGCGCCGTAGCAGGTACCAACCGGCAAAACCCGGGATCAGGGTCAGCGAGATGCCCCAGAGCAGGGCGTGCAGGATGATCCGGGTAACCACGAACAGCGAGCCATTGTCACGCACCAGCACCAGCCACCGGCCATCCTGTACCTTGATTGCCACCGCGTCGCAGCTGTCGCGGGGCACGCGTGGGTCGTCGGCATCCAGGCAGCGTTCCAGCTCATGGATCTTGCCGTCCAGTTTGAGCTCTGGGGGCAGGGCTCGCACGGTACCGCCAATCGGGTTGAGCTGGCTATCGAACAGGCCGTAGGCGTCAAAGCTGCGCTCCTCGAAAGCCTGGCTGGCGATCAGGGCGTCGTCCAGTTGCTTGCCGCTCATGTGGGCGAACAGGTGCTGGCGCTGCAGCATGGAGTGACGGGTAAGTTTGTTCAGGTAGCTGGAGACCTCGAAATACAGCACCCCCATGAGGATGCTGCTCCAGGCCACGAACAGAAAGCTGTAAAGCGCTAACAGGCGGCTGGTAGAAGAACTCCAGCCTTTAGACGGGTTCAGCAATGGCATAGCCGGAGCCCCGTACCGTACGGATCAGCGGCGACTGGCCGGGTGAGTCGATCTTCTTGCGCAGGCGGCCGATGTGCACGTCGATCAGGTTGGTGCCCGGGTCGAAGTGATAGCCCCAGACCTCCTCGAAAATCATCATCCGCGTGATCACTTGGCCGCTGTGGCGCATCAGGTACTCCAGCAGCTTGTACTCGGTGGGCAACAGATTGAGGGTGTTGTCACCGCGGCGCGCCTCGTGGCTGATCAGGTCCAGCTGCAGATCGGCAACCTGCAAGCGGGTCTGGGTCGTGGGTACGCTGTTACGGCGCAGCAATACCTCGACTCGCGCGGCCATTTCGTCGGAGGCGAACGGCTTGGTCAGGTAGTCGTCCCCGCCTGCACGCAGGCCGCGCACCCGCTCATCGACGTCGGAGAGGGCGCTGATCATCAGGATCGGCGTAGCGATCTTGAGGTTGCGCAGGGTGGTGACGATGGTCAGGCCGTCGACCTCGGGCAGCATGCGGTCCAGGGTGATCAGGTCGTAGCCGCCCGCAATGGCTTTGGCCAGGCCTTCACGGCCATTGTCGGCCCAATCCACTTCCAGACCGTGGCTGGTCAGTTCGGCGACGATTTCCTGGCCGGTGACGGCGTCGTCTTCGATGGTCAGTACGCGAGGCATGCTGGTTCCTGGGCATCTAATTGAGATCTGATTGTGCCAAAGAATAGACAACCGGCGATTTAAGAAAAATTCATCTAGCGGGCACCGATGCCTTCGGCGTGCATGATCTGCGCAATGATCGGTACCGGTGTCATCAGGTGCGAGCGCATCATGGCGCTGGCAGTTTTGGCATCCCGGGCGAGGATCACCTCGACCAGTGCCGCATGCTCCTGGCGCTTGAGCGCCAGCGCCTCTTCGGAAAACACCGTCTGCGTCAGCCACAGGTGGCGATAGCGCTCGGCCTGGTCGAACAGGTAGGTGCGTGCCTGCAGCAGGTGCTTGGAGCCGCAGCCCGAGGCAATGGCAGTATGGAACGCCTTGTGCCGCTCGTCCCACACATCCAACCGCTGCTCGCGGGTTTTCACTTCCACCACCTTGGCCAAGGTATGCGAGTGGGCCAGCACCGACGCCTCCCAGGCGTCATCGCCGCGCTCGATGGCCAAGGCAATGATCATCGCTTCCAGGTTGGCGCGGGCGTCGTAGATGTCGTTCATCTCATCCAGCGACATGGGCGCTACCCGGTAGCCTTTCTGGCTGATCGCGTTGACCAGGTGCTCGGCCACCAGTTGCGACAGCGCTTCGCGCAGCGGGCCCACACCCAGGTCGTAGCGTTCCTTGAGGGTGCTCATCAACAGCTTTTCACCGGGCTTGAACACCCCGCGGATGATGTCCTTCTTGAGCCTCTCATACCCGCTGAATGCTGAGTTTTGTCGGGGGGCGAGCGCTTCCAAGATCCTGTTCCTCAAAACGTTTTGCCGATCATACCGAAACCCTCTGTAGACGAAAAACAATGGACAAACGCAAATAGTGTCGCTGAAACATAAAAATGTAGACATTTTTGGTTAGTGGCGATATTTTTACCTCGCCCGCACTGATCCAGGTCATGACCGGACGGCGCCACCTACTTTTTAGCCAGGACACTGCCATGAACGCCTTTACGCAGATCGACGAACTTGTCATGCCACTGCCGCTCGAACCGCAGGGCTACACCATCGCCCCCTCGAAACAGTCGCCGCGCCTGCTTGAACTGACCTTTGCCCGGGAAACCGTTGAAGCGTTCGTGCAGGCCGTTGCCCAATGGCCGGTGCAGGCATTGGAGTACAAGTCGTTCCTGCGTTTTCGTGTAGGCGAAATCCTTGACGAGCTGTGCCAGGGCACGCTGCGCCCGGTGCTGCTTAACACCATCCTCGACCGCGCCACAGGCGGCATGCTGATCACCCCGATTGGCCTGGATGATGTGAGCCAGGCCGAAGACATGGTCAAGTTCACCACGGCCTGCGCTCACCTGATCGGCCGTTCCAACTATGACGCCATGAGTGGTCAGTTCTATGCGCGCTTCGTGGTGGTCAACAGCGACAACTCCGACAGTTACCTGCGCCAGCCGCACCGGGTCATGGAGCTGCACAACGACGGCACGTTCGTGAACCAGATCACCGACTACGTGCTGATGCTGAAGATCGACGAAAAGAACATGGAAGGCGGCAACTCGCTGCTGCTGCACCTGGACGACTGGGAACAGTGCGAGGCGTTCTTCCGTCACCCGATGGCCCGTCGCGAAATGCGCTGGACCGCACCGCCGAGCAAAAAGGTTGCCGAAGATGTGTTCCATTCGGTATTCGACACCGATGCCGAAGGCCGGCCGACCATGCGCTACATTGACCAGTTCGTGCAGCCGGAAAACTACGAGGAAGGTATCTGGCTGAACGCCTTGTCCGAGTCGCTGGAAGGCAGCGGCAAGAAGGTCTCGGTACCGGTTGGCGTAGGCAGTTTCCTGCTGATCAACAACCTGTTCTGGCTGCATGGCCGCGATCGCTTTACCCCGCACGAGGGCCTGCGCCGCGAACTGATGCGCCAGCGTGGTTACGTCGCCTTCCCCAAGCCGCTGTACCAGCGCGGGCAATAATGACAGGGCGCGGGGCGGGCGCCCGCCCACGCGTTTTTGCACAAAACAATGCCACCAGGCCCCGTGCGGGCTTTGGTGAGCCTGCCAGGCAATGCCTGCGTGTGAGGTAAGGCTGTGTACGATTTCATCATTATTGGCGGCGGGATTGTGGGCATGTCCACGGCCATGCACCTGATCAAGGTCTACCCGGACGCGAAGATGCTCCTGCTGGAGAAAGAGTCTGGCCCGGCCCGCCATCAGACCGGCCATAACAGTGGCGTGATCCACGCCGGCGTGTATTACACCCCCGGAAGCCTCAAGGCGCGCTTCTGCCTGGAAGGCAACAAGGCGACCAAAGCCTTCTGCACCCAGCACGGCATTCGCTTCGATGAGTGCGGCAAGCTGCTGGTAGCCACCAACGATCTGGAAATGCAGCGCATGAAAGCGCTGTGGGAGCGTACGGCGGCCAATGGCCTGGAACGCTACTGGCTGTCGGCTGACGAGTTGCGCGAGCGTGAGCCCAACATCGTCGGTATGGGGGGCATCTTCGTGCCGTCCAGCGGCATCGTCAATTACGCCCAGGTCACTGCTGCGATGGCCGCAGAGTTCCAGCGTGCCGGTGGCGAAATCCGCTATGGCGCAGAAGTGGTCGGCCTGCAGGAACAGGCAAGTGAAGTGATCGTGCGCACTCAGCGTGATGAGTTGCGCAGCCGTTTCCTGGTGACCTGCTCGGGGCTGATGGCCGACCGCGTGGTGAGCATGCTCGGGCTGCGTACCGAATTCGTGATCTGCCCGTTCCGTGGCGAATACTACCTGCTGCCCAAGCAGCACAATCAGATCGTCAACCACCTGATCTACCCGATTCCCGACCCGTCGATGCCCTTCCTGGGGGTGCACCTGACCCGCATGATCGATGGCACCGTCACCGTAGGCCCCAACGCTGTGCTGGCGATGAAGCGCGAGGGCTACCGCAAGACCGATGTCAGCCCCAGCGACCTGTTCCAGACCCTGACCACGCCCGGCATCCTCAAGGTGCTGGCGAAGAACTTCCGCCCGGGCCTGATCGAGATGAAGAACTCGCTGTTCAAGGGCGGGTACCTCAAGCAGGTGCAGAAGTACTGCCCGAGCATTACCAAAGCCGACCTCACGCCTTACCCGGCCGGCGTGCGTGCCCAGGCGGTGTCGCGCGACGGCAAGCTGATCGACGATTTCCTGTTCGTCAACACCGCGCGCAGTGTCAACGTATGCAACGCACCGTCGCCAGCCGCTACCTCGGCCATCCCGATCGGCGCCTACATCGTCGAGAAGGTGTGCGAACAGGTCGGCCTGCAGGGCGGCAGCTTCCCCAAGGCCGACCTGTCGGCCAACCAGAGGGCTGCCAGCTGACACCCCGGTAACACCTCCTGCGGTTTCGTTTTACTCAACCCGTACTGCCCTGCTCACCATTCAGGGCAGGGCGGGCTTTTTCGCGCCTGCGTCGGTGACGTGCAGCCGGCGGCCCCTGCGTGGGCATGACAAAAACAACAAGGTAGCGCCATGCAAACCCACAAGAACAATTTGAGTCATGGATTGAAATCACGGCATGTCACCATGCTGTCCATTGCCGGCGTGATCGGCGCCGGGCTGTTTGTCGGCTCTGGCCGCGCCATCGCCGAAGCGGGGCCGGCCACCATCCTGGCCTATATCCTGGCGGGCGGCCTGGTGGTGCTGGTGATGCGCATGCTGGCCGAAATGGCGGTTGCCTCCCCGGACACCGGCTCGTTTTCAACCTACGCTGACCTCGCCATCGGCAAATGGGCCGGTTACACCATCGGTTGGCTGTACTGGTGGTTCTGGGTGCTGATCATTCCGATCGAGGCCAATATCGCCGCTACCATCATCAACTCCTGGGTCCCGCAGATGGAGATCTGGGTATTGTCGTTGGTGATCACGTTGCTGCTGACGGCCACCAACCTGTTCAGCGTGAAGAATTACGGTGAGTTCGAGTTCTGGCTGGCACTGGTCAAGGTGGTGGCCATCGTCAGCTTCATCGCCCTGGGTGTTTGCGCCATTTTCGGCCTGTTGCCGGGGTCTGGCGTCAGCGGCGTTTCGCGCTTGTGGGATACGGGGGGCTTCATGCCCAACGGCTTCGGTGCGGTGCTGAGCGCGATGCTGATCACCATGTTCTCGTTCCTCGGGGCCGAGGTGGTGACCATCGCTGCGGCTGAATCCGACGAGGCGGGCAAGCATATTTCCAAGGCCACCAATTCGGTGATCTGGCGGATAACGCTGTTCTACATCCTGTCGATCTTCATCGTCATCGCACTCGTACCATGGACCGACCCACGCCTGGCGACCGAAGGCTCTTATGTCACGGTGCTGGACACCCTCGGCGTGCCAAATGCCAAGGCCATCATCGACTTCGTGGTGCTGACGTCGGTGACCAGCTGCCTCAACTCGTCGCTGTACACCGCCTCGCGCATGGTCTATTCGCTTAGCCGCCGTGGTGATGCCCCGGCCTGTGCCCAGATAACCAGCCGCAGTGGTACACCCGTGGTGGCAGTCTTGTTGTCGACGGGGGCTGCCTTCCTGGCGGTGATCGCCAACTACCTGGTGCCGGCTCAGGTGTTTGGCTTCCTCATGGCAAGCTCCGGTGCCATTGCCTTGCTGGTATATCTGGTCATCGCCATTTCCCAGCTGCGCCTGCGCCAGCGCCTGACGGCACAGGGCAAGACACTGGGTTACCGCATGTGGCTGTTCCCGTGGCTGACCTGGGGCGTGATCCTGTTCATCAGCGGCGTACTGGTATTGATGCTGTTCCGCCCGGATCATCGCCTGGAAGTGGTCTCGACGATGGTGCTGGCGGTGTTGGTGGTGTGCTCGGGGGTGCTGGTGACCCGGCGCCGGGCGCGCGGCGGGGCAGTTGCTGGGGTAGGGCAGGGCGCCTGATTCGTCCGGCCTGAAGACAGACGAGCAAGTCGCATCAGGCTGTGAGAGGATGTCCGCCAACAAAGCCAGGACCCTGAACGCAGCCTGATGAAGACACCTAAAAGAATCGAACCGTTGATCGAAGACGGCCTTGTCGACGAAGTACTACGGCCGTTGATGAGTGGCAAGGAAGCCGCTGTGTACGTGGTGCGCTGTGGCAGCGAGGTACGCTGCGCCAAGGTCTATAAAGAAGCCAACAAGCGCAGTTTCCGCCAGGCCGCCGAATACCAGGAGGGCCGCAAGGTACGCAACAGCCGTCAGGCCCGGGCCATGGCCAAGGGCAGCAAGTACGGCCGCAAAGAAGCCGAAGATGCCTGGCAGAACGCCGAAGTGGCAGCGCTGTTCCGTTTGGCCGCCGCAGGTGTGAGGGTGCCCAAGCCTTACGATTTCCAGGACGGCGTGCTCCTGATGGAGCTGGTGACCGATGCCGATGGCGATGCGGCCCCGAGGCTGAACGACGTTCACCTCGAAGCGGAGGATGCCCGCGCGTTCCACACCTTCGTCATTCGCCAGGTCGTGCTGATGCTGTGCGCCGGAATGGTGCATGGCGACCTGTCCGAGTTCAACGTGCTGCTCGGCCCGGACGGGCCGGTGATCATCGATCTGCCGCAGGCAGTGGACGCAGCCGCCAACAACCATGCCTTCAGCATGCTGCAGCGCGATGTGGACAACATGGCCCATTATTTCGGGCGCTTTGCCCCGGAGCTGAAAAGCACCCGCTATGCGCAGGAGATGTGGGCGTTGTACGAGGCCGGCGAGTTGCTGCCCGACAGCCCGTTGACCGGGGTATTCGAGGATGACGAACATGAAGCTGACGTAACCGGGGTGATGCGCGAGATCGACGCCGCCCGGATGGACGACGCTCGCCGCCGTGCAGCACGCGCCGAGGCTGAGCATGGGCCGGCCAAGGCAGAGGAGGTGACGCCGCCCTGGCTGCAGTAATTTATTCCTGTACCGGCCTCTTCTCGGGTAAACCCGCAGCTACGGGATTCGTGGGCGCGGTTTTGCCCGCGAAGAGGCCAACACAGGCAAACCCCGGCCGTTGCCATTGACGCAAGACACAATCTCGTCATTTAGCCTTTTCACTGGCGCGCGACAGGCATAAGGTATACGCCGTTCAAATTCCCTGGAGCTGTCATGTCCAACCAATTCCCGTCCGTTCGTCCCCGCCGCCTGCGCCAGAACGAGTCCCTGCGCACGATCTTCCAGGAAACCGAGTTCCGCCTTGAAGACCTGATCCTGCCGATCTTCGTCGAAGAGGGCATCGATGATTTCGTGCCGATCACCAGCATGCCCGGTGTCAACCGTATCCCCGAGAAGCTGTTGGCCCAGGAAATCGAGCGCTATGCCCGCGCCGGTATCAAGTCGGTGATGACCTTTGGCGTATCGCACCACCTGGATGCCGATGGCAGCGACACCTGGAACGAAAACGGCCTGGTTGCGCGCATGTCGCGTATCTGCAAGGACACCGTGCCGGAAATGGTGGTGATGTCCGACACCTGCTTCTGCGAATACACCAGCCACGGCCACTGCGGCGTGCTGCATGACCATGGCGTGGACAACGATGCCACCCTGGCCAACCTGGGCAAGCAGGCAGTCATCGCCGCTGCTGCCGGTGCCGACTTCATTGCCCCCTCGGCGGCGATGGACGGCCAGGTGCAGGCTATCCGCAGTGCCCTGGACGGTGCCGGCTTCCACGACACCGCGATCATGGCCTACTCGACCAAGTTCGCCTCGTCGTTGTATGGCCCGTTCCGTGAGGCCGGCGGCACCGCACTGAAGGGTGACCGCAAAAGCTACCAGATGAACCCGATGAACCGCCGCGAAGCGGTGCGCGAGTCGCTGCTCGACGAGCAGGAAGGGGCGGACGTGCTGATGGTCAAGCCGGCCGGTGCCTACCTTGATGTGATCGCCGACATCCGCGCCGCGTCGCGCCTGCCACTGGCGGCGTACCAGGTGAGTGGCGAGTATGCGATGATCAAGTTCGGCGGGCTGGCCGGTGCCATCGACGAAGGCCGGGTGGTGCGCGAAAGCATTGGCGCAATCAAGCGTGCCGGTGCCGACCTGATCCTGACCTACTTCGCCATGGACCTGGCGCGCGAAGGTATCTGAAGCCAGGCCTTGGTCATGAAAGCCGCTGCCATTGCAGCGGCTTTTCTCTGGGCGCCGTTGGGTGGTGCCGCAAACGCACAAAAAAACAGTAAGCGCTGAATTATTTAGTGTCCTGTTGTATCTGATCCCTTAGAGCATTCATCGACAGGGATACGGGTATGAAACCTCGCAAGAAAAGCGTCCAGCCAATCGGCCTGAAGGACATCACCATCGTCGACGACGCCAAGATGAAGAAGGCGATCACGGCCGCCGCGCTGGGCAACGCCATGGAGTGGTTCGACTTTGGCGTATATGGCTTCGTCGCTTATGCCTTGGGCAAGGTGTTTTTCCCCAACGCCGACCCCAGCGTGCAAATGATCGCAGCCTTGGCCACCTTCTCGGTGCCGTTCCTGATCCGGCCTCTTGGCGGGTTGTTCTTCGGCGCCTTGGGCGACAGGTTCGGGCGGCAGAAAATCCTTGCCGCGACCATCGTGATCATGTCCCTGAGCACCTTCGCCATCGGCCTGATACCGTCCTATGCAAGCATTGGTATCTGGGCGCCGATCCTGTTGCTGCTGGCCAAGATGGCCCAGGGCTTTTCGGTAGGTGGCGAATACACCGGTGCCTCGATCTTCGTTGCCGAGTACGCGCCCGACCGCAAGCGCGGCTTTCTCGGCAGCTGGCTGGATTTCGGTTCGATTGCCGGCTTTGTGCTGGGCGCAGGGGTGGTGGTGCTCATTTCCACGGTGCTGGGTGAGGAAAAGTTCCTCGAATGGGGCTGGCGCCTGCCGTTCTTCCTGGCCCTGCCGCTGGGCATCATCGGCCTTTACCTGCGCCATGCGCTGGAAGAAACACCTGCGTTCCAGCAGCACGTCGACAAGCTGGAACAGGGCGATCGTGAAGGCCTGGCCTCCGGGCCCAAGGTGTCGTTCAAGGAGGTGGCCACCCAGCACTGGCGCAGCCTGGTGACCTGCATCGGCGTGGTGATTGCCACCAACGTCACCTACTACATGCTGCTCACCTACATGCCCAGCTACCTGTCGCACAACCTGCACTACAGCGAAGACCATGGCGTGCTGATCATCATCGCGATCATGGTCGGCATGCTGTTCGTGCAGCCGATCATCGGTCTGCTCAGCGACAAGTTTGGCCGACGGCCGTTCATCATCGTCGGCAGTGTCGGCCTGTTGGCCTTGGCCATACCGGCATTCATGCTGATCAACAGTGGGGTGCTTGGGCTTATTTTCGCCGGCCTGCTGATCATTGCCGTGCTGCTGAACTTCTTCATCGGCGTGATGGCCTCGACGCTGCCGGCCATGTTCCCCACGCACATCCGTTACAGCGCCCTGGCCAGCGCCTTCAATATCTCGGTGCTGATCGCCGGCCTTACCCCAACCCTCGCTGCGTGGCTGGTGGAGACCACAAACAACCTGTACATGCCTGCCTATTACCTGATGGTGATCGCCGCTGTCGGCCTGGTCACCGGCCTGACCATGAAGGAAACCGCCAACAAGCCCCTGCGCGGCGCGGCACCCGCGGCATCGGATATCGAAGAGGCGCGTGAACTGCTGCAGGAGCACCACGACAACATCGAGCAGAAGATCGAGGACATCGATGCGCAGATTGCCGAGTTGGAAGCCAAGCGCGAGAAGTTGGCATTGCAGCACCCGCGTATCGAATGATCAGCGCGGCATATAGCCACGCTGCCAGGACCGCGGGATGAACCGCGATACCAGCGCCAGCACGCAGGCCAGCGCACAACTGCCGGCCAGCGCCTGCAGGCCTAGGTGTTGTTGCAACCAGGCGCCGAGCGCGGCGCCCAGCAACATCCCGGCCCAAGGTACCAACTGCACTCGCCAGCCATTGCGCCGCTCGCCCAGCAGCCAACGCCCCAGGCCACGGCCGAAACGCGACAGGGCGCCCGTAACATAAGTCAGGCCAATGGGCAGGCCATTAACTTGTTCCACTACCGCATTGATCATGCCCATGGCCAGCGTGGCCGCCAACAGCGCAGGGAAGGTGGCCGGCAACGGCCACGCTGCCGCGAAAGCCAGCAGTGCGGCAACCACCAACAGCACCGGCCAGGCTCGACGGCGCAATCCGCGAGCCAGGAGCACACCCAGTGCATTGCCCGCAACGAAGCCCAGTACGGCGCCACTGAGGCGTAGCACAAGGGCCAGGTCAGCTTCACTGATGGCCACCGCCAGGCGTGTGGTGTTGCCACTCATGAACGACACGAAATCGCCCAGTGCCAGCAAGCCGATGGCATCGGTCATGCCGGCAAGCACCGAGAGGGCGGCGACCAGGCCGAGGCCGACGCGACCACGCATTACCTGCAGGCGCAAACGCCTCGCTGAGCGCGCGGGGAGGGCGTTAGGGAGCATGTGCAGGCCTCAGGGCAGGAGTTTTTCGCGGGCCAGAGTACCTTTGATGGTGCGCTCTACCACATCGACCAGCACCATGGTCTGGTGGTCGACCTCGATGTTGAGCAGTTCACCTGGGTGGTAGCTGGCGAAGGTAGTCTGACGCAGGGTTTCCGGGATCAGGTTGATGGTGATCACGTTGTCCTCCACGTCAGCGACAGTCAGGCTGCAGCCATTGACCCCGATGAAACCACGCGGGAACACGTACTTGCCCCATTGCGGCGGCATGCGGAACTTGATGAAGGCGCCGGTTTCCTTGATCGACAGCTCGACGATCTCGGCGGTGGTGGCGATGTGGCCGGCCATCAGGTGGCCGCCGACTTCGGCGTTCATCTTCGCTGAGCGTTCGATGTTCACGCTTCGGCCAGGCTTGAAGCTGCTCAGATTGGTGCGTTCGAGGGTAGCGGTCATGGCCTCGAACCTGACCTGGCTGCCGTCGATTTCGGTCACGGACAGGCAGGTACCTTCGACACTGACGCTGGCACCGATTTTCAGCTCGTCGAGTAGTTCCGGGGTGAGGTCGATGGTGAACTGGTTGTGGCCCGGGTAGGTGGTCACATCAAGCAGAGGGCGGACGGCCTGGACGATGCCGGTGTACATGGAGTTGCTCCTGGGCACGGAAAAGAAAACTTCCGAACGCTATGCCCGTAGCGCAGTAAATGCAAGACCGGCTTCTGGCTGGCAAGCCGGCTTGCGAGTCTGGCGCCAGCGTGGGGCAGGCGGCGTGCTTGTGGGCGAAACCGGTTTGCCGACGGCAGGGCCACTGCAGATTCAAACATGCCCGCTGCTGTTGACGATCCGCAGGCACAGCGCCTCGTACGGGTCCAGGTTCACCATCAGGCGCCCGTCCTCGGTCAAATCGCCTTCGACCGTCTCGTTGATCATGTCGACCACCGGCCCAGGTGTGAACCCGGTCAACAGCAGTTCCTCGGCAATCGCGTCCTGGCCGAAGTTCAGCGCAGTGATCTGGATACCGCGGCCGGCTGGCAGCTCATGCACCATCACCAGCAGCCCCGGGCTGCTCACCTCAGGTACCAGCACCTGACGGCTGGTGGCGATGCCATAAGCCTGGCGCACAGCCAGCAGTTTCTTCACCTTGCAGGCAAATGAATCACCCTCGTCCAACTGCCTGTCGAGGCTGCCGTACAGCGCCCGGGCACGCGGCATGCCACGCACTGAAGCTTCTGCCTGTGGGTCAAGCCCGGCGAGGTCATAGCCGCCCCGGTGAATCCAGCGGGTATCGCCATCGAGCATGCGTTCGGCCACCGCTTCGGCGGGCAAGGGCAGGGCACCGACCAGGTCCCAGCCGGACAAGGCGACCACCCCCGGCTGCATGGCGTTGTACATGACCAGCAGCAGGTGCACCTTCTTGATCAGTTCGATATCCGCTACGCCAATCTGTTCGAGGTCGCGAATACCCAGTGCAGCAGCGATCAGGCTGGCGGTGGTGCAGGCAATGCCGTTGGTCACGAAGCGCAGGTTGTACGGCGCATGTTCCCCCGACAGCCGTTCGTAGATCTCTTCGCGGATATGTTCGCGCAGGATGCTGCCAGGCAGGGTCTGGCCCTTGTACAGGTACATGTCGTGCGCGTGCAGTGTCCAGAAGTGCACCAGCTCCACGGTCAGCTCGTCATGGTTTTGCAGGGCATGGATCAGCGAGGCCGGGTCGATGCCGAAGGCGTGCATCTCCTTGAGCATCAGGCGCAGGAACTCGGTGTCGCCCGTCAGCAGGGCATGCTGGTAGGCCGGCCGGGTAATGAAATCGTAGGACAGGTCGGCACCACCCCTGGACATCTGCGCAATGTCATCGAGGGTCAGGTTCAGCTCCTGGAAGCTGAAACCGCCGGCCTTGCGGATCATGCCACCGATCAGCTGGTTGCCGACGAGCGACAGCGGGTGGCTTTCTGACCAGGCGGTGCCGCTGGCGCGGGTTTCCACGCCGAGAAAGCCGTTGGCGTCCAGGCGCAGGCCGCGTGCACCCAGGCAGTCCAGGGCGTGCAGCGCGTCACCAATGATCATCTGTTGGGCGGCGAAGGTAGGGTCCAGCCAGTTCAGTGAGGGCTGACCCTCCTTGAAGTAGTGCAGGTACACCCAGCGGCGGGTCTTGCCGTCGACACCTGTGATCGGTGGCGTAGCGCTCCAGTCGGTTTCCTTCACGCCCGGCTCGAAGAAGATTACCCGTTGCAACTGGCCAACGATGTAATGGCGCGCCTTCAGCTCGTCACACTGCGCTGGCAGCAGATTGACCGCATCGCGCCCGGCGGGCACCTCGGGCAGCAGCGTCCAGTCTTCTTCGCGGATCTCGACCATGTGGTACAGCCCCGGGTAGGGGCCATGGGCGAGCTCGGCCAGGCGGAAGTCGGCGCCCTTGCCAGTGTGCGAGGGGATCAGGTCGTCGATGGTCACGGCATTGTGCGCAGCGGCCATGCGGCTCATCTGGATCAGTTCCTGCTCGCTGCCGTACAGTGGGTCGATGTCGAAGCTGATGCGGTCGAAGTTGCCGTCCACGCTGGGGGTGAGTTCGCGGCCGCGGATGCCACCGGACAGTTTGATCGGGCCGGTGTGCAGGCCCTGTACGCCGATCTCCGACAGGCGCTTCCACAACGCTTCGTGGGCCAGGGCACCGAGCACCGAGCAACCCTCGGGCGCGATGATGGCGTCGGGGTAGACGGTCAGCCACACCGAGGCGATTTCGGTGGCGCGGCGGGGCTGGGCCTCGGCGTAGGGTTGTTGCCACAGGCGCGACTGGCCTGAGTACAGGCTGGCACGCGCCTGGGAGGCCTTGAGCATGGCACGATCTTCGAGCCATTTGACGTATGACGGGTCGGGCTGGGTCATTTCGCGTCCTCTTTGCGTGTCGGCACCGGCTCAGGTTATGACGGCGCTGTGGCCTGAACGTTCGGCTCGAGATGGGTGTTGGTTTCTTCGCGGGCTTGCCCGCAGGCTCCCATACCGCTGAAGATTTGCGCTGCACCTGTGGGAGCGGGCGCGCCCGCGAAGAGGCCGGGCCTGCAAAGGCAGGCTCAGCGCCGGGCCGACAACTGCTGCGGTGCCAGAAACGCATCATGGAAGTAATTGCGCACCGCCTGCATCGCCGGGCTGAATGCCCGTTCCCGGTGCCAGGCCAACCCCACGCTCATCGGTGTGACCGGGTCGCTGATGGTCACTGTCTCGATGCGCTTGCCCTCCAGTGACCACGGGCGGTGCACCAGGTCCGACAGGATCGCCACACCGCTGCCATTGGCGACCATGCTGCGCACGGCCTCCACCGAGCTGGTCCGCACCCTTACGCTTGGCCGTTGCCCGGCCTGCTCCCAGTAGCGCATGGCACTTTGCTCGGCCTCATCCACGGTCAACAGGATGAACGGCTCACAGGCCACCTCGGCCAGGCTCACGGCCGATCGCTCGCACAGTGGGTGATGCCCGGGCAGCCACAGCCGGCGCTCGGAGTTGAACAGGGTTTCCGAGACGATGTCGGGGTGAGTGAGGTTGGCGGTGAGCACCACCGCCATGTCGAAACGCCCCTCCAGCAGGCCTTGCTCGATGGCGCTGCGCTCCTGCTCGTAAAGCTCCAGGGTCACGCCCGGATGCCAGTGCTCCAGGCGCTGCAAGTGGTGTGGCAGGAAGTAGCCGATCACCGTGTAACTCGCCGCCAGGCGCAACAGGCCACTGGCACGCACGTCCGGTAGCGGGCTGTTCAACGCATCGTCGACACTGCGCAGGATGACGTAGGCACGGTTCAAGAAGTGCCGGCCGGCTTCGGTCAGGCTCATTCCTTGGGCCGAGCGCTGGAACAACAGCACGCCGAGCATCGCTTCCAGCTCCTTGATGGCCGTAGTCACTGCCGACTGGGAGATATTCAGGTGGATAGCAGCTTGGGAGATCTGGCCGATTTCAGCGGTGGCAACGAAGTAGCGGACCTGGCGCAGGGTGAGTGACACAGTAGGCTCCCGGGGTATCTTTTTTTCAGAAGGTACCCCATCTGTTTATAGATCTTCCCAAGGGGGTGCAGAGAATCTAACGTGGCTTGCATGCAGTCACAAGTGCCAGGAGACGCGGTCATGCTAGCAGTGGATTTCAACTCGGACATGGGTGAGGGCTTTGGCCCGTGGACTATTGGCGACGGCGTCGATCACGAACTGATGGGCTACATCAGCAGCGCCAATATCGCTACCGGTTTCCATGCTGGCGACCCAGGTACGATGCGCCGCACCGTCGAGCGCGCCAAGGCCCTTGGGGTTGCGGTGGGAGCACACCCGGGTTTCCGCGACCTGGTCGGCTTTGGCCGCCGGCACATCAATGCCTCGGCGCAGGAACTGGTGGACGACATGCTCTATCAACTGGGCGCGCTGCGTGAAATCGCCCGTGCCCAGGGCGTGCGCCTGCAGCACATCAAGCCGCATGGGGCGCTGTACATGCACTTGGCGCGTGATGAAGAAGCGGCGCGGTTGCTGGTGCAGAACCTGCGGGTGATCGAGCCCGAGTTGCTGCTGTACTGCATGCCGGGTTCGGTGATCTGCCGCATTGCCCAGGAAATGGGGCAGCCGGTGATTCGCGAGTTCTATGCCGACCGCGAGTACGACCTGAGCGGGTCGATCGTGTTTACCCGCAATGTGCGTGGCTACGAGCCCCAAGCCGTCGCCGAGCGGGTGCTGCGTGCTTGCTGCCAAGGCGTGGTGCGCACGGTCGAAGGCCAGGACCTGGCGATCGAATTCGATTCCATTTGCCTGCACAGTGACACCCCGGGCGCGCTGGACCTGGTCGAGGCCACGCGCAGGGCACTGGATGCGGCCGGCATCGGGGTGCGTGCGCCGCGCTGAGCCTGTCAGGCATCCGGCAAACAGACAAGCCGGAGCCCGTGCATTTTGTTTTCGCCTGCCTTTCTATAAAGATTCCAAGAAAAGGAACTGTCATGGCCGAACCGCTTGCTACAACCCCGATCCGTTACAGCTTCGGCGCCGACGAGCACCTGTTTGCCGAAGTCAGCGAAAGCATGTCGCTGGAGGCCTTTTTCAAGGGTATGGCCGTCACCCGTGCGGTGGAGCGCATGGCCCTGGATGGCGTGCTTGATGTGTGCCTGGCCAATGCGTCGTTCCAGGTCCGCTTCGACCCGGACCGTATCGCCCCCGAGGCACTGCTTGAAGCCGTGCGCGGCGCCGAAGCGCAGGCGGTGGCCGAGCGTTCGCTGCAGACACGGATCATCGAGATCCCGGTGCTGTACAACGACCCCTGGACCCATGAAACCCTGATGCGCTTTCGGGATCGCCACCAGGACCCGACCAGCACTGACCTGGAGTACGCCGCGCGCATCAACGGCCTGGCCGATGTCGAGGCCTTCATCGCCGCCCACAGTGGCGCGCCATGGTTCGTTTCGATGGTCGGCTTTGTCGCCGGCCTGCCGTTCATGTTCCAGATGGTCGAGCGCCAGCGGCAGCTGCAGGTGCCCAAGTACCTGCGCCCCCGTACCGACACGCCCAAGCTCACCCTGGGCCATGGCGGCTGCTTTGGTTGCATCTACTCGGTGCGCGGGGCCGGGGGCTACCAGATGTTCGGCGTCACCCCGGCACCGATCTACGACCCGCAGCAGACCTTGAATTACCTGAAAGAGCATATGGTGTTCTTCCGCCCGGGGGACATCGTGCAGTTCAAGCCTATCGACCGCCGCACCTACGACCAGGCGGTGGCGCAAGTAGAGGATGGCTGCTTCGACCTGCGCATTCGCCCGGTGGCGTTTTCCCTGGACGCCTTCCTCGCCGACCCGGTCGGTTACCCCAAATCGTTGCAAGAGGTGCTGGCATGATCAAGGTACTCAAACCGGGCTTGGCCACTTCTGTACAGGACCTGGGCCGCGAAGGTTACTACCACCTGGGCATTCCACCGTCCGGCGCACTCGACCAGTACGCCTTGAGCGCAGCCAATCACCTGGTGGGCAACCCGGCCGGCGCTGCGGGCCTGGAGTGCGCGCTGGTGGGACCGGAGCTGGAGTTCCAGCAGGACGTACTGGTCGCTGTGTGCGGTGCGCAGATGCCAGCGTTGCTCGATGGCCGCGAGCAGCGCCCGGACACTGCGTTTGCCGTACGGGCCGGGCAAGTGTTGCGTTTCGGCTTTCCAACAGCGGGCGCCCGGGCCTACCTGGCAGTGGCCGGAGGCATCGATGTGCCCGAGGTACTGGGTAGCCGGTCCACCTACGCACTGGGCGCGTTGGGTGGCTTTCATGGGCGTAAACTGATGGCGGGCGACCTGCTGCCGGTCGGCGTGCCCAGCGGCAAGACCCGTGCCGGTGCAAGCTTGCCCATGGCCCTGCGTCAGGCCTTGGGGGGCGAGGTGGTGTTGCGGGTGGTGCCTGGGCTTTACTTCCACCGCCTGACCGAGGCTGCAGCGCAACGTTTCTTCACCGATGCCTGGACGGTTGGCTCCGAAGCGGACCGTATCGGCTATCGCTACAAAGGCGGCGGCGCCTTGAGTTTCCAGCCGCGCGAGCAGCCGTTCGGTGCCGGGTCGGATCCGTCGAATATCGTCGACAGCTGCTACCCGATCGGATCGATCCAGGTGCCGGCAGGGTTGGAACCGATCATCCTGCATCGCGATGCAGTGTCGGGGGGCGGCTACGCCATGATCGGCACGGTGATCAGTGCCGACCTAGACCTGATCGGGCAGATGCAGCCCAACCAGCAGGCGCGGTTCCTGCCGGTGAGCCTGGAGCAGGCACTGGAGGCGCGGCGTTCGTACAAGAAGAAGCTGGCCTGCCTGGCCAGGCTCTTCAGCTGAGCATCATGTTTTCGCTGTAGCTGCGGCCTTGTGCCCCGACGGGGCCGCATCGGGCTCCGCGGCTACACCGAGCGCGCAGGCTTGCTGATGGTCTTGCCGGTTTGCGAGGCCACCTCAAGGGCTTGGCCGTCCCGCTGTTTGCCTTGGCGCGCCAGGCCTTCAAGCTGCGGTATCAGCATGCCTTCCGGCAAATGCCGCCAGAACCGCCCTGGCATGTGCAGGCGCAAGGCATCCGGGTTGAGGCGGGCCGGGTTGAAGGTATGGCGGTAGTAGGTGCGCCAGAGTTCGGCGCCGGGGTCTTCGGCGTTGCGGGCCCACTGGCGCCAGGGCTCGGGGCACTGTCGCTGGTAGTCGAACGACTGGCCGTCGAAGCGAATGCCATCCTGTGGCGTGGCAATCAACCAGCGCAAACGCCCCAGGCGGTCGGCGAAGTGGGCGCTGGCGCTGTGCAGAATGTCGTGTGCCGGCTCGTGATAGGCCACCAGATCCAGCTGCAAGTGCTCAGCCAGTTCCTCAGGCAACGGCACGAAGCGTACAAACGCGTGCAAGTGATGCGCCTCGCGGGTTACCTGCTTGATGCGCCGTTGCAGCTCACTGCCCAGCCGGTCACCGGCCAGCATTGCCGTGCGGTCGCCATGGGCGACACGCCACAGCACTTCATACAGCAGGTTCCAGCGCTGTTCGCCACGGTAGCGAGAGGCCTGCTCCAACTGGCTCAGCAGTGCGGCCGGGACTTTGGCCCGGAAAGGGCCAGGCCCTTCAGGCGGCGCAGCCGGCACGGCCAGCAGGTCCGCCATCGGGCCTTGCGACCAGGTGACTTCCGACGGGTCGATGCCATGGCTCAACAACACCCGGGCCTGGTCGCGCCAGGTGGCGAACAGGTCGTCGCAGTCGAGTGCGATCACCCCCATAACCCCATCTGCACGGGCGCTGGCGGCTCACTCAAGCGCGCTCGCAGCAAGCCGCTGCGCAGCTCGGCCTGGGCGGGGCGGTAGTCACTGGTGACGATGAACGGCCGTGCCTTGTCCAGCACGCAGCGCAGCTGGATCAGGTCGTCATAACGGATGCGCCGCTCCCGGCGCAAGGCGACCAGGCGCTGTACGCTGCGCAGGCCGATGCCGGGGATACGCGCCAGTAGCGCAGGTTCGGCGCGGTTCACGTCCAGCGGGAACACGTCGCGGTTGGCCAGCGCCCAGGCCAGCTTGGGGTCGATGTCCAGTGCCAGGTTACCGCTGTGGCCCAGCAGCTCGCCAGCCTTGTAGCCATAGCCACGCAGCAGGAAGTCGGCTTGATACAGGCGGTGTTCGCGCAGCAGCGGTGGTGCGGCGAGGGGCACGCTGCCGGGGCTGTCGGGGATCGGGCTGAAGGCGGAGTAGTACACGCGCTTGAGCCCGTAGCCCTGGTACAGCGACTCGGCATTGCGCAGTAAGGTACTGTCGTCGGTGCTGTCGGCGCCGACGATGACTTGGGTGCTCTGCCCGGCCGGGGTAAAGCGCGGCGCCCTGGGCTCGTTGGCCACGGCCTGCTGGCCCTGATGGATCACGCCCATGGCCTGACGAATGGTGCGCCCTTGCTTTTCCGGCGCCAGGCGCTTGAGGCTGGCGTCGGTGGGCAGTTCGATGTTGACGCTGAGGCGGTCGGCCAGGCGCCCGGCCTCTTCGATCAGCAGCGGGTCGGCATCGGGGATGGCCTTGAGGTGGATGTAGCCGCGGAAGCTGTGTTCTTCGCGCAACAGCCGGGCCACACGGATCAGCTGCTCCATGGTGTAGTCCGCCGAGCGGATGATGCCAGAGCTGAGGAACAGGCCGCTGATGCAGTTGCGCCGGTAGAAGTCCAGGGTCAGGCGTACCACTTCCTCGGGGCTGAAGCGCGCGCGTGGCACGTTGCTGGAGCGGCGGTTGACGCAGTACTGGCAGTCATACAGGCAGAAGTTGGTCAGCAGTACCTTGAGTAGTGATACGCAGCGGCCGTCGGGGGTGTAGCTGTGACAGATACCCATGCCATTGGTAGCGCCCAGGCCGTCAGCGCCGCGCGAATTGCGCTTGGGCGCACCACTGCTGGCGCAGGAGGCGTCGTACTTGGCTGCGTCGGCAAGGATGCCGAGTTTGGCGATGAGTTGCATGGTGGCTGACCTGCGATACTGAGTATTCATACAGTATTTTGAGATGTGGCCGATTGCAAGTGTTTGTGCGTCGTCATACCCGACTAAACGCGTCGGCTAAGCTTGTGGCTGAACCACGGACAGCAACGAGGCGCGGGAGAGGTTATGAAGATCACCATCAAGCCAAAACTGGCGATGGCCGGGCTGGCCTTGGCCATCGGCATGCTCAATGCCCAAGCGGCGGAAACCAGGAAGGTCGATGTGCTGCTGGTGGGCGGCGGCATCATGAGTTCTACCTTGGCCGTGTGGCTCAACGAGTTGGAGCCCGGCTGGTCGATGGAAATGGTCGAGCGTCTGGACAAGGTAGCCGAGGAGAGCTCCAACGGCTGGAACAACGCCGGCACCGGCCACTCGGCCCTGGCGGAGTTGAACTACACCCCGGAAAAAGACGGCAAGATCGACATCAGCAAGGCGGTTGAAATCAACGAGTCGTTCCAGGTAACGCGCCAGTTTCTCGCCTGGCAGGTCAAGCAGGGTGTGCTGAAAAATCCGCATTCGTTCATCAATACCACCCCGCACATGAGCTTTGTCTGGGGCGATGACAACATTCGTTTCCTTAAAAAACGCTACGAGGCCCTGCAGGCCAGCCCCCTGTTCAAACCCATGCAGTACTCCGAAGACCACGAGCAGATCCGCAAATGGGTCCCGCTGATGATGGAAGGCCGCGATCCCAACCAGAAGCTGGCCGTGACCTGGACGCCGATCGGCACCGACGTCAACTTTGGCGAGATCACCCGGCAGTATGTGGGTTACCTGCAGACGCGGCCGAACTTCGATCTCAAGCTGTCGAGCGAAGTGCAGGACATCACCCGTAACGACGACGGTTCCTGGCACGTCGAGTACAAGAATCTGAAGAATGGCAGCAAGGCAGCCACCGATGCCCGGTTCCTGTTCATCGGCGCTGGCGGGGCGGCACTGCCGCTGCTGCAGAAGTCGGGTATCGACGAGGCCAAGGACTATGGCGGCTTCCCGGTCGGTGGCTCGTTCCTGGTCACTGACAACCCGGCTATCGCCCAGCGCCACATGGCCAAGGCCTATGGCATTGCCGCAACCGGTGCGCCGCCCATGTCGGTGCCGCACCTGGACACCCGGGTACTTGATGGCAAGCGCCTGATCCTGTTTGGGCCGTTCGCCACCTTCTCGACCAAGTTCCTCAAGCAGGGCTCATTGCTTGACCTGCTCGCCAGTACCAGCGTGCACAATGCCTGGCCGATGGTGCGAGTAGGGGTACGCGAGTTCGACCTGGTGCAGTACCTGATCGGGCAGGTGCTGCAATCGGACGATGACCGCTTCGAAGCGCTGCGCACCTACTTCCCCGAGGCGAAGAAAGAAGACTGGCGGCTGTGGCAGGCGGGTCAGCGGGTGCAAATCATCAAGAAAGACGAAGCGTTGGGCGGCGTGCTCAAGCTCGGTACCGAGGTGGTGACGTCCAGGGACGGCAGTATCGCCGGCTTGCTGGGGGCCTCTCCCGGTGCGTCGACCGCTGCGCCTATCATGCTCGATGTGTTGAACAAGGTGTTCAAGAACAAGGTGGCGTCGCCCGAGTGGCAGGCCAAGATCAAACAGATCATCCCGTCCTATGGCATCCGCCTGAACGACCACCCGGATCAGCTAGAGAAGGAGTGGGCATATACCAACGAGGTGCTGCAGCTTGAGCCGCCTGTCAGTCCGCAGCGCCCTGAGTCGATAAGGCCGGCTGACAGCCAGGGAGTGGCCAGCCGGTAATCATTGCAGTCAAGCTGGCGCAATCTTGCCACGTCCGATGCCGTAGTAAGTCAGCCCTGCCGAGGCCATGTGCTCGGGTTCGTACAGGTTGCGGCCATCGAACACCACCCGGTCGGCCAGCTGCTGCGGCACCTCGTCCAGGTTGAGCACACGGTAGTCCTGCCATTCGGTGACGATCACCAGGGCATCGGCGCCCCGCAACGCATCGTCCTTGCAGGGCACCAGTTGCAGGTCGGCACGCGGGCCGTAGTGGCGCCGGATTTCTTCCATGGCCTGAGGGTCGTGAGCCTGCACCCGCGCGCCCGCGGCCCACAGTGCTTCCAGCAGGACCCGGCTGGAAGCTTCGCGGATATCATTGGTATTGGGCTTGAACGACAACCCCCACAGGGCAAACACCTTGCCCCGCAGGCCGCCAGGGTAGTGGCGCTGGATCTTGCTGAACAGCCGGCCCTTCTGCTGCTCGTTGACCGACTCTACTGCGCGCAGCAACTGCGTCTCGAAGCCTTCTGCCTCGGCACTGTGGCGCAAGGCTTGCAGGTCTTTGGGGAAGCACGAGCCGCCAAAACCGCAGCCAGCGTAGATGAAGTCGTAACCGATGCGCGGGTCCGAGCCGATGCCACGGCGCACCATTTCGATATCGGCCCCCAGGTGCTCGGCCAGGTTGGCGATTTCGTTGATGAAGGAGATCTTGGTGGCCAGCATGCAATTGGCTGCGTACTTGGTCAGCTCGGCACTGCGCGCGTCCATGACCATGAACTTTTCGCGGTTGCGGTTGAACGGCAGGTAAAGCTCGCGTAGCAACTCCACTTCGGCCGCTTCTGCGCCGCCGATGATGATGCGCTGGGGGCGCATGCAGTCATCCACCGCAGACCCTTCCTTGAGAAACTCCGGGTTGCTGATCACCTGGAAGCGGCTGGTATCGGCCACGGCCTGGGCGATGCGTGCCTTGATGCGGTGTACCGTACCCACCGGCACGGTTGACTTGTTGACGATGACTTTGGGCCCGTCAGCGTGCTCGAGGATGCTGTCGACCACGGCGAAAACGTGCTTCAGGTCGGCGCTGCCGTCGGCTTGCGGTGGAGTACCGACGGCAATGAACTGCAACCTGGCATAGTTGGCAGCCACTGCGGCATCAGTGGTGAAGCGCAGCCGACCGCAGGCGAGGTTCTTCTCCAGCAGCGGCGCAAGGCCGGGCTCGAAGATCGGGCAATGGCCTTCATTCAGGCTGGCCACCCGATCGGCATCGACATCCATGCACAACACCGAATGGCCTACCTGGGCCAGGCACACCGCCTGGGTCAGGCCGACATAGCCGGTTCCGAAAACCGTGACCTTCATTTGACAGCTCCTTGATAGGAAAGCTGAAAAAAAATGTCACATCGTTGTTTAGGAATTGTGACCTGAAGGATGCGCGCGTGGACCATATGGCCGTTATTCCACGTCGCCCAGGCAGAGCATCTAAACTTACTGACAGCTCGCGGTAGCGCGTTGTACCGCGAACGAAAACCCTTGAACCGACCACCGCCTTCTCGGAGCGGATGTCCCTCGTTGGCGATGGCCTTCTTGCAGAGGAGGGCAGGTCATGGACGAGGCAAGGCTTCACGATTTCATGGGCAAGCTGGTGGGCGACATGGGCGCGGCGGCGACGCTGGCCAATGTCATTCTCGGCGATGAACTGGGGCTGTACCGGGCCATGGCCGACAGCCAGGCGGTCACCCCTGAGCAACTGGCGGAAAAGACCGGCTGCCACCCGCGGCTGGTGCGAGAATAGTTGAATGCCCAGGCGGCATCGGGCTACATGGTCCATGACAAGGGCCGTTTTGTGCTGCCTGAAGAACAGGCCATGGCCCTGGCGCTGGAGGACTCCCCGGCTTACATGGCCGGCGGCGCGGCAGTGGTGGCGGCGCTGTTCCATGACAAGGACAAGCTGGTAGCCGCCATGCGCGGCGATGGCGGGTTGGCCTGGGGCGATCACCACCCGTGCATGTTCAGCGGTACCGAGCGGTTTTTCCGGCCGGGGTATCGCACCTTCCTGGTAGCGGATTGGCTGCCGGCACTGGAGGGTGTGGTGGCCAAGCTGCAAGCGGGCGCCAAGGTGGCGGATGTGGGCTGCGGTCATGGTGCCTCGACGCTGGTGATGGCGCAGGCGTTTCCGGCGTCGACCTTCGTGGGGTACGACTATCATCAGCCTTCGATCGTCACCGCCAACGCGCGTGCACGTGAAGCGGGGCTGGAGGCGCGGGTGAGCTTCCAGCAGGCCAGCGCCAAGGAGTACCCGGGGCATGACCATGACCTGGTGTGCTTCTTCGATTGCCTGCACGACATGGGTGACCCGGTCGGGGCAGCCCGGCATGCCTACCGTGCTTTGAAGGCTGATGGCACGGTCATGCTGGTTGAGCCGTATGCCGAGGACTCGCTGGAGGGTAACCTGACACCGGTCGGGCGCTTGTTCTATGCGGCCTCGACGTTTATTTGCACGCCCAATTCGTTGTCGCAGGAAGTGGGGCTGGGGTTGGGTGCGCAGGCCGGGGAGGCGCGATTGCGGGCGGTCTTCGAGGAGGCAGGGTTCAGCAGGTTCCGGCGGGCGACGCAGACGCCGTTCAACCTGATTCTGGAGGCCCGCAAGTAGAGCGTGATCTTGCACCGGCTTCTTCGCGGGCTTGCCCGCTGCCACAGGTTACGTGCTTGTTTCAGGCCTGTGGCGATCCTGGACCTGGAAAGCAGAAGGGGTGCTGCATGGCACCCCTTCTGTTTGTCGCTTAGGCTTCAGCGTCCCAAGGACGATCGCCTTTTTCATCTTTGACGCGGGTCGGCAGGCCCATCACGTCCAGCGCCTTGAGGAACGGCTCGGCTGGCAGCTCCTCGACGTTGACCATGCGCTTGGCATCCCACTCGCCACGAGCGACCAGCAGGGCAGCGGCCACTGGCGGTACCCCGGCGGTGTAGGAAATGCCCTGGCTGTCGGTCTCGGCGTAGGCTTCTTCGTGGTCGGCCACGTTGTAGATAAACACTTCGCGGGGCTGGCCATCCTTGGTGCCTTTGACCAAATCGCCGATACAGGTCTTGCCGGTGTAGCCAGGGGCCAGCGAGGCCGGGTCTGGCAGTACGGCCTTGACCACTTTCAGCGGTACCACTTCCAGGCCTTCGGCGGTTTTCACCGGTTGCTCGCTCAGCAGGCCCAGGTTCTTCAGAACCGTGAACACGTTGATGTAGTGCTCGCCGAAGCTCATCCAGAAGCGCACGTTCGGGACGTTGAGGTTCTTCGAAATCGAGTGAACTTCATCGTGGCCGGTCAGGTACAGGTTTTGCGAGCCTACCACTGGCAGGTCGTCGGTACGCTTGACCTCGAACATGGTATTGCTGGTCCACTGGCTGTTCTGCCAGCTCCACACTTGTCCGGTGAACTCGCGGAAGTTGATTTCCGGGTCGAAGTTGGTGGCAAAGTACTTGCCATGCGAACCGGCATTGACGTCGAGAATATCGATCGAATCAATGCTGTCGAAATACTGCTGCTGCGCCAGCTTGGCGTAGCTGTTCACCACACCCGGGTCGAAACCGACGCCGAGAATGGCGGTAATGTTCTTTGCCTGGCACTCTTCGAGGTGTTTCCACTCGTAGTTGCCGTACCACGGTGGGGTCTCGCAGATCTTGCCCGGCTCTTCGTGGATAGCGGTGTCCAGATAGGCGACACCCGTATCGATGCAAGCACGCAGCACCGACATGTTGAGGAAGGCGGAACCCACATTGATCACGATCTGCGATTCGGTTTCGCGGATCAGCGCCTTGGTTGCCTCGACATCGAGGGCATTGAGCGAGAAGGCCTGGATGTCGGCGGGTACCTTGAGGCTACCCTTGGCCTTGACGCTGTCGATGATGGCCTGGCATTTGGAGATGTTCCGTGACGCGATGGCGATACGACCCAGTTCGTCGTTATGCTGCGCGCACTTGTGGGCCACCACCTTGGCGACACCTCCTGCACCAATGATAAGAACGTTCTTCTTCAATTTACTCTTTGCTCCTTACTTGAAAGCCGGTCTTACGACAGGCTGGAAACGTAGTCTTCGAAACCGAACTCGCGGACGACTTCGACGCTGCCGTCGAGCTGCTTGACCACGATGGAAGGCATCTTCAGCCCGTTGAACCAGTTTTTCTTGACCATGGTGTAACCCGCCGTGTCGATGAACGACAGGCGATCGCCAATGGCCAGCGGACGGTCGAATTGGTACTCGCCGAAGATGTCACCGGCCAGGCATGACTTGCCGCAGACCATGTAGGTATGCTCGCCGTCATTGGGGGCCATCTTGGCGTTGAGGCGGTAGATCAGCAGGTCGAGCAGGTGCGCTTCGATCGAGCTGTCGACCACGGCCAGGTGCTTGCCGTTGTACAGGGTGTCGAGCACGGTCACTTCCAGCGAGGCGCTGTTGGTGATGGCGGCTTCGCCCGGCTCCAGGTAAACCTGCACGCCGTATTTTTCCGAGAACGCTTTCAGGCGCGCGCAGAAGGCGTCTACTGCATAGTCTTCACCGGTGAAGTGAATGCCGCCACCAAGGCTGACCCACTCGACCTTGTGCAGCAGGTGGCCGAAACGCTCTTCGATGTGCGTGAGCATCTTGTCGAACAGGCCGAAGTCACCGTTCTCGCAGTTGTTGTGGAACATGAAACCGGAGATCTGTTCGATCACCTGCTCGATCTTCGCCGGGTCCCATTCGCCCAGGCGGCTGAACGGGCGGGCCGGGTCGGCCAGCAGGTAGTCGGAGCTGCTGACCTGCGGGTTGACGCGCAGACCACGCACCTTGCCTTCGGACTGGTCGGCAAAGCGTTGCAGTTGGCCGATCGAGTTGAAGATGATCTTGTCGCAGTTCTCAAGCATCTCCTCGACCTCGTCGTCGGCCCAGGCCACGCTATAGGCATGGGTTTCGCCGGCAAACTTCTGGCGGCCGAGCTTGAGCTCGAACAGGGAGGACGAGGTGGTACCGTCCATGTACTGCTGCATCAGGTCGAACACCGACCAGGTGGCGAAGCACTTGAGGGCGAGCAGCGCCTTGGCTCCGGAGTGTTCGCGCACGTAGGCGATCTTCTCCATGTTGCTGAGCAGCTTGGTTTTATCGATGAGGTAATACGGCGTCTTGATCATTTAAAGGCCCCCGGCCAGGCCGGCCAAAAAAAGGACACGCATTGTGCCTTCACTTGCCGCAGACCGAAAGGGCGGGATACGCATTTCGTCAGGGTTGACGCTATTGCGAGGGCTTTTTCGGTTGCGGCGAGCCTAGTAGATCAGGTGCATGTGACTGTCGTAATCACCCCCGACAGATGGCAGCTTCAGTCTGCCTGATGCAGCCAGGCCCGGATCTGCTCCAGTGTTGCGGTAGCGCCGCCACAGACCACCACCAGTACATTGCGCAAGGCGCCCAGTGCCTTGGCATCATAGGCCACTGCCAACGCCGCCCCGCACGCGGGTTCGACCAGCACACGGTGGTCCAGCAAAAACCGCTCACAGGCCTCCAGCGCTGCGCGATCGCTTACCAGATGGCTGTGCACCGGGTGCTGCTGCACGCACGTCAGCGCCTGATCAGCCACACGCTTGGCCCCCAGCGACGTCGCCACCGAGGCGATGCGCTCCAGCTCCACCGAATGCCCAGCCTGCATGGCCGCATGCAGCGACGCCGCGCCCTCGGTTTCCACTGCCAGCACCGGCACATCGCCCCAGCCATTGCGCTTGAGCCCCTCTACCACGCCACTGAGCAAGCCGCCCCCGCCGACTGACAACACCACCGCGTCCGGCTTCAGGCCGGCTTCGGCCACTTCATCCACCAGGCTGGCATGCCCGGCCCACAGCAGTGGGTCGTCGAACGGGTGGATGAAAGCATCGTTCGGGCCTACCAGTGTCTGTGCCAGGGCGTTGGCCTCTTGCCATGAACTGCCGTGCACCACCACCTTGGCGTCTTCCAGGTGCAGCAGCTGCTTGGCCCGTTCGGTGGTGGTTTCGGGTACCACCACGGTCACCGGCACCCCCAGCTTGCGTCCGGCGTAGGCGACTGCCAAACCGGCATTGCCACCTGACGAGGACACAAAGTGCCGGGCGCCACGCGCGTGGTGTACCTCGCAGGCGTGGCCTACACCGCGCAGTTTGAACGAACCGCAGGGTTGCAGGGCGTCGAGCTTGAGCCAGATATTACGACCGGCCGCCAACGACAGCGGGCGCGATTCGATCAGGGGGGTATGAATGTGCAAGGTCATTGGCTGGCTCCGCGTAGTTGCTCGAGGTAGTTGTAAATGGTGTAGCGCGTCACGCCGAGGGCGCTGGCAGCCTTCTCGACGCCGCCCTTGACGATGAACAGGCCGCGCTCCTGCATGACGCGCACGGCCTCGACCTTGGCCTGTTTGTTCATCCGCCCCTGGCCGCTGCGCTGCAGGGCGGCCTGGATGATCTCGCTCATCAGCAGCTCCATGTCGGCAGGTTCGTTGACCGCAGGTATGGCCCCCAGCGGCTGCAACTGCTGGAGAAAGTTCATGGCAGCATCCAGGCCGGTGACGTCGGTGTTGACGCACAGGCTGGCGAACGGGTGGCCGCTGCTGTCACGGAAGATTGCCGTGGCACTTCGTAGCGTGCGGCCTTTGAGCGTAGTGGGGTAATCGGGCAGCACCACCGGCTCACTGCCGTGCTGGTCGGACGAGGCCTGCATCAGTGCCTTGAAACCCTGGTCCTGCTCCGGTGCGGCGAGGATCGGGCTGCCTAAGCTGCGGCCGGAAAGATGACCGTTGATGATCGCCACCACCGAGTGTTCGGGGTGGTCAAGGTCGTGCAGGAGTATTTCCATATTGCGCGCGGCAACGCTGCCCAGGGCCTGGATGGCGGCCTTGAGCACGGTGAGGGTGAGTTGGCGTTCTTCGCTGGGGGTGATAGGCATGGCAGATCGCAAAATCAACTGTTTGTGCATTTTTACACATATGGTTGAAATTCGCGATCTGCTTTTGTGGGCCCTGTAAGACTCAGCCGAGCGCCGGCGTGCGCGGCGGAATCATCCGGCGCGAGCCGGTGGCTTCGAACGCGGCAGCAAAACTCAGCAGCGCGTTGTCGCTATAGGCCTTCCCGGCAAAGGTCAGCCCCACCGGCATACCGATATCGGCCATCACGCCCATCGGCACGGTCACGGTCGGCACGCCCAGGTGACGGATTGCCAGGTTGCCGTTGGCTACCCAGACACCGTTGCTCCAGGCGATGTCCGCCGATACCGGGTTGATATCGGCATCGGCCGGGCCAACGTCGGCTACGGTGGGGAACAGCACCGCGTCCAGGCCCAGCTTGTCCATCCAGTCTTCCAGGTCCAGCTTGCGGGTCTGCTCCAGGCCGCGCAGGCCGTCGGGCAGGGTCTCGATCTGGTCCCAGGTCTTCAGGCCACGTTTGGCCATGTTGACGTACTCGTCCATGCCGGCAGCCAGGTCATCTTCACGGTTGGGCAAGGTGCCCGGGTCGTGGGGGAAGATCTTCAGCCCGTCGACATCGGCCAGGCGGTTAAGCTTGGGGTCATCGTTGGCGCGCAGGAAGTCGTCAAAGGCCCAGCCCGACAGTTCCCACAGTTCATCATGCAGGAATGCTTTGCTGACGATGCCACGGTTGTACACGGTCGGCGCGCCTGGGCGGTCGCCTTCGCAGTTGGACACCAGCGGGAAGTCCACTTCCAGTACCTCGGCACCCGCCGCTTCCAGGGCCTGGCGTGCTTGTTGCCACAGGTCGATCACCGTGGCGCGGGTGTTGATGCGTTGGCCGGTCGGCCCACCGATGCCTGGCTTCTCGGCGGTGCCCGCGTCGGGATCGGCATTTATATACATGCGTGGTACGCCAAAGCGCTTGCCCTTGAGCGCGCTGGCATCTACCGCCAGTTCAAGGTACGAAGCCGGACGTACCGTCGAGGCAGCGGGGATTGGCACCCATGGCTGCAGGCGCCACAGGTCGCCGCGCTTGTCGGCATCATCGGCTACCACCACGTCGAGGATTTCAAGGAGGTCGGCCATGGTGCGGGCATAGGGCACCACCACGTCCATGGTCGGTGTCAGCGGCCAGTTGCCACGCACCGAAATCACCCCGCGCGACGGGGTGTAGGCGCACAGGCCGTTGTTGGACGCCGGGCCACGGCCGCTGGACCAGGTTTCTTCGGCCAGGCCAAAGGCGCTGAAGCTGGCGGCGGTGGCGGTTCCGGCACCGTTGGACGAGCCCGAGGCGAAGGGCGCGGTCAGGTAGTTGGCGTTGTACGGGCTTTCGGCGCGGCCATAGACGCCGCGCTGCATGCCACCGTTAGCCATGGGCGGCATGTTGGTCTTGCCCAGGCACACGGCACCGGCGGCGCGCAGGCGCTCGATGGTGAAGGCGTCGCGCTGGGCGACCAGGTCCTTGAAGGCAGGGCTGCCGGAGGCGGCAGTCAAGCCTTTGACCAGGTAGCTGTCCTTGGCGGTGTAGGGGATGCCGTCCAGCGGGCTAAGCACTTGGCCCTTGGCGCGGCGGGCATCGGAGGCCTCGGCTTCTTTCAGCGCCTCCGGGTTGCGTACCACTACGGCATTAAGGGCAGTGGCCGTGTCAGCGCCATCGTAGGCGTCGATGCGCGCCAGGTAGGCCTTGACCAGCTCGACCGCTGTCGTGCGGCCCGACTCGAGCGCGTCGCGCAGCTCGGCAATGGAAACCTCGGTTACCTCGATCATGCGTTCACCAAAAAAATGTGCAGGTGGGGGCTAATGCGAGGAGTGTACAAGAAGGGCTTGGCGGACGCAGGTTTGCGCAGGGGCAAATGGTTTTATGCAGGGGGGCATTGTCGGGGGTATTCACAGGCGTCACCCGGCCCATTATGGGGGCGGCCTTTTGTTGTCAAAGGGCCGCTCCCACACGGTCTGCGTCAACCTTCCAGGTCGGCGGCGCTATGGCGCTCCGGCACCTGGCTGTGTTCATCTCCCCAGGTACGGTTCACGCGTGTACCGCGCTGCACAGCAGGGCGCAGGGCGATATCCTCGGCCCAGCGCTGTACGTTAGGGTACTCGTCAACCGCCAGGAACTGCGCGGCGTCATACAGGTTGCCGCGCACCAGCTGGCCATACCACGGCCACACGGCAATATCAGCAATACTGTATTCCTCACCGCCCAGATAACGGCTTTCGGCCAAGCGACGATCAAGTACGTCCAGCTGACGCTTGGCCTCCATGGTGAAGCGGTTGATGGCGTACTCGAACTTTTCCGGTGCATATACGTAGAAGTGGCCAAAACCACCGCCCAGGTAAGGCGCCGCACCCATCTGCCAGAACAACCAGTTCAGGCATTCGGTGCGCGCCGCCGGCGATTTCGGCAGCAACGCTCCAAACTTTTCTGCCAGGTACAGCAGGATCGAACCTGATTCGAACACCCGCACCGGCGGCTCCACGCTGCGGTCGAGCAGGGCAGGGATCTTCGAGTTGGGGTTGACCTGGACGAAGCCACTGGAAAACTGATCACCCTCGCCGATGCGGATCAGCCAGGCATCGTATTCGGCACCGGCGTGGCCCAGGGCAAGCAGCTCTTCAAGGGCAATGGTGACCTTGACGCCGTTGGGCGTAGCCAGGGAATACAGCTGCAGCGGGTGTTTGCCCAGCGGCAGGTCCTTGTCGTGAGTCGGGCCGGCTACCGGGCGGTTGATGCTGGCGAACTGGCCGCCGGAGGCTGCGTCGTTGCGCCAGACTTTGGGTGGCACGTAGGCAGGCTTGCTCATGCATGAATCTCCTTCAAAGGCGCGAAAACGGTCACGTGAAAACGTTGACCTGCATCTATGCCACGGGTTCGACGCAATGCGCAAATGCACAGGGTGCAGGCGCAGCTTGCATGACGGCGGTTTCATCCAGTTTTCATCCGGCACAACTCCGGCCGGTTTTATGCTGGGTTATCCCTTCGTCCTGCAAGGAACCGCTGGCCGATGACCCTTGCACGCTGCGTGTTGGCGCTGGTCCTGCTCGGCGGCCTGTTGGCCCGCGCCGAGGCCGCGCCGTGGGTTGCCGGCCTGCACCTTATGACCTTGACCGACCCGGTCGATAGCCGCCCGATGCAAGCGCTGGCGTTCTACCCGGCCGTTGGCAAAACCCGTAGCAGCCGTATAGACGGGTATCCCGTCGACGTGGCCGAAGAGGCGCCCGTCGCCATGGGGCGATTCCCATTGCTGGTGCTGTCTCACGGCAATACGGGCAGCCCATTGGCCTTGCATTACCTGGCCACGTCGCTGGCGCGGCAAGGGTTCGTGGTGGTGGCGGTGGTGCACCCGGGGGACAACGTGCGCGACCACAGCCGCCTTGGCACCCTGAGCAATCTTTATGGGCGGCCGCTGCAAGTCAGCGCGGCGATCACCGCAGCGCGTGATGATGCAGTGGTCGGGCCTTATCTGAATGACGGCAAGGTGGGTGTGATCGGCTACTCGGCCGGCGGAGAAACCGCGTTGATCCTGTCTGGCGCACGCCCCGACCTGGAGCGTCTGCGTCAGTACTGCCTGGAGCGCCCGCATGACGAAGACGCCTGCAAGACCCACGGCATCCTGATTGCCGACCGTAGCGAACTGGCGCCTGAGACCGACCCGCGAGTGGGGGCGGTCATGTTGATGGCGCCGCTGAGCCTGTTGTTCGGGCGCCATGCGCTGGCCGGTGTGCAGGTACCCGCACTGATCTACAGTGGCGACAGCGATCAGCTTGTGGCCGTAGACCGTAATGCCGAGGCCCTGGCCCGCAAACTGCCGGTTACACCGGACTACCGCCTGTTGGCCGGTGCCGGGCATTTCGTGTTCATGGCCCACTGCGATGCCGAGCAGTACGCGCGAATGCCGGCGCTGTGCAAGGACGCCGACGGCGTCGACCGCCGGCATATCCATCATTCGCTGCAGCGAGAAACGGCAGCGTTCTTCAGCCAGGTGCTGGCTGAGCGTTCAGCTGCGACGGGCGCGCCGCGCCAGCCACAACGTTAGGCCGACTCCGGCCAAGGCGAGCAGGGCCGCCACGCAGAAGATCGAGGCATACCCCAGGTGTACCGCCACGGCGCCCATCACCGGGCCTGCAATGGCCAAGGCCATGTCGAAGAACACAGCATAGGCACCCAGCCCTGCGCCGCGGCTGCTGCTGGGGACTTGCTTGATCGCCTCCACACCCAATGCCGGGTACACCAGCGACAGTCCGAAACCGGTCAGCCCGGCGCCAACCAGCGCCCAGGGCGGCGAGGGCGCCAGCCACAGAAGGCCCAGGCCCAGCACTTCGGTGGCCATGCAGGCGACCGCCACGTTGTAGCCACCAAAGCGGTTGACCGCGTTGACGAACAGCAGCCGCGAAATGATGAAGCACACACCAAACGCACTCAGGCACCAGGCCGCACCGGCCCAGCCGCGCTCGAGGTAATACAGGGTGACGAAGGTGGTCAAGGTGCCGTAGCCGATCGAGGCCAGGGTCAAACCCAGGCCACACGGGGCAACCCGGCCGAACGCCGACCAGAAGGGCAGGCGCTCGCCGCGCACCACGACCACGTCGGGGCGCTTTCGAAGCACCAGCAGGGCAAGGGTTGCCAGCACCAGCAAAGCCGGCCCCAGCACGCTGAAGTCCAGCCCGTCCACGGCCAGAACGCCAACTGGCGCACCGATGGCGATCGCGCCATAGGAGGCGATACCGTTCCACGAGATCACCCTGGCAGTGTGTTCGGGGCCGACCTGGCTGATGCCCCAGCTCAAGGTGGCTACGCCGATCAGCCCTTGGGCGATGCCCAGCAGCAAGCGTCCACCGAGCAGCAGTGCCAGGCTCAGCAGCGGCAAGGTGAGGGTCCAGGCTGACAGCAACGTCAACACCCCGCAACCGGCAATCCCCAGCAGGCCAAAGCGGATGGCCTGTTTCCCTCCCAAGGTGTCCGCCACCCTGCCTGCAAACGGGCGGCTCAGCAGCGTGGCCAGGTACTGCAGGCCAATGGTTACACCGGCGATCACTGCGCCAAAGCCGAGCTGGTCGTGCACATAGCTGGGCAGCACCGCAATCGGCAGGCCGATGCAGAGGAAGGCAATGAAGGTATAGAAAACGATCGACAGGATCTGCAGGGTGATGTGCAGGGTGTTACTGGCGGGGGCAGGTTGTTGCGCGGTCATGGGCTCTTTCGCGGGCGGGCGGTTGGGCGTGGACCCATCATGGCCGTTGCGCGAAGGAAAAGAAAGCAGGCTAACGAATTATTCGTCGGGCCGTGCCGGTCGGTGGGATGGGGATGGACTCCGCTCCCACAGGGACCGCACAGGTATTGGACGCTGGTGGGGCCTTGGGAGAGCGGGCAAGCCCGCGAAGAGGCCCGGCCATCCGAGATGGCCAGGCCGTCCCATCAATCAGACCAGCACACCCTGGCTACGCAGGTAGTCGTCGTAGGTACCGCTGAAGTCCACCACACCATCGGCCGACAGCTCGATGATGCGCGTGGCCAGCGACGACACGAACTCGCGGTCGTGGCTGACGAACAGCAGGGTACCCGGGTAGTTTTCCAGCGCCAGGTTCAGCGCTTCGATCGATTCCATGTCCAGGTGGTTGGTCGGCTCGTCCATCACCAGCACGTTCGGCTTCTGCAAAATCAGCTTGCCGAACAGCATGCGACCTTGTTCACCACCGGAAATCACCTTCACCGACTTGAGGATTTCGTCGTTGGAGAACAGCATGCGCCCCAGGGTGCCGCGGATAACCTGCTCACCAGAGGTCCACTGGCCCATCCAGTCGAACAGGCTCATGTCGTCTTCGAAGTCGTGGGCGTGGTCCTGGGCGTAGTAGCCCACTTCGGCGCTGTCGGTCCACTTCACCGAGCCCGCATCCGGGGTCATCTCGCCGACCAGGGTGCGCAGCAGGGTGGTCTTGCCAATACCGTTGGGGCCGATGATCGCAACGCGCTCGCCCGCTTCGACGGTGATGTCGAAGTTCTTGAACAGCACCTTGTCGTCGAAGGCTTTGGCCATTTTCTCGACGACCACGGCCTGGCGGTGCAGTTTCTTCGCCTGTTCGAAACGAATGAACGGGCTGACGCGGCTGGACGGCTTGACCTCGGCCAGCTGGATCTTGTCGATCTGCTTGGCACGAGAAGTGGCCTGCTTGGCTTTGGAGGCGTTGGCCGAGAAGCGGCTGACGAAGGTCTGCAGCTCGGCGATCTGGGCTTTCTTCTTGGCGTTGTCCGACAGCAGCTGCTCACGCGACTGGGTGGCCGCGGTCATGTACTCGTCATAGTTGCCCGGGAACAGGCGCAGCTCGCCGTAATCCAGGTCAGCCATGTGGGTGCAGACGCTGTTGAGGAAGTGCCGGTCGTGGGAAATGATGATCATGGTGCTGTTACGCGCCGTGAGGATCGTTTCCAGCCAGCGGATGGTGTTGATGTCCAGGTGGTTGGTCGGTTCGTCGAGCAGCAGCACGTCCGGGTCCGAGAACAGCGCCTGGGCCAGCAGGACACGCAGCTTCCAGCCCGGAGCCACTTCGCTCATCGGGCCGAAGTGCTGGTCCAGCGGAATACCCAGGCCCAGCAGCAGTTCACCGGCGCGGGACTCGGCGGTGTAGCCGTCCATTTCGGCGAATTCGGTTTCCAGCTCGGCGACGGCCATGCCGTCTTCTTCGGTCATTTCCGGCAGCGAGTAGATACGGTCACGCTCGGCTTTGACTTTCCACAGCTGGCCGTGGCCCATGATCACCGTGTCGATCACGGTGAATTCCTCGTAGGCGAACTGGTCCTGGCGCAGCTTGCCCAGGCGGGTATTCGGCTCGAGCATGACCTGGCCTGCGGACGGCTCCAGGTCACCGCCGAGGATTTTCATGAAGGTCGACTTGCCGCAACCGTTGGCGCCGATCAGGCCGTAGCGGTTGCCGTTGTTGAATTTGACGGAAACGTTTTCGAACAGCGGCTTGGAGCCGAACTGCATGGTGATGTTAGCGGTGGAGATCAAAGGGCTTACCTATCAGTAACTTACGACGCTGGGCTTTCAGCTGATACCGATTTGATACCAATCTTGAGTTTTTCCAGCTCGCTCCAGTCGGAGCTTGAATTAAGCCAACGGGCATACGTCGACAGCAGCATCTGAATGCTGTGACCCAGCTGTTGGGCGATAAATGCGGGGTTGAGGCCGGACATTGAGCGTATTGTCGCATAGGTGTGACGGCAGTTGTATGGGGGCGACGCTTGATCCCCAATTCAATCAGCACAGGCACCCACTGTTTGTGGAGATCGGAGATCCGTTTCACGCACTCCGCATTCCTCGACGGCGGGGGCGGGAACGGTGTTTCGGTCACTGCTCCCTTTTCCTCTCTGCGGCGATTCGCGTGCAGAACGACGAGTGGTGCCTGCAAAGACGCTGCATGCAATTGGAGGCGTTCGAGGTGGTCAGCGCTTATCCTCAAACCAAGCTGCCGGCCGTGCTCAACCAAACGACGAACTCAGTGGCCAGAGCCACGATGAGTTACACCACTTGAGGCGTGATCAGTTGCCGACTTGCAACAAACGCCCAGAGCATGAGAGCGATTGCAGTTGACCACGTCGCCCATTGCCGTAAAATCGCGCGCCCAAAATTCAGCAGGCATGGCAAGAGGGAGCTTGAATGCAACGGGTGATGATCATTGGTCAGCCAGGGTCTGGGAAAAGTACCCTGGCGCGCAAGCTTGGCGAGCGCACAGGCTTGCCTGTCGTGCACATCGACACGATTCATTGGCAGCCAGGGTGGGTCGAGCGTAGCCGGGACGAGAAGACGCGTCTTTGTCATGAGATCGAGGCCCGTGAGTACTGGATCTTCGAAGGCGGGCATTCCACCACATGGAACAACCGGCTGGCCCGCGCTGACATGGTGATATGGATTGATCGCTCGGCTCCGCTTCGATTCTGGCGCGTGCTCCTCAGAACGATGTTGAACCGCGGTCGATCCCGGCCTGACTTGCCGGACAACTGCCCGGAGTTGCTGGCCAATCTGCCGGAGTTTTTCAGGTTCATGTGGCGGACGAAAGCCTCGTCTCGGGAAGCGATGAAGCGATTCGTAGCGACGGCCCCGCCGGGCTGTCGCGTGGTCTGCCTGCGGACCAATCGGGATACCGATGTTTTTCTCGCGAGTATGGGCACGCAGCCTGATCAGGTTGTGCAAGGTCATTAGATGCCAGATGAGCTTCTCACCAATCACCCCGCAGGCAGCACGGCTGTACCGAAACTTGCAGCCAGCCTGAGATCGATGTGCTGGTCGAGGTTTCAGCGCATCGCAATGAGGCCGCGCGAGACGAGGTGTTGCTGACGCAGGGCTAGATACGCGGCAGTGACCTGTCGGCGTTCGCAGTCAGCTTGCTGCATGGGGTAGCGGTGTCAAGCCGCTATCTTTGATTGCTGCGTCGGCTTCTGGCGATGCCAGATAGTCGAACAGCCCTGGGCTGCGGCATGATGTTGGCTCCTGCTCACGACAGCACCTGAATACAGGGTCATGGCGAGGGAACAGGATTTTAGAGAGGTTTACACCGCTTGCGCTGTCGGAGTAAGCGACAGAGCTGCTGTTTTGCAGCACTTTGCGCACGTCCTCGCCTTTGCGCACGGCCATAGCAATCAAAGACTTTCCGGATCTATTCGACTTGTTTTGTCGGCGTCACCGCTGGCCACCAGGTTCTCGAGGGCAAACCTACCATCAGTATGACATCCGTCTGCTCACCATGGGCGAGCCTGTTTGGGACGGCCTGAGGGGGCTCACCCATCGAAGGAGCGGCCTCTCGTGAAAGAGAGCCTCGCCCCTTCTATTGATAGCGTCGATTAGAAGCCATTGTTAAACAAAGGAAACAGTTGTATTCAAAACATCTAGTCCTGATGCTTGATAACAGCACTGCATCTGATAGGGAAGTTGACTGAGTTGGCAATAAAACATTCGTGGTGAGCATCGTCATGCAGGCGTCTTGCAAGATCCAGATCTGACTGGCTGCTGATAATGACCTGAGGTCTTAACTCAGCGTCTTTGAAATGGCCCTTGCGCTGGCCATCCCCTTCAAGCATCCGGCCCACCGGGTAGTCGACATATTCCAGGACGTTCACGTTGTTGACTGCGCACAGATGAAGATACCAAAGCTTGTGGCAGGCCGAGATCGAGGCCAGCAACATGTCTTCAGGGTTCCAGCGTTCAGGGTTCCCGCGAAAGGCGGGGTCGGCAGAGCCAAGGATAGGTGCCTTGCCTGGAGCCTCCACGTTGAAGTCTCTCTGGTACGCCGTGTAACTGGCAGTACCTGCACCCGTGTTACCTATCCAATTTACGGTGACAGCGTAATGGTGCTCTTTCATGGTCACTCCTGTGTCGAAAGACGGCCGGAAAATCTTGCCCATCGCTTGGGTGCGGTTATCTTGCTCTCGATTGAGGGCTCTCCACCAGCATCTAGTGTTTGCAGCGACGCATGAGCAATCCGAGCACATGCAATGAACCGATGGAACTCCAAGGCCGATACCGACGCCAAGGCTGCGCAACGTGATGCGTCATGCTCCAAGTTGCCTGTCCGCTAGGCCAGGTTGTCCATCCGCCGGTAATTCATGGCGCTCGCCTAGCGGAACACCGTAGCCACATTCCTTGAGCGACCGTGCGCTGATCGCGCGGCGCTTGAAGGGGTGGGTGGTGGTGTGATCACGGCTGTTAAATGAAAAAAGCAGATGTAAAAAAATGTAACACACACCTTCAGCAGTGGATTCATTGGAACAGCTGTGTATTCTGTCTCTCCAGTCAAGAACATGAGTTCAAGGTCCGTTCCATGCGTAATCGCGGCAAAATCTATTGGGAATGGGCCAATTCTGCGTTGCATTCCCGCAACTACGATGAGCGCCTACCCTGTGGCACTTTAATCAACATCCAAGCCCGACTCTCACTTGAAAACGCCACTCAACTTTTCTTGGGTATCTACGGGAAAAAAGGCGTGCTCTTGCTCGAAGAGGTACACCCTGACTGCCGTGGACAGAAACTGTCTGCGGCGATGGCCTGGGCGCTCGAGCGTGCTCACGACTGGGTCGCCAAGGCTTTTCCTGCGCCCAAAGCACCAGGGCCTGAACCACTCCCGCGCAGAGGCTCGCGTCTTCACGGATAACAATGCAGGGAAAACGGAACGCTCGTCAGATCGCTTGAGTCGTATCTCCATCAAAAGCGCATTGAGGCGCCCAGTTGGAGAAAGTGATGACCCTTCAGTCCACCAGTCATGACCTTTACGTGCATTCCTACCTTGGTTACCAGGCATCGATTTACGTGCTGTGGGAGTCGAGCGTCGAATTTCCCACAGGGATGTTGGTCGAGGTAGGGAAGCCGGGCGCAACGGCGCGAACCCTGCGTGTGAGTCGACCATTCTCCTCTTCGACAGAAGCCATTCTCGAAGGGAAGGTTATGGCTGAACAGTACGTGGAAAGTCAGAAAAGCGGAGCTTGTTCTGCCGGGTGAGTTCGCCGAGGTCTGCGATCGGACCCCCCGCAACCACGGGCGGGTCGACCGCCTTCGAATCTGTGCAGCCTTTGATAACGGTATTCCCTGTTCGTCGAGTCGTGCCATTTCAACAGTAACCGCTTGCGTAAGTGCCATTGTGGACGGTGGTGTTACCAATCATCGTGCTGCGCGGGTTCCAAGTCGACCCGGCCCCCCGAGTTGAAACCCTGCACATCAGTGGTCCATGATGTTGCGCTGCCGGTACTAGGGCCGGCATGGTCTACTACTGCTTCACTGAAGCGGCTCTATCAGTTCGGCGCCTTGGTTGCGCACATTGCCAATGGCTGTGCTCACTCGATACCACTCGAAGGCCTCGGCTGGCTCGCCCAGGTTGAGAGCCATCTGCTCGGCTTGTTCGCCCGGCGTCGCGGTTTGCATCCACTCACGCGCAAGGTCTGGGGCCAAAACCACTGGCCTGCGGTCGTGCACATCTACCATTCCGCCCTGGGCATCGGCCGTAATGATGACGAACCCGTCATGCTCGCTGCCAGCGAACTGGCCGATGCAGGCGCAAAGGGAAGGGCGCCCGTCCCGGCGTCGGATGTAGTACGGCTGTTTCTTCGGTCCGCCTTCATCGACCCATTCATACCAGCCGTCGATCGGCGTTATGCCTCGGTGCGGCCAGATCGCCCGGAAGAAGGGGCCGTGTGCCACCTTTTCGACCCTGGCGTTGATCGGCGCGGCACGATCGGTCGCCCAATGCGGCCGCCAGCCCCATCTCACCAGGTCCGCCCGCGGGCCTGCTTCATCCACTCGCAGCACTGCCACCGGCGTGGTCGGCGCGACGTTGTACCGGCCAAGTGGCTGGTCGCCGACGTTGTTCCGCCAGGCTTCTGGCAGGCTCAGGGCTTCGACAAAGTCGTGTATGCCTCGGTACTGACTCAACCTTCCACACATGCGCGGCCCTCCTGCCAGAAAAAGCATAGCGCTTGGGCGTATCGCCGGTGTGGCGGGGGGACGGCGTGCTGTACGTGCAGTCCCGGAGGTGCAAGGCTGAATGAGCGCCCCACCTCCATTCAGCACGGCGCCAAGTCCGATCTTCCAGGCGTTATAGGGTCGTTCGAGGGGACCCGAACGAAAATGCAGTACTTACCACCCTCCATCGATTCAAAGGCCACCAGCTTTTCCACCAGCGCGGCGCTCAAAACCTTGCCAGCGTTAAGCAGCAACATGCCGTTGTCGGCGTTCAGGTTGCGCGCAAGCACCATTCCCGGCGCCAGGTCACGCGTGGTACACACCTGGACTTCAGGGTCCACCAAGGTGAGATCGCTGTGGAACGATGCGCAAACCTGGACGAAGTCCTCTAGGAGCGCCGGGTCATACAACCGGCCGGCATACTTGCGCAGGTAGAGCAAGGCCTCGTCACTGTTCATCTGCCGTTCAAGAATCAAACCCCGTTGCAGCTCAACGAAGTCCACGGCCAGCTTGAGCAAGCGAGCGCCGAACGGGATAGCTTCACCCTTGAGCCGGTCGGGGAAACCGCTGCCGTCCCAGTGCTCCTGGTGATGCAGGATCAGGCGCGCGGCATCTTTCATGGGCTCAAGGGTCATCAGCAGCGCTTCACTTTGGCGTGGGTAGTCGCGATAGCGGTCGCGGTCGCTGTGCATCAACTGGTCCGAAGGGGCAACGATCATGCTATCCGGCCAACTCAATTTGCCTATGTTGTACAGCGCCGCAGCCATGGCCAGATCGCGGCTGATCGCCTCGTCCAAGGCGTGGGCCCGACAGTAGCAACGCACCAGTTCGATGATCTGCCGATTGGTCTGCTTGGCTGGAGGCAGCCGCAGATTAGCCAGCATCGAGAACACCTCGGTCCCGGTAACATAGCTGTGTTTCAGCTCTTCGTAGGCCAGATCGAGCATGTCAGCGGTCTGTTGCAGCTCCGTGGTACGGGCTGCGACGCGTTTCTCCAGGTTGATATTGAGTAGTTTCAGCTGGGCGTTCTGCCGACGTGCCAGCAGCTCCAGGCGTTGGCGCTCGCGTTCGGAATGCTGGTGCTCCAGGGCCTGGCGCAAGGTCAGTAGCAATTCGTCGTCGTTCCAGGGCTTGCTGATGTAACGGTGGATCTGACCGTCATTGACGGCCTTGATGATTGCGCTCGGGTCGGCGTAGCCGGTCAGCAAGATCCTGACGGTCGAGGGGTGATGCTGATTGACCTGCGCCAACAAGGTGGCGCCGTCCATACCTGGCATACGCGCATCGCTCATCACCAGGTCTACCGGGCCCTCGGCCATTTGCGCCAGTGCCTGTTCGCCGCTGGTCGCCAGCTTCACGTCATAGGGTTGGCCACGCAATAGCCGACGTAGACTGTTAAGAATCGACTCCTCGTCGTCTACTAGCAACACGGTCGGCCGATAGGGTGGGTTCTGGTTCGGTTGCACTTCCATGGCAGGCCTCACGCGGTCGATCGATGGAGCACTCGAGCTCAACGAGTGCTTAGGTCAAAGGCTAGATCATTTTTCCGCGACAGGTGTCGGAGCAAGGCGTGGCGGGTGGCAGGCAAATTGTCTGGAAGGCATCTAACCTGACGGCATGGCACCACCCTTCTGTATATCCGTAAGCCCAGGGAAAAGGATTCTCCCGGATGTTCGCGCAGACAACCTGTCGTTTTCGTTCCGTTCTTCACCCGCAGCGCTTGCGACGTTGCCTGAGCCTGTGGGTGCTACTCGTTCTGAGTGTGGACAGCGGGGCCGAGCTGCTGGACGAGCCGCTCAAGCCGCTGCCTCCGATTCCCACTCTGGCACCTGGGCGTGTCGAGCTGGGCCGCCAGCTGTTCAACGATCCGCGGTTGTCGCGCAACGGCACACTGTCCTGCACCAGCTGTCACCGCCTGGACAAGTACGGGGCCGATGGCCGGGCGTTCTCCATGGGTGCAGATGGCCTGCCGCTTGCGGTCAATACGCCAACGGTACTCAATGCCAGTCTTAATTTCCGACAATTCTGGAATGGCCGGGTCGAGTCACTCGAGGAGCAGGGGAATGCCGTGATCACCAGCGCTCACGAGATGGGCGGAGACTGGCGCGTGATCGAGCAGCGCATCGCCGCAGACGTGCGTTACCGTCAGGCGTTCAAGGATGCCTACCCGGACGCGGTGACAAAGGACAACATCCTCAGCGCGTTGGCCGATTACCAAAGGACGCTTCTTACCCCTGGTGCACGTTTCGATCGTTACCTGCAGGGCGATACCGAAGCGCTCACCTTGGAAGAAAAATACGGCTACCAGCGCTTCAAGGACTATGGCTGCATCGCCTGCCACCAAGGGGTGAATATTGGGGGCAACATGTTCCAGAAATTTGGCGTGTTCGGCGACTACATCGCGGATCGCGGCCACCCCACCGAGGCGGATCAGGGCCGCTTCAACGTGACCGGAGAGGAGGCCGACCGGGGTGTGTTCAAAGTGCCGAGCCTGCGCAATGTGGCGATGACCGCGCCCTATTTCCACGATGGCTCGGCGCCTACGCTGGAGCGTGCGATCGACGTGATGTTCCAGTATCAGCTTGGACGAATCCCAAGCGATGAGGACCGCAGGCTCATCATGCTGTTTCTCAAAACCCTTACTGCTGAAAAGGCGGGTCAGCCATGAGGGTGATTTCTCGGCGTACAAGCCTGATTCTATTCAGTGGGTTGGTCTTTGTACTGGCGTCGATGCTGCTGTACTTGTACCTGAATTCCGGGTCTGAGCAGACCCAGACCTACAACGAATCCCGAGATCTCATTCGTCAGCTCAAGCAACAGGATGCAGTATGGGAAAACGAGGTGCTCAAGGCCCGGGTAGCCGTCTCCCATAACTACGATCCACTTGTGATCCCTCTCAAGGAGATGAAGCGGCTGTGGGCACGATTCGACCGCCGGGAAGCCGAGCAAGGGCGCGATGACTCAGATCAGTGGCGCGATGCCCATGACGGTTTTCTTTCTGCGTTCGGGGAAAAGGCTCGGCTCGTGGAGCAATTCAAGTCGCACAATGCCTTGCTGCGAAATTCGTTGGCATTTCTACCCACCGCCGAGGACGGTATTCAGGCCCGGATCAACACCATGCTGGCCCCGAATCGGCAGGAGGTACACGTATTCGTCACTGACACTTATGACCTCTTGCTAAGTGCCCTGGAGTTCGCGCAGGTTACCTCTGTGGAAAGGGCTGCCGAGATAGAGGTGGGGTTAGGCAACTTGGCTGTTAACACGGAGAACCTGCCCAAAGAATTCCAGACGCCCCTCAATCTGTTGAGCAATCACGTGGCGTTGATCCTGCGCGAGCAACCTGTCGTCAACCGCCTGCTCGAGCAGATCGAGGCGATTCCGGTCGACGAACGCCTGGATACGATCACCAGCCTCCTGGACAGGGATCAACAGCAGGTTGAAAGGATCAACCGTAAAAACCATCTCTACACGTTATGGCTATCAGGCTTGCTGATGTTCTCGGTCATTTGCCTGGCTGCGTTGCTGGTGCGCAGCTTCGCCGAGGTGAGACGGGTCAACAACGCATTACAAAGCGCCAATGACGTCCTGGAACAGCGGGTCGAGGAACGCACCCTGGAGCTCCGGAACGCTCAGAGCGAGCTGTTCAACGCCGCGCGCCAGGCAGGTATGGCGGAGATCGCCACCAATGTGTTGCACAACGTGGGCAACGTGCTCAACAGCGTGAACACATCCTCTGATCTCATCGCTCGAACGTTGCGCAGCAGCAAAACCCAGGGTTTGGGCAAAGCCATGCAACTGTTCCGCGAGCATGCCACTGACATCGGTCGGTTTCTCGACGAGGATCCCAGAGGCCGGTTGCTTCCCGGCTACCTCAACCAGCTGACCGAGGCGATCGCCGATGAACAGAAGGAGATGGCGATCGAGCTGGAACGAATGAACAAGAGCATCGACCACATCAAGGAAGTGGTGGCCACCCAGCAATCCTATGCCGGCGCTAAAAATGTGCCAGAGCCGCTGTCGGTCAACGACCTGGTCGAGGACGCGCTGCGCATGAACGCAGGCGCGTTGACCCGGCATCAAGTGAGGGTAGTGCGCGACTTCGCAGATCTGCCTCTGGTGATGGGCGACCGGCATCGGTTGTTGCTGATTCTGATCAACCTGATCAGCAACGCCAAGTACGCCATGTCCGGCCCCGGCAGCGACCCGCGGACGATGATCCTCAGGACGCGCATCGTTGAGGAGGGCTTCCTGGAAATGAGCGTGTTGGACGAAGGCGAAGGCATTGCCCCTGAAAACCTGCAGAAGATCTTTGCCCATGGCTTCACCACGCGCAAGGACGGGCATGGCTTCGGCTTGCACAGTTGCGCCCTGGCCGCCATCGAGATGAATGGTCACCTGACCGCACACAGCGACGGCCCTGGCTTGGGTGCTGTCTTTACCCTGAGGATCCCGCTGATTGCGGTGACGGAGCCTGCATGAGTGACATGATCAATCGCCGGATCCTGCTGATCGATGACATGCCGACTATCCACGAGGACTTTCGCAAGATCCTTGCCCCGGCCAGATCGCAGAACTCTGAGCTGGACGAGATGGAAGGGTTGTTGTTCGGCGAGCAGGTCAAGAACGAACGACCGGTATTCGAACTCGATTCAGCCTATGGCGGTGAGGAAGGACTCGGCCTGCTGAAGCGTGCGCTGCAGGCCAGCAAGCCCTACGCGTTAGCCTTCGTCGACATGCGAATGCCAGGTGGATGGGATGGCGCTCAGACCATTGAGCACCTGTGGGAAGAGGACCCGCTGTTGCAGGTAGTCGTCTGCACCGCCTACTCGGACTATTCCTGGGATGAGTTGCTCGACCGGCTTCAGGCCCACGATCGCCTGCTGATCCTGAAAAAACCGTTCGACAACATCGAGGTCCAGCAAATGGCCAGCACCTTGCTGACCAAGTGGGAAATGACCCAACGAGCCTCGCTGAAAATGCACCAGCTCGAACAGCGGGTAGAGCGGCGTACCCAGCAACTGACACAAGCCAGCGAGGCGCTGCAGCAGGAGATCGAGGAGCGCAAGCAGCTGGAAAGCCAGCTGGTGCAATCGGAGAAGCTCGCCTCGTTGGGGCAGATGGCCGCCGGCGTGGCGCACGAGATCAACAATCCGATCGGTTTCGTGTCCTCAAACCTGGGCACTCTGGGAGGGTACTTCCAGCAACTGGCAGCGATGCTCGACGCCTATCACGAGGCCGAACTGAGGCTCGGCGCAAACGAAACCACTGGGCGCTTGCAAAGGCTTCGTGAGCAGACGGAGCTGGAATTCCTCATGGAAGACATCCCGATCCTCATCAAGGAGTCCAAGGACGGAATCGGTCGAGTGGCGCATATCGTCAAGGACCTCAAAGACTTCTCGCGGGTTGACAGCGCTCAGCAGTGGCAATTAGCCGATTTGCAGCAGGGCATTGACTCCACGCTTAACATCGTCGCGAGCGAGCTGAAACATAAAGCCGACCTGGTAAAACGGTACCAGCCGTTACCCCCTGTCGAATGCCTGCCGTCGCAGATCAACCAAGTGATAATGAACCTGGTGCTCAACGCCGCCCAAGCCATGGGCCCCGAGCGGGGCACCATCACATTGGGCACTGCTCATCAAGGCGCCTGGGTGTGCATCGAAGTTGCAGATACAGGCGCGGGGATAGCACCGGAGAACATCAAGAAGATCTTCGATCCTTTTTTCACCACCAAGCCCGTCGGCCAAGGCACCGGGCTAGGCCTGTCCCTTTCCTATGGCATTGTAAAGAAACACGGTGGGGAGATAACCGTATCAAGCCAGGTCGGAGTGGGAACAACGTTTCGTGTACAACTGCCGGTAAAACAGAGCGTAACGCTTTGATAGCGCACGCGTTCTAGCGCTGGCTGGCATGAAGTGCAGGGCCCCGACGAGTGGAGGGCTCGCTTGGGTCGGCTTACGCACTGATTCAAAGAACCCTGCATTGTGCTATGGGGGAGCGGCGCAGTCTGTGATAATGGGCAATGACAAGGGCCCTATCATGCTGACTATCTCCAATAACGTGCATCTGCCAGATGCCGAAATCGAACTCACATACATCCGCGCGCAAGGCGCGGGTGGGCAGAATGTCAACAAAGTGTCCAGCGCCGTACACCTGCGCTTCGACATCCCGGCCTCATCGTTGCCCGAGTTTTACAAGGCGCGGCTGCTGGCGCTGCGTGACAGTCGCATCACCGGCGACGGCGTATTGATCATCAAGGGCCAGCAGTACCGCACCCAGGAGCAGAACCGTGTTGACGCATTGGCGCGTCTTGCCGAGTTGATCATCACCGCAGGCAAGACCGAAAAGAAACGCCGCCCCACCAAGCCGACCCTCGGCTCGAAGACCCGCCGCCTCGAAGGAAAAGCCAGGCGGAGCACTGTCAAGGCGGGGCGGGGGAAGGTGGAGTTCTAGGGTCTGTATGAAAACCTTGAGACGAAGTTCAGGCAAGGCGAAACAGCCGAGTAAGCGGAGTCTACGGGTTTGTAATTGAGCATTCCGAGGCTGTTCTCAACGCAGCATCACCAAGTATCAAGGTTTTTCATACAGCGCCTAGAAGGAGATGTACCCAATCGTCGAGCTGACGGTAGATCTTCCGGTCACAGAATGGGGGGACGGGAGCAGCAGCAAGAAGGAAAAAGACTGGCCGCTGATTTTAATTTTGGTTTGAACTTGAACTGCGTTAGGATTCTCTAAACAGCATCCACGTATTCAGGAGTATGCACATGTCGCGTTTGGCAGAGTTTAGACAGCTTGAACAGAAGTTGGCGGCCCAGTTGGCCGAACTGGAAGCCATGAAAAGCAGCGGTGAGCTTCAGAAAGAGATCGAGTTCGAGACCAAGCTGCGTGACCTGCTAAGCAAATACGGTTACAGCCTGCGCGATATCATCAACATCCTGGATCCTCAGGCCAGTCGCCGTTCCGCAGCTCCTGCGGCTACAGAGAAAGCCCCACGCCGTGCTCGGCAAGTGAAGCAGTACAAGAACCCGCATAATGGAGAGGTCATCGAGACCAAGGGTGGCAACCACAAGCTGCTCAAGGAATGGAAAGCCCAGTACGGGGCAGAAGAAGTGGAATCCTGGGTGTCCTGATTTGTGCTGATGTCGCCCTCATTGCGCTATCTGAAACGCCTTGTTCTTTTTCGAGGAAGCGACAGCGTCGCCTCCTCGAAATAGGGCGTTCATCGTGATTGGGCGGAATGAGTTGACGTGGTTAAACAGGAAGTTTCGCGACTAAGCATTCAGCGCCCGTTTCAACACTTCGTAAATTTTGGCATCAGCCGATTGGGCGACATTGAAACGGAGGAAATCACCCGCAGCCATCGACTGGCTGAACGCATTTCCGGGCGCCAGTACTACACCTTCATTCAAGCAAGCCCGAGCCAGCGTTGCTGCATCCTTGCCCTGAGGGAGTTGGCACCAGACGTACATGCCTGACTGGGGGGTTATCCAGGGCTTGATACCAATGGCCCGAAGCCGCGCCACCGTTCTGTCCATAGCCTCGGCCAGCCTGAGGCGAACACTTTCCATGTGTTTCCGGTACCCGCTATCGGTAATCGCCAGATGGATGATGTCCGCGGCCAGGCGGCCACCCCCGAATGTGGTCGCAATCTTGAGATCGACCAGGCTCTCGATCCAGTCACTGCGAGCCGCGATGTAGCCGCATCGAATCGAAGCGGAGATGGTCTTGGAAAAGCTACCTATCTGGATGACACGAGAGAGGCCATCGAAGGCAGACAGCCGTGGCGCTGGCGCATTCTCGAAATCCCCGAAGATGTCGTCCTCTACGATCACCAGGCTGGAGGTGTCGGCCAGCTTTAGCAACCTGTGTGCCGTGACCGGAGACAGGTTGGCGCCGGTCGGGTTGTGGATGCCTGAATTGGTTATGTACAACCGGGGAGAATGCGCGAGCAGGGCAGTGCTGAAAGCATCGATGTCCGGGCCCGTCGCGGTGTAGGGGACCCCTACGATGTTCACCCTGTGCGCTTTCAGCAGTGCGTGAAAATTGAAATAGCAGGGGTCGTCGACCAGCACTGTGTCCCCCGGCTCCAGTAGAAAACGGCAGATCAGGTCGATGGCGTGGGTGCCGGACTCAGTCAGCATGATCTGTTCAAGAGGGGCTTCGATCCCGATGCCTTTCAGCTTCCGTGACAAGAATTGCCTGAGAGGCAGATGCCCAAGTGGCGAGGCGTACTCAGTCAGTTTCGACGTGTCAGAACGGGCAACGGTTCGAAGCGCTTTGCGCAAGCCGGCTTCGAACATCCAGGAGGCAGGTAGCCAACCGCACCCCGGTTTCAACGCATCGCTAGCGGTGTCAAGAGACTGGCGCGAGATCCACAACGGGTCCACTTCACGATCAAGCCTTGGGCCGAGTTCGGTGAGTACCAAGGGCGCCACTGGCCCGGCTACGTAAAAGCCGGAGCCAGGACGAGAGTTGAGTACACCCTCAGCCATCAACCTTTCATAGGCCTCAAGCACCGTAGAAACCGACACCTGCATGGTCTGAGCCATCGCACGCACCGAGGGAATTCTTGCGCCTGGTGTGTAGGTTCGAGAGGCTATCCGCGACTGGATTTCACCCATGACAGTTCGAATACGCGTTCCGTCCCGTTTCATCGCACCCTCAACTGTGCTGGAGTCATATGCATAACAGTTTGGTTTAAGTGTATTGGATTGTACATGGTCTGGGTGAGCCTGTCGGTGATGTACTGAGCCTTGGCTTATTGAGGACTTAACGATGGAAAAATCAGCAAGCGGGTGGATCAACGGTTTCATAGGTGTCGCCATTTTTGCGGGTTCGTTGCCGGCAACCCGAGTGGCAGTGGCCGACTTCGAACCGACGTTCCTCACCTGTGCCCGGGCAACAATTGCCGCCATGCTGGGCGCGCTTTTTCTGATCGTGCTACGCCAGCCTCGGCCCAAACGGCGGGATTTGTCGCCTTTGGCCGTAACAGCGCTCGGCGTTGTTATCGGTTTCCCGCTACTGACAGCATTTGCCCTTCAGCACATAAGCTCTGCTCACTCCATTGTTTTTGTCGGGCTCCTGCCATTGTGTACCGCAGGATTTGCGGTTCTGCGGGGCGGTGAACGACCTCGGCCCTTGTTCTGGCTGTTCTCGTTGACAGGTGCCGGGTTGGTCGCTGGCTATGCGTTGATGAACGGAGGCGAGGCGTCGGCGGTGGGCGATCTGCTGATGTTGGCTGCCGTTGTGGTCTGTGGGTTGGGCTATGCCGAAGGCGCGCGCCTCTCGCGGACATTGGGTGGTTGGCAGGTGATCAGCTGGGCGTTGCTGGTAGCGTTGCCGTTCATGCTGCTGCTGACGGTGGTCAATCTTCCAGCCTCTGATGACTTTGCCAGGGTAAGTGCCCCGGCGTGGTTCAGCTTTGTCTACGTTTCACTGTTCAGCATGCTGATCGGGTTTGTGTTCTGGTACCGAGGGCTCGTCCAGGGGGGGATTGCGGCTGTGGGCCAACTGCAACTCTTTCAGCCGTTCATGGGGCTTGGGCTGGCAGCGTTGCTTCTGCACGAGCATGTCAGCTGGACGATGCTTCTCGTGACGCTGGGTGCTGTCATCTGTGTTTACGGGGCCAGGAAATATGCCCAATAGATGAACAGCCAGGCAGAGTGCAATGTCGAGCTGATGGGGTTAACGGGGCCGGTTGTCTCGCCACTGCAAAACGGTTGCCGACTTTCGGCGAGACGTACTCCGCACCTCCAACTAGAAAATGGCATCAGCCGGTAATGACTGCGTCTTGCTGGCTGACAAGGCCCGGTTGTCGAACGCGCTGCCCCCCGGCAACCTTGCCCAGGCCAACGGACCGATGGCGATTTCTTCTACACTCAGCAGGCAATGGTCGAGTTCGCGTTGCAGTGTCTGGGTATCCAGGTCCTGGCCAATGAACACCAGCTCCTGACGGCAATCGCCGACGATGCTGTCCCACTTGGCCATGATGCCCTGCAAGCGATACTTGTCCTGTGGCCACTGTGACGTGTCGATGAAGTTCCACCAATGGCCAACGTAGTCCCATTGAAACCGCTGGCCGCTGTGTACCAGCAAGCCGATTTCGCGGTGGCGGCTGGCAAGCCAGAAATAACCTTTGCTGCGCAGAAGACGGCCGTCGCGCCAGGGCCGTGCAAGAAAATCAAGCAAGCGTTGCGGATGGAACGGGGCGCGCGCTCGGTAGACCCATGACGTCACGCCATAGGTCTGCGACTCGCCGGCCGGGGTGTCGTGCGCGTCCATCTGTTTCATCCAGCCGGGCGCTGCGGCAAGGCTGGGCAAATCGAACAGCTGGGTGCCAAGGATGCTCGACAGGGCGACGTTGCCGGCCACCATCGGCAGGATCTGTGCGCCTGGATTGAGCCCGGCGAGAACTGCCTGCAGGGCCTGGTACTGCGCCTCGTCGACCAGGTCGCGTTTGTTGACCAGAATCACATTGGCATACTCGACCTGCTCGATCAGCAGATCGGCCAGCGGGCGCCTGCTGTCATCCGTGGTGACGTCGGCCCGCGCGACGGTTTCGGGAGAGTCGAGCATGGCCATGAACTGGCTGGCATCGACCACCGTCACCAGCGTATCCAGCCGCGCCAGTTCGCTGAGGCTGAAACCGTTGGCGTCGAGAAAGGCAAAGGTCTCGGCGACTGGCATCGGCTCGGAAATCCCGGTGGACTCGATCAACAGGTAATCGAAACGCTGCTGGCGCGCCAGCGCGCTGATCTGCTCAAGCAGGTCGGCGCGCAGGGTGCAGCAGATACAGCCGTTGCTCATCTCTATCAATTCATCCTGGCCACGATACAGCGCAACGTCGCGCTGGACCTGGGCGGCATCGATGTTGACCTCGCTCATGTCATTGACGATAACCGCCACCTTCAGGCCCTGGCGGTTGCGCAGGATGTGGTTGAGCAGGGTGGTCTTGCCTGCGCCGAGGAAGCCTGAAAGGACCGTCACCGGCAGCCGGCCTGCCTGGGCGCCGGCACTCATGCGCGCACCACTCGCGGGCTTTCGACCCTGTCCAGATAGCTTTCGAACAGGTCTACCACCACCAGGCCGTCGTCTGCGGCATCGCCCCACAGGTCCCGCACGCGGAACTCGACATGGTAGGTCGGTTGATGCGCAGCGCTCTGGTCGCCATGGCCAATCGCGTCCGGAAACGGCCACTGTTCAGTGGTCCGGTGCAGCACTACGCCTTGCTTGCCGCGCACGTATGCAGGCATGCGCACATGCCCGGCCACGTATTCATCGCGTACGATGACCCGATCGCCCACTTCAAAAGGCGCTCGCCCGATAATTGCAGCACGCCCTTGCGCATGGGCGGGGTTGGCCAGCTTGAAGTGCGAGCCGAGTGCTTCATCCAGTTCGGCCTGGGTGATGACGCCTGTTTCGACCAGCAGCGTGGCAGTGGCGATCACATAACGTTCGTAGTATTCGGTGCCGACGTGCTGGCGCACGTCAATGCGTTCGACGGCATGTCGTATTTCGTCGACGCTGAACTTGTTCAGGTGGTCGACGCCGATGAACATCAGGCTGTAGGCCAGGTGTTCCCAGTCCTGCTTGAACACCTGCTTGTAGCTCAGGCTGTTGATGCGGTGGGGCACTTTGCCAAAGCCCTGGAAACCGCCGAGATCGTGAAAGCCATCCATATTGAACACTCCGGAAGTTGAATGGGGTTGGGAGGCCTTGCTCAGCCAACGCGGGGCAGGGCGACGCCGATCAGCACATCCTTGGTGACCAGTTGCCGCAACTGCTCTTCGCTCATATGCTCTGAGCCCGCTGGTCGTTGCGGTAGCACCAGGTAGCGGCTTTCAGCGCTGGTGTCCCAGACCTTGACCACCATGTCGCCGGGCAACTCGGTGCCCAGCTCGCGCAATACCGTGCGCCCCTCCCGGACCAACCGTGCACGGAATTCGAAGCCCTTGTACCACTCAGGCGGCAGGCCCAGCACCGGCCAGTTCGTGCAGGAGCACAGGCTGCAGACGATCACGTTTTTCAACTGCGGGGTGTCTTCCAGGGCGACGATGTATTCGCCTTGTGGGCCGGTGAAGCCGAACTGGGCGCAGGCGGCCGTACCGTCCTTGAGCAGCAGCTCGCGAAACTGCGGATCGACCCAGGCCTTGGCGACGATGCGCGCGCCGTTTTCCGGGCTCCAGCCGTGTTCCATCAGCTGGGTGAGCTGTTCGATGTAGCCCTCGGGGATGAGGTCTTTGCGCTTGAGCACTGCAAACAATGCGCGTGCCCGCTCACCAGGGGTTGAAGTTGCCGTCATGGGATTACTCCTCTCGTCCAACACGGTTGTTGAAATCTGTTGTTGTGCCAGTTGTTTTTTGCAGGGGCGCAGCGCCTGCTGCCTGGGTCACAGCGTGCGCCAGTCCACCGCGGCCTCGAACGCTGCCGCTGCCTGATAGATCGTGCCTTCGGCATAGTGCTTGCCGACCAGCATCAGCCCGACCGGCAGGCCATCGACCAGGCCGCAAGGGATGGACATGGCCGGGTGACCGGTGATGTCTTGTGCGGCGGTATTGCCGAGCATCTCCAGCGCGCGCGAGACACTCTCGGTGATCGAGCAACCTGGCGCTGGCAGCGGCTGGGCGATGATGGGCACGGTTGGCATTACCAGCAGGTCGTAGCGCTCCAGCGCCTTGTCGTAGCCGGCGCGCGCGAAACGGGCGATGTTCTGCGCCTTCGCGTAGTAACGGCCGTGGTAGTGTTCCAGGCCAAACTGGCCAACCAGCATGCACAGCTTGAGCGAGGGCGACAGGGCGTCGGCCTGGGTCCGCCAGCCGGCCTGCTTGTCGAGCAAGGCGACGTCGTACAGGCCCTTCCAGTTAAAGCCCGCGCCGTTGCCGTGCATCATCTGCATGGTCAGGCCTTCGCAGCCGATCGGGCTCCATAGCGAGCCCGCCAGCGTATGCTCGGGAACCGATACTTCCTCGACCACTGCACCCAACGCCTCGAAGCGAGCGATGGCGCTGCGCACCTTGTCGCCAACGCGCTGATCAAGGTTAGCGAGCTGGAAACCTTGCTGGAGGATGCCGATACGCAGCCCGCGTACACCGCGCTCGAGGTAGTTGCCATAGGTATCTACTTCGGGCACGCCCTGGCGTGGGTCAAGGCCGTCGGTACCGGCCATGACCTCGAGCATGAGCGCGTTGTCGCGCACGTTGCTGGTCATCGGACCGACATGGTCGAAGGTGGCCTCGATCGCCATCACCCCGGTATACGGCACCAGCCCGAAAGTCGGCTTCATGCCATAGATGCCGCACCACGCTGCGGGAATACGCGCTGAACCGCCCTGATCGCCGCCCACCGCCAGGTCAACTTCGCCCGCAGCAACCAGCGCGGCGCTGCCCGACGACGAGCCGCCGGTGCTGAAACCAGGGCGCAATGGGTTGTGCACGGGTGCCGGGTCCGAGGTGTGGCTGGCGCCGGACAGGCAGTAGTGCTCGCAAGTGGCCTTGCCGAGGATGGTCACCCCGGCGTCGAGCAAACGCGTAACCACAGTGGCATCGAATGACGGTACAAAACCGGCCAGTGGCGCGGCACCGTTCATCATCGGCACGCCCGCCAGCGAGATGTTGTCCTTGAGTGCGACTGTTTTGCCGAGCAGTTTGCCGGTGCTGGCGCCCATCACCTCGGTACGGTAGTACCAGGCGTTCAACGGGTTCTCCCGGCCGGAGGGGCGGTAACCCGCAGTGCGCTCGTAGCGCACCAAGGGGATGAAGTCCGGCAGTTCGTCGACCAGGTCATAGGCGTCGAGGCTTGCCTGCATGAGCGCCAGGTATTCGCTGGCTTGTTCGGGGGGCAGCTGCATGTGCAGGCGGCTGGCGAGGGCCTGCAACTGTTCGAGCGTCGGGCGGATGATGGCCATGGGGTGTCCTGTTTCCGGTGGCAGGCCGCAGGGGCCGGTAAATGACTGTTCGAGAGGCTCGCCGCGGCTGGGCCTGGTAACAAGCTAGCGCCAGCGCGCGAGCGGTACTTGGTTGAGCAGGACAGTCGCTTTGTTGAGCAGGACTGCGTTGCGCCAAGTGGAGTGCGTCCTGAATGTGGCCGGGTGGGCTTACGGCTCCAGCTTGGGCACGGCTGCCTGCTCAGCCGAATCGGTGCGTCCGGGCCACACTACGCCGACGCTTTTCATGCCTTTGGCCGGGTCCATCGTGGGGTTGGCCAACACCACATCGCGGTAGGAGGGGCTGCCGATCACGGCGGGTTTGAACTTGACCAGGAAGTCGTTGACCTCCTTGCGCAGTTCCGGTGGCAGGTTGTAGTCGTTGTAGCACTCCTCCAGGCAATCCAGCGTGGCTTGCCAATGAACCTCGGTAAGCCCCATGCCGCGGTGTGCGGTAACCATGTCCCGGCCGCGGTACTTGGCGCTGCCACCCCAGTGTTGCGAGAGGAAGTCGACGAAGTTGATGTGTTCCTTCTGGAAGGTCGACTCGGACATGTGTGCCCAGATATGACCGATCGCCGGGTGGGCCATGGTCTTGCGCAGTACCGCGCCGGCGAACTGGTAGATAGCGTCATAGCCGCCGAGGCGGGTATACAACGAAGGTTGCTGTTCAGGGGTTGCCTGTTGATCAATCATGTACTGGTGCTCCGAATCTGCTGGGGGGCTTGCTGGTGCCAACGGGCCTTGGGTTAAAAGACCCGCACGTACCTGAGGTTCAGGCGGAAGTTTTCCTTGGGGCCGTTTTCTACCGCGAGGTCACGGCCCAGTTGCACCTGCAGCTGGTCCTTGGCGGTGAAGAACTTGTTCGCGGTGACGCGCAAGTTGGTGGTTTCGGCGCGGTCGTCCTGCGCCGTTCCGTCAATCTGGTTCTCTCCGCCCCAGGTGTGACCGAGGCCAACTGCCAGTGAAGTGCCAGGGTCGACGATGTAGCGCCCCATCAGTTGTGCCCCGTAGGAAACCTCCTGTTCACGGCGCGCAGAGCTGGAGCCGAAGTCGTCGTTGTCGCTGTACCAGATGGCATCACCGACCAGGTCTACAGCCCATTTTTCGCCCACATGTTTGACGTAGGCGGCCTGCAGATCGACCTTCCAGCGGTTCTCGCCAAGGTTGAGCGCATCGTCGCGGTCGTAATTGCCAGTGGGGGCGGTGAGGTAAACGGTGGCGCCAAGGATGTCGTTGGCCTCGTTCAAGCGGTACTTGAGCGGCGCCGTCAGGGTGAGGTCGCCGACGCCGCTGGTGTTGCCCAGGGCCGAGGCATCGCCGCTGCTCGATACGCGGCCGAACGGCAGCAGAAATTGCGGCTCCAGGGTCAGTCGATCAGTCAATTGATAGACGTGCAGCAGCCGCAGGATGCCGACGTTGGAGGTCAGGTTGAAATCGGAGCTGACTTTGTGGCCGTTGGCGTAAGCGCTGTCGGTGGTGGAATGCTGGTAATAGACCACACCGATCGTTGCACCCACCGGCAGCGCTTCATAATCACCCGGATCAACTTCGAACGCTTGGGCACACACGCTTGGCACGGCTGCCGCGAGCATCAGGTAACGGAGCTGTTTCATGGACAGAGGTCCTTTATTCTGGGCAAAAAGAGCCCCACTACCGCAGGGACGGCAGGTGCGGGGCTAAACGTGGAGTTGGGGGCTAGTTGGAACTGACTTTTGCGTCGCGCAACATGCCGGTGTGTGGGTGGCAGTTGATGTATTCGAACACCTGGCTGCTTGCATCCGACACGGAGACTTCGTGATAGAGCCGCAACTTCTCGAGCCCTGCCGCTACCCGAAAGAAGGTGACGAAAATACGCAGATGGGTGGGGTGCGATTCCGCCCAGCGTTCGAGTTTCTCCAATGAACGCCAGTGGCCGATGTTGTAACTCATGTCGAGTACATTGCCGTCAGCGTCGATATTGCGTACAAAGCGATTGCTGTAACAGCCCAGCGGCTGGCCGTTATCGCGCAGAAAATCCATACCATCCTGCAAGGTCGGCAAGATTTCATCCAGGTACAGCGAGCGCTCAGCCGCTTCTGCCGCTGCCCAGTCCTGGCCCGAGCGAATCAAGGCGATATTGTCATGGCCGATCACCACTACCCGACCGCCTTTGGCCGGGTCGCCAGCCACGACTCGCAGTTCGCCGTTCGGGTTCATCCAGTCCGTTTGCGACACCGGGAAACGGTCGCGCATCGAGCCCCAGTAACCGTGCTCCTCGATCTCGCCACTGGTGTTGTCCATGATCGCCCCGACCCCGGGCAAATCGCTCTGGAACGCATACAGCGTCTCGAACTGCTCGGCCCGCGGCGCGGTGATTTCGCGGTAGTAACCAAGGCCATCATTCAAGCGTTGCGGCGAACTCCACCAGCCATCCACCTCAGGCGAGCGTGACCAGCGGCAGTAAGCGCCGGTATCTTTCCAGTAGCCGACGATCATCAGGTTGTCGTAGCCACTGCTGTCGGTGTGGTGCGTCAGGTCGTGAGTCAGCGGGCCGTCGTTCAAGCCAAAGCTGTCGAGAATCTCGCGCATCGCCTGCAAGGCCCGCTCACGCTGACCATCACCCTGGTACTGCACCCCCAGATAGGCCATCACGACTTGCGTCAGCTGCTCATCAGCGCGGCCGACCCACATCGGGAAGGGCGGCTGGTAATCATCAGGCACCCGGCGCGATAACGTGCGCGGGCACATGAGGTGTTTGTCGATTGCAGATTCCATCACAGGCTCCTTGTTATTTTTTGTTCAGAACACGCTCAGCATTGCCTGGTGCGTTCGCCAGCCGGGCGCGCAGTGCACACGCCGCCCACTCGAGCACCCACGATAAAAACTCTTCGGGCACCAGGTCGCGCCTATGCAGCCACCTGAACTCGTCGGCTATTCGCTGTTTTTGTAATTGCATGGGCTACCTCATCAGCGCAGTTGCTGGAAACAACGTGAGGTAAAAGTTAGGGAGGACTGGGCAACGTCGCTTTGTTCGCAAGGACAATCGTTTGGTTGGAAACGACAGCGCCGTAACACCCGCTTGAGGATGAGCCGCGATGGTGCAGCGTCGAGGGAAAAGCAGCATTTTTGCCCCGAAATGGGGAGCGATATGGGAGGTTTTAGAAAGCGCCTGTTGGCGCTATAAGGACGAAGGCTGAGATGGCCGCAGCATGGACCAGCGAATACCGCTGGCGTGAATATTGCCTACGCGAACTTCTGTAACAGTGCCCCTTTTTCGATATGCCACATGAAGGTGAGCGCCATCATGGCTGAGACCAACCACTATTCGACCCTTGCCGTTTCGCCATCCCGTCGCTTTGATTACTGGCGGGAGGTGGTCTGCCGCCATTGTTTGTCGGCAGACAGCAAACCCTCCTCGCAGAGCAACTTCGAGGGGGCGCTGCAGGTCAACGGCATCGGCCCGTTGGATGTCACGACGCTGTCGTCGCCGCTGCACCACTGGGTGCGCTCCGAGCAACACCTGCGCAGCGACCCCGCCGAAGACATATGGTTGGGAGTCACCCTGGACGGTTACGGCGAAATTGAACAACACAACCGCAAGGCCAGGCTCACGGCCGGCAATGTGTTTCTTTACGACGCAACCCAACCGTTTCGATTCAGCCTGGGTGGTACCGAAAACCACCTTATCCGCATCCCCCGGCCGCTGCTCGCACAGCGCGTCCCGCACATCGCTGACATCACCGCGCTGGTGCTGGAAGAGGGGCGCCCCGGAGTGATCCCGCTGCGGCAGATGATTGGCCAAGCGGCCAGTTATGCGCCGTTGCTGCAGGACGAAGGCGTCTCTCGGCGGTACTCCAACACCATCGTCGACCTGCTGGTGCTCAGCCTTGAGTTGCAGGACCTGAATACTACCCATCGAGAACTGGATCTTTATGGGCGAATCATGAACTACATTCAACGCCATTTGACTGAGCCGGAGCTGTCGATCGAGTCGATTGCCCTGGCACATCACGTGTCGACAAGGACGGTGACACGTGCGTTTGCCCGGCATCAGAAGTCACCGGTTGCCGAGATCTGGAAGGAACGGCTGAACGCTAGCCGCGCAGCGATTGAGTGTGGGCAGGTAAGGAGTGTTTCGCAGGCGGCGTTGGAGTTTGGTTTTTCCGACTTTTCGCATTTTAGCCATGCGTTTCGCAAGGCGTTTGGAGTGGCGCCGCATTCGTTGTTACGGCGCAGTAGGGGGTGAGGATTGAAACCTGCGGTTGGCCATGCTCTGCGCTCCTCAAACAAAAAACCTGATCCCCAATGTAAAGGATCAGGTTTAACCTGACTTACAGGCCCAGTTCGGTCAGCCCTGGGTGATCATCCGGACGGCGACCCAGTGGCCAGTGGAACTTGCGCTCGCTTTCCTTGATGGGCATGTCGTTGATGCAGGCGAAACGGCGGTGCATCAAGCCATCGGCTTCAAACTCCCAGTTTTCGTTGCCGTAGGAGCGGAACCAGTTGCCCGAATCGTCGTGCCACTCGTAGGCGTAACGGACGGCGATGCGGTTGTCTGTGAAGGCCCAGAGCTCTTTGATCAAGCGGTAGTCCAGTTCTTTCTTCCACTTGCGGGTAAGGAAGTCCCGAGCTTCTTCACGGTTGTTTGCAAACTCGGCACGGTTACGCCATTGGGTGTCCACCGTATAGGCCAGGGCAATCTTATCGGGTTCGCGGGTATTCCAACCATCCTCAGCGAGTCGAACCTTTTCAATCGCCGATTCGCGAGTGAAAGGAGGAAGTGGCGGACGAGCGTGTTCGTTGGACATGGTGGTGCCTCCAATCTTTTTGGATGGTTCAGTTGAGTGGGTATTTCTTTAACTTTAAGCGCTTGCGCGCTGCACGTCTTTGAGCAAGACCTTTGTGATTTCTCGTGCACTGTCGAGCGCGGTGTGATCACCCATGACGTGGGCCACGGTTATCGTGCCCTCTATAATCAAAAGAAGTTGCTTGGCCAAGCCAGTTGGATCGTTAACACCTAATTCGCTGGTCAGTTCTAGCGTGTAGTCCAGTAGCTTTTGTTTATGCAGTTTTGCGATCTGTCGAACAGGATCGTCTGCGTCACCCACCTCTCCGGCTGTGTTGATAAAAGCACATCCGCGAAAACCGTCTGACTCGAACCAACTTTTGAGGGCATCAAAAATGCCAAGGATGCGTGCTTCTGGCGTTTGCGCTTTTTCGCATTCACTTCTGAACCACGTCATCCAACGTATATCGCGTGCATTGAGTGCCGCCGCTGCTACGTCGTCTTTATTCGCAAAATAGCGATAAATACTTTTACGGGCGACGCCCGAGGTCTTTACCAAGAGGTCCATGCCCGTGGCGTGAATCCCGTTTTCGTAAATCAGCTTCTCGGCAGTCGCCAGGATTTTTTCGCGTGTATCGGTCATTGGCTTATCCATGTAGCCAGAGTAGAACGATCGTTCTCCCTGGTCAAGCATCTCTTTAAATTGTTCGATTGCGCGCGAGCGGGGCGCCGGCATGCGTTCGATCAGGGTGGCTGGCTTCCCGGCTGCTCAGTCGCGCTCCAGTTCGGCAAAGCGGCTGGTCAACCAGGCATGCAGCTGCCTCACCGCAGGAGACAACTGCTTGCGGTGCGGGCACACCAGGCTCAGGGGCATGGCGGGCCCGGGGTGATCCTGCAAGAGCACGACAAGTCTTCCCGCCAGCACATCGTCGCTCACATCCAGCCAGGACTTGTAGGTTATCCCTTCGCCGGCCACGGCCCAGCGCCGGGCGATATCGGCGTCGTCGCAGAGCAGGGCGCCACGCACCTGGACAGTCTGCGTTCCCAGTTGCCACTTGTCGTAAACCCGCCCCTGCTGCATGTACAGCAGGCACTGGTGTTCGAGCAGATCTTCGGGGGCTTGCACGGTGCCTTGCCGCGCGAGGTACTCGGGCGAGGCCACCAGCACCTTGCGGTTCCAAGGTGCCAGTGGCAGGGCTACATAGTTGGCGTCGGCGTTCAGGCCATAGCGGATGGCGATATCCACCGGATCGCGGAACAGATCGGCAATCTGGTCGGAGAGAAAGAAGCGCAGGTTCAACTGTGGATGCTCTCGGCGAAACGCCGTGAGCCAGGGCAGCAGCACGTTGCGTCCCAAATCGGAGGGCGCGGCCACCTGCAACGTTCCGCTGAGCTGGGCGCTTTCCTGACGCAGGTTGTCGCGCCCGTGCCTGAGGGCTTCCAAGGCGATCAGGGCCGAGGGTAGGTACTGCTCGCCTTCGGCTGTGAGGCGCAAGCTGCGCGTGGTGCGGGCAAACAATCGCACATCCAGCTCTCGCTCCAGGCGCTTGACTGCTTCGGCCGCCTGGCCGGGTAGCAGGTCGGCCTCGTGGGCCGCCGCGGTAAAGCTGCCCAGCGCGGCGCTGCGAACGAAGATGCCCAGGTCGTCGAGACGGATCATTATCACTCCTGCAATGAAAGTGTTGACGGGCAGGGCCCGTTTTTCCCGGGCGTCTGGCACGCCAGACTGAATGCCAAATCAAACCACATTCAGCAGCGAGTGCCTATGAAAGCGATCAGTTTCATCCACAAAGGCTTGCCTATCGAAGACCCTGCGTCTCTCCAGGACATCTTCATGCCCAAGCCCAGCCCTGGGCCCAGGGACCTTCTGGTCGAGGTCAACGCCGTGTCGGTCAACCCCGTCGACACCAAGGTGCGCGCCAGCACTTTCACGCGTGAGCCGAAAATACTCGGCTGGGACGCGGCCGGTATCGTCCGCGAAGTCGGGGCCCAGGTGACCCTGTTCAAGCCCGGAGACCGGGTGTACTACGCCGGCTCCATCGCCAGGCCCGGCAGCTACAGCGAATATCACCTGGTTGACGAACGTATCGTCGGGCATCAACCGCGTAGCCTGGGTGCAGCACAGGCAGCCGCGCTGCCGCTGACGGCCATCACCGCCTGGGAACTGCTGTTCGATCGCTTGGGCATCGTGGAGGGCGGCGGGGAGGGCGATGCCCTGCTGATCGTTGGCGCGGCCGGCGGCGTCGGTTCGATGCTGGTGCAGTTGGCCCGGCAACTGACCCGCCTGACGATTATCGGCACGGCTTCCCGTGCCGAGACCAGCAACTGGGTACGCGAACTGGGCGCCCATCACGTCATCGATCACAGTGCGCCGCTGCAAGGGCAGCTGCAGGCCTTGGGGATCGAGTCAGTCAGCCATGTCGCCAGCCTTACCCATACTGATCAGCACTTTGCGCAACTGGTTGAAGTGCTGCGACCACAAGGTCGCCTGGGCGTGATCGACGACCCGCAGACCCTGGACGTCATGCCGCTCAAGCGCAAGTCGCTGTCGCTGCACTGGGAGCTGATGTTCACCCGCTCGCTTTACGAAACCGACGACATGGTGCGCCAGCACGAACTGCTCGAGCGCGTGGCCGGGCTGATCGACCAAGGCATCCTGCGTACCACCCTGGGCGAGCATTTCGGCGCCATCAATGCCGCCAACATGCGCCGTGCCCATGCGCTGGTCGAGAGTGGCAAGGCGCGCGGCAAGATCGTCCTGGAAGGCTTCTGAAACCTGTTTGACAGACAACGGCGGACCGGTCGATCCGGTCTGCCAGGAGCCTGCATGCTTGAACGAACCGTGTTTCTCTGCGCCGCGCACATTCCCGGCGCTACGCCCGGTGAAGCGCATGCACACATTGAAGCAGGCACTACCGTGCCTGCTCTTTGCAACTGACCAGGAGCTTGATGTGAACCGACAAGATTACCCCCTCGTTTCCCTCGCCATCCTCACGGCCAAACCAGGCCAGGCACCAACGCTCAAAGCGGCCTTGCTGGCGTTGATCGAGCCGACTCGGGCGGAGCCCGGTAACCGCGACTACATGCTGTTCGAACGTAGCGACGAGCCAGGGACGTTCTACATGCGCGAGGCGTTCGATAACCAGCAGGCCCTGGACGCGCACCTGACCACCGCTCACTTCCAGCGGTTTGCTGAGCAGGCCGAACAGCTGTTGGCGGAGCCCTTGCAACTGATCTTCCTTGACCCGGTGTCATCTGCCGTTGCGCCCCATCCCTGAGGGAGGCCAGGCAATGCGACCCGCCCTGGGGCACTGTTACCTCGACCGATGTGGATGGCTGTTCTCGAGGACGTTGGCGCCAGTTTGCGAGTGGGTCGCCATTTCACTATCAAGGACGCTGCTGAACTTTGGTTGCCGGCTGCTTGATGCTGGGTTCTTCTGAGCGTACGGCGCGGTGTTCAAACAGACTTATCAGGGTGCCTGTAATTGCAATCAGCGCCAGCATAAATAATCCGATGTCTGAATTTTCCATGGTCTCGTCCTGCGGGTTGATGGGTACAGGTTGACACTATTTCTTGGCACGGCGGGTCATGCCATACGCCGTAAAGCCACGGCCATGGCCCCGCCAAGTACCGCCATGGCCAGCAGCAGCGTGGGGAACGTCAACCACCAGGGCAGGCCGGCGGTCATCATGCTGAACTCCGACATGCCGCCGATGCTGGCGAGCAGGTTCAAGGGCAGGAACACCACATTGATCATGGTCAGGTTGCGCAGCGCGTGGTTCATGCCGTTGTTGGCCAGGTTGCCGCGGGCCTCGATCAGGTTGGTGAAGACTTGGGCATGGATCTTCGCCTGCTGGTAGCTTTGCTCGTTTTCGATGATCAGGTCATTCAGCACTTCCAGTTGTTCGGGCCCGAAGCCGTGTTTCTGGCCATGGCTGCGCAGCAGGGCTAGTACGGCGCCATTGCTTTGAATGGCGTTGACGTAATACACCAGGCTTTCGCTCAGGCTGTACATCTGCACCAGGTGCTGGTTGTCCATGGACCGATCGAACTGCAGCTGGATTTCACGGGCCACCTGCTTTACCACCCGCAGGTGGCCCAGGTAGTGATGCACGCTCTCAGCCAGCATCGCCATCAGCACATCCAGTGGGGTACTCATGCCGGCCTGCCGGTCTACCCCGGCGAGTAGCGAGTTGGCGGCGCAGATCACCACCAGGCGCTTTTCGCTGAGTACAACGCCGAATGACGAGACATTGAATACCCGGCCATCAAAGCTTTCCGGGCGCTTCCAGATCAGGAACAGGTGATCGGGCTTGATCTCGATACGCGCCACTTCATCCGGGTCCAGGGAGGACTCCAGCGACTGGGCACTGACCCCCAGGCACTCGCACAACCGGGATTGCTCCGCTGCGTCCGGCGCGACACACAACCAGACGCTGGCTCGTTCCTCGGGGGCTTCAAGGAGAGCACCGTCTACGGCGAGGTAGTATTCGATCATCGTTTACCAGGCCTGGCCGAGGTGTTTACGCTCAAGCCGCTGCACGAAAGCCTGCAGCACTCGCTGGTAAAGCGCGTTACCCAGCACGGCGTCTTCGGTGCCAGCATCAAGGTTGGGGTTGTCGTTGACTTCGATCACCAGTACGCGGTCGCCGGTCTGCTTCAGGTCCACACCGTACAGCCCGTGCCCGATCAGCCTGGCAGTGTCGACGGCCAGCTTTACGACTTCGGGCGGTGCCTGTTCCACCGGGACCGCGCGGCACAGGCCGTTGACTTCGCCGGCCTGGGCCTTGTGGTTGTAGATTTGCCAGTGGCCCTTGGACATGAAGTACTGGCAGGCGTACAGCGCCTCACCGTTGAGTACGCCAATACGCCAGTCGTATTCGGTGTAGCAGTACTCCTGGGCCAGCAACAGTACCGAATGTTCGAACAACTCCTGTGCCGCCGAGGCCAGTGCCTGGGCGTCGGCGACCTTGATCACGCCTTTCGAGAAGCAGCCGTCGGGAATCTTCAACACCAGCGGAAAACCGAGGCGCCGGCCCACAAGCTCGAGTTCCTGCGGGCGGTCCTTGTACAGGATCTCCGTGGCCGGCGCGCCGAGGTTGTGGCGTTTGAGCAGATCGGCGAGGTACACCTTGTTGGTGCAGCGCAGGATGGAGGAGGGGTCGTCGATCACCACCAGGCCTTCGCTTTCGGCCTTTTTGGCAAAACGGTAGGTATGGTCGTCCACCCGCGTGGTCTCCCGAATGAACAAGGCGTCAAATTCGGCCAGGCGCGCATAGTCCTTCTTTTCGATCAGCTCTACATCGATGCCCAGCTGTTTACCGTTTTCGATGAATTGCTCCAGCGCCTCAGGATTGGACGGCGGCAGCGCCTCGGCCGGGTCATGCAGAATCGCCAGGTCGAACCGTGCCAGGCGTTTGGAGGCGGGCTGGCGCCACGTCCGGCGGTTGAAGGCATCCAGCGCGTCGGCAAACAAGTGCTGCTGCTCATCCCGCAGTTTGTGCAGCGCGCCGGCCTTGATCCCGTCGATCTGCCAGGTATCACGCCTGCGAAACTCCACCAGCAAGACAGGGCAGGGGAACGACTCGAACAGCTGTCGACCGATATCCTGAAGGGGCTCAATGGCGGTCCGCCCGAAATACAAGGTGAGGGTGAAGGCCTCGGTGCTGCCATAGGGGTGATCGGCCAGGGCTCGCTCCAGCGTGCGTTCCAGGTCATCCAGCCCCACGCCATAGAGCGCCTTGCGAGTAAGCTCGCTGATGGTTCGCACCGACGGGAACACCTTGTGGCCCCGTGCCTCGGCGAGCAGCGAGCAGTAGTAGCCTTGCCCCAGATACTTGTAGCTGCGGCACAGGTTGATTACCTGCGTACGCCTCGCGACGTCGTCGCTGTGTTCAAAGTAATCCTGGGCCAGCATCAGGCTCTCGCTGGGAAAATAGCTGGCCCAGTCTTCCTTGCGCTCCACCACGATCAACAAGCGGTTACCGGCGCTCCGCTTACTGGGTGGCTCCTCGGAGAGGGTTATTGTGGAAACTTCGGTTTTGGCCAATACTTCGGCCACGTTGGCTTGCACCGCTGACATGAGTATTCGATCCCTGTTGAAGAAGACGCCCCTTCAATAAATCACGGGTTTCCCGACCTGTCCCGGTTCGTTACTCAAACATTACGGTGTTGCCATGGCTTTTGATTTTCGCTTTGCATCGGTGGCCGATATCGATGCGCTGGTTGCCCTGGAGCAGGACTGTTTCACCCTCGACCGCCTGAGCCCGCGTAATTTCAACTGGATGGTGCGACGCGCCAATGCCTGCCTTATTGTCGCTGAACAACAGGGGCATCTGGCGGGCTACGCGCTGCTGCTGTTCCATCGCGGCACGTCACTTGCCCGTCTGTATTCAATTGCCGTAAGCCCGGCCTGGCGCGGCCATGGGTTGGGCCAGCAGCTGCTGGAGCAGGCCCAGGCAAGTGCGCTTGAGCGTAATTGCGCCTGGCTGCGCCTGGAGGTGCGCGCGGACAACCCTGCGGCCATCAGCTTGTACGAAAGCAATGGCTATCAACGCTTCGCCGTGGTTGAGAACTACTACGAAGACCACAGCCAGGCGCTGCGTTTCGAGAAGCGTATCCTGCGCAGTGCTCCGCCCCCTGCACGGCAAGTGCCGTACTACGCGCAAACGACCGAGTTCACCTGCGGAGCGGCCTGCCTTTTGATGGCCATGGCTGCGGTCGAACGGGGGCGGGCCATGCACCGCAGCGAGGAAATTCAACTGTGGCGAGAAGCAACCACCATCTTCATGACGGCAGGGCACGGCGGTTGCAGCCCGCAGGGGCTTGCACTGGCGGCCTGGCGCCGCGGGTTCGAGGTGTGCATGGTGGTCAGCCAGCCTGGATCGCTGTTCCTCGATGGGGTGCGCAGTGCTCAGAAAAAAGGCGTAATGCAATTGGTCGAGGACGGCTTTGCCGGGGCGTTGGCCGAAACCGACGTGCATCAGGTGCTGGCGCCCGGCCTTGATGTGCGGTCAGCGTTGCAAGCCGGGTTCAGGCCGGTGGTGCTGATTAGCAGCTACCGTTTCACCCGTCTGAAGGCCCCGCACTGGATTCTGGTCACGGGTTGCGATGACGAATTCGTGTACCTGCATGATCCTGATGTGGATCACAGCCGCCAAAAACGCATTCTGGATTGCCAGCATCTGCCAGTAAGCCATGCCGAATTTCAGCGCATGAGCAGTTTCGGCAGGCAGCGGGTAAGGGCCGCTGTGCTGTTGCGCGGGCGATAGAACGGCTGTGCAGGTGGGTACGTATGGCATGGGCATGGAGTGAACATGAATAGTGCTCCGGATGGGCTCACATGCCGGAGCACTTTGCGCTTCAAGCGTGAAGCAATGCCTCGAGCTGGCCCTTGCGGTCAAGACGGGCCAAGTCATCGAAGCCGCCGACATGCACCTTGCCAACAAATATCTGTGGGACGGTTCGGCGTTGGGATCGCTGCATCATTTCCACCAGGTGCAGGGGTGACGCTTCAACGTTGATTTCGTCAGGGGTGATGCCCTTGCTCGACAGCAGTCGCTTGGCGCTCAGGCAGTATGGGCAGTGCGGGGTGGTATAGATAGTCACAGCGCTCATGGCGGTTACCCTCCTAGTTTGCCGATGGCGGAAAGTCGATATCGGTAGCGGCGATGTTGTTCAGGTAGTTGGTCAGGGTTAACAGCGTGACCTGTGCCACCACCTCCACGATCTTGCTATCAGTAAGCCCTGCCTCACGCGCGGCAGCGATCTGCTCGTCACTCAACTGGCCGCGCCTTGCCGTGATCTGCTGCGCCAGTGCGGCAACCGCGCTGAGTGTGCCGGCTCGGGCTTGGCTTACGGCCTCATCGCTCAAACCCGCCTTGCCGCCGAAGAAGGTGTGTGCAGCCAGGCAGTAGTCGCACCCGTTGATTTCCGAAGTGGCCAGGGCAACGACTTCACGCTCGGCGGCGCTCAGTGAGCTTTTACCCAACGCTTGGGCGAGGCCCAGGTAACCATTGAGCGCGACCGGAGCGTGCGCCAGGGTCCTGAATGCGTTGGGAATGAAGCCGAGACCTTTTTGAATGCCTTCGAGGGCTGCGCGCGAGCCAGTAGGGGCCTGGTCCAGCGAGAGAGCGGTAATTCGAGTCATGGTCGTTCTCCAAAGGGTTGATTAACCGGCTTGTCTATCAAGCGTGGAGTCCATACTAGAGAGGCAGACTTCTCTTTCGGCTTCAGATCGTCGAAGTTATGCAACAGATCGTCTAAACCTGAGTGCGCTATGGACCGATTGTCGACCCTGCTTAAACACTTCAACCTGCACGCTAGCGCGTTTCACCAGGGTGGGTTCTGTGGAACCACCCACCTTGGGCAACACAGTGTCGGCCACGCTCATCTATTGCGCTCGGGGCGTCTGGCCTTCAGGGGCAAGCGTGGCCAGCTGATCGAGTTGACCGAACCCAGCCTGATTCTGGCGGTGCGCCCGCAGGAGCATCACTTGCTGGCCACCGCCGCCGATGAAGCGGAGTTAGTGTGCGCCACCCTGCAGTTCGATGGCGGCGCCAACAATCCGCTGACCCTGGCTTTGCCGGACTTCATCATCAAGCCCCTCGGCGAATTGCACGGCCTTGATGGCACCCTTGACTGGCTGTTCGAAGAAGCCTTTGGAGATGAGTGTGGTCGTGATGTCATTCTCAATCGCTTGTTCGAGCTGATGATCATTCAACTGCTTCGCCACCTCATCGCTAGCCGCAGCATCGCCTCGGGAATGATGGCGGGTCTGGCCAACGCTCAGCTGTCTCGCGCGCTTGTGGGGATCCACGATGAGCCGCAGCGCAATTGGTCGGTGGCGGAACTGGCGAATCTTTCGGGCATGTCGCGGGCAAGCTTCGCTTCGCACTTTCGCGAGATCGTGGGTATTACGCCTGCGGACTACCTGGCGAACTGGCGCATCAGTTTGACGCAAAAACGCCTTCGCGAAGGGCGCCCCATTGCCCTGATCGCCGATGAGGTCGGCTACGAAAGTCCTTCTGCGCTAGCCCGAACCTTTCGCCGCAAGGTGGGCGCGAGCCCGAAACAATGGCTGCAGCAGGGAACGGTGTGACGCCTGGTCGACCGACTTGCACGCCAGGGAATGAGCAAGGTCCTGCGCCTCATCGGGGTGGCTTACACGTTCTCCCGAAGAAAATCGATGAACGCCATCGTCCTTGCCGAGCGGCGCCGCTCACGGCTGAACACGGCGCTGACCGGCAGCGCGGTCGTCTGGTATTCGTCGAGCAGGCTACACACGCCACCCTGCTCGAAGTCCGCAGCAAACAGCCATTGGGGAGACAGGGAGATGCCCAGGCCACCGAGGACCATTTCACGAATGGCCTCGCTGTTGTTGCTGGTGACGTTGCCTTTGATTGCAACCTCAAGTGCTTCGCCACGATGGGTGAAGTGCCAGCGGTCGTAATGCTCAAGCAAGGTGAAGGCGATGCAGTTGTGGCCTGCCAGTTCGGCGGGCTCGCGTGGCTGGCCATGGCGATCGAGATAGGCCGGTGCAGCATAGACTCGCCGTGTGCTGGTACCCAGGGGCACGGCCACCAGCCCCTCGCTCTTCACCACACCAATGCGGATGGCCAGGTCGATGTTTTCCATGAGCAGGTCTTCGTTGTAATCGTTCAGGCGCAGGTCAATCTGCACATCGGGGTGGCGCTGTAGAAAAGCCCCGATCAGGGGCGCTATGCACAGCCTCCCATAGCTGACCGGTGCGGCTATTCGCAGGGGGCCGGCGATCTGCTCCTGGCCGCTGGCGAAGCTGCGCGTGGCATGCTCTAGCTGGCTGAGAATCTCCTGGCAGTGGCTGTAGAAGCGTTGCCCTTGATCGGTGAGGGCGAGGTGCCGGGTGCTGCGGGCGAACACGGCTCCGCCCAGGTACTGCTCCAACGCACGGACCTGCTTGCTGACTGCCGGCTGCCCCATGTTCAGCTCCCGAGCCACTGCGGAAAACGAGCCACGCTCCACGACGCGCACGAAGATGCGCATGCTGTCGAACAGATCCATCGCTATTTGGCCTTTTTGAGGAATAAGTAATATCCAAATTTAGTTTCTTATCGGAATGAGGAAGACGGTGCAACCTGTAAGCGTCCACTCATTCAGAGGTTCCCGTCATGAATCAGACCATGCTTGCCGCTATCGCCGAATCCGCCCAGACCCCGCTGGTCGTGCGCCACATCGCCCGCCCTGTGCCCGGTAAGGGGCAGGTTTTGGTGCGGATTCACGCCGCCGGGGTCAACCCGCTCGACACCAAGATTGCAATCGGTGCGGGTGCTCACGCCCGCCAGGAGTTGCCGGCCGTGCTCGGCCTGGATCTCGCCGGTACGGTCGTCGAACTGGGCGAGGCAGTTGATGGCTTCACGCCTGGCCAGGAGGTCTTCGGCATGGCCGGCGGAATCGGCGGCGCCCAAGGCACCCTGGCCGAATACATCGCCGTGGATGCCAGGCTGATTGCATCAAAGCCGCATGCACTCGGCATGCGTGAGGCTGCCGCGCTGCCGTTGGTATTCATCACCGCCTGGGAAGGTTTGGTAGATCGCGCCAATGTTCGTAGTGGTCAGCGTGTGCTGATTCATGGCGGCGCAGGTGGCGTCGGCCAAGTTGCGGTGCAATTGGCCAAGGCTCGCGGTGCCGAAGTCTACGCCACCGGTTCGGCGGGCAATCTCGACTTCATTCGCTCGCTGGGGGCCACGGCGATTGACTATCAGGCGCAGGGTGTAGAGGCCTATGTCGAACAATATACGGCCGGGGAAGGTTTCGACATCGTTTATGACACCGTCGGCGGCAGCACGTTGGACGCGTCATTCAAGGCAGTAAAGCCTTATACCGGGCACGTACTCAGCTGCCTCGGTTGGGGCCAACACAGTCTCGCGCCTTTATCCTTCAAAAGTGCCACCTACTCGGGCGTATTTACCCTGGCACCGCTGCTAACCGGCAAGGGACGCGAACACCATGGAAGTATCCTGCGCGAGGCTGCTGTTCTGGCCAATGCCGGGCAACTGGCGATCCGGGTGGACCCGCAACAGTTTGCATTGGATGAGGTCAACGACGCTTTCCGACAGGTCGCTGAAGGTCGCGGCAGGGGCAAGACGGTTATCCAGTTGATAAGTGAATAGTCTCCTGAGCTTTATCAATCAGTAATTACCCGCCAGAAACGCCCGCTTCAAGCCTTGGCTGGCCTTCGCAAACAACTGCCAAAGGCGGACATGGCAAGTGATCATGAAAGTCGTTCCTTGATGTGAGGGGCTTTGTTCCAGGCGGCCGGCGGCCGGCCAAGCTGGCCGCAATCGAAGTGGTGACTTCGTCGCTACTGTCGGGAGGAAAGGGTGTGCCAGAAAAATCGATCATTCACGCGTGGTTATACCGGCATGAAGCAGCGCCGCGATAATGAAAGGCGCCTTTTTCTCTAGATACTCAGCCATCCCACCCGTATTGCTCGACTCCAACTGAAGCTTCAGCGTTTCATACTGTTGGCGGATCGAGGCATCGCGCCTAAGCAAATCTCTGAACCCCAGCATCTGAGTGATCGTCAGGTGGTCGCGGGTACAAACATGGAGTTTGTGCGTGCGAATCCCATCCACATTGCGCCGGTAGAAATGATGGCCCTCTGACAGATCACTTCCTCGTACATACCCCAAAGCCAACAACACCTCGTCCCGCGCTGAGGTATTGCGATGCGCGTGAACCTCAATGAGCACATCGAGTTCGGGCTTCGCCGCCAGGCCTGGGACAGACGTGCTTCCAACGTGGTGGATAGCAATCAGTTCAGCGTCGAATGCCGAGGCAATGAGTGGCTTGTCTGTCAGGAAGCGGGAGGGCCATGTGGGATCGTAGGGGGTAATCTTGCTGGTCAGTGCCATGTCCGTTCCTTGGCGATAACTACTTGAGGCGTCGGATTGTCCATCAAGGCGTGTGCATTTACCACCGACTTACAGGTCAATAACTGTCGGCAATATGTGTATTCGGAATCCGGGCGATTCACGCTTCAACACCCGCATATCGATAGACCGTCGCACTCCAATACTGGCTGCCGGTACGCGTTTGGCGTTTCCATCCGTCTGCCATCAGGTGCTTGGAGATCATCCGATTCATGAAACCATGACCGAACAATGGCTGCGACTCGTTTTGGCTGGCCGTGGCGCATCAGGATTATTTCCCCGCTCACAGTCGGCTGCCTTTTTCAAACCAGCCGTGATCACGGTACCACGCCACGGTGTCGGCGATTGTCAGCTCTAGTGCCCGGAAACTCAGTCCAAGCTCCTGTTCACTCTTGCGGTGGTCGAAACGGGTGCGGTCCTGCTCTCGAACCAGTAGACGCAACGTGGCCATGCTCAGCAGAATGGGTCTGCCGGTCAGGCGCGCATAGATCTCCTGCACAGCCGCCAAGGTGTATAGAAAGGGCAGCGGTATTTGTCGGGCTGGTGTCTTGACGCCCGCCATGCGTCCTAAAACAGGCACCAGTTCGCGCATTGTCATATGTCGGCCCGCCGCGAGATAGCGCTCACCTCGGCGCCCATGTCTGGCTGCGGCAATTTGTGCCAATGCCACATCGCGGGCATCGACAATGGAAAAACTGCCAGGGATCAACCCGGGCAATTTGCCCTGTACCACATCGTTGACCAATTGCCCCGACGAGGTTGGGCCAATGTCGCCAGGCCCCCACATCCAACCAGGCAGGACCATACAGGCATGCATCTGGGGATGGCTCTCCAGGAACGACAATACGACACGGTCAGCGAGGATCTTGCTGCGGTAGTAGTCATCTGCGTCGGCGTCGGCCCTCAGGCAGTTCTCCTCGATGGACGTGCCAGGTGCGCCGTCGAGCACAGCAATGGAAGACGTATGGATGAACCGTCGTATGCCGGCCCGGTAGGCCTGCTCAAGCAGGCGCCGCGTACCCGACACGTTTATCTGTTCGAGTTCGTTCCAGTGGCTGCCGCCCTTGTAGCTATCGCGGAAGAACGCGGCTGTGTGAAATACCGTATCGCAGCCTTGCAGCGACGCTGCGAATGCGTCGACCTTGGCCATGTCCCCAACGACCAGTTCCACCCCCGGCAGATTGTTGAACTGCTGTTCACCTTTGGCTTTTGAGCGGACCAGGCCTTTGACCGTGTAGCCGCGAGCGACCAATTCACGCACCAGGTTGTTGCCCAGCAAGCCGGTTGCTCCGGTCACAAATACGCTGCGCATGGCTCAACACGCTCGCTGTTCGGTTAACGGCAGCAACACGGCGCTGTCGAAAAAGGCCTTGTCATTGACGACCCGACCCATGGTATCGAGGTGGATGCAATCGTCGCCAACCACTGCAAGCAACGCCTCTGGATCTGGTCGTTTGAAAGCGCCAGAGGCGTGCTGCGCATAGACGTTGGGGGTGATAGTCATAAAATCCGGTCCATTCGTATCGAAGGGCTATAGATATACCTTTGAGGACGCTTTCGAAAAACAGCAATCACTGCATAATGGCTTTGCATATTCGCAAAGCCAGGAATGACTGACAGTATGACGTTGCACGCAAATTGGGATGATCTTCGCCTTCTGCTGGCCGTCTCGCGACGTGGCAGTTTTCTTCAGGCTGGACAATTGCTCGGTATCGCAGCTTCTACATTGTCACGCCGCTTGACCCAACTTGAGATTGCAGTGGGCGAGCCACTTGTCGAGCGCGGCGTTGAAGGATGCCGGCTGACGTCCCGGGGGCAATCCCTGGTGGAAGTTGCTATCGCTGCAGAATCAGGCTTGAGGCGGCAAACCCTTTCTGGCACATCGCAGCAGCCTACCGAGCTGTCCGGCAGTGTGTTGGTCAGTGCAGGGGAGGGGTTCTCGGATTACGTTCTGGAGGCGATAAGGCGCTTTACATCCCTGCACCCGCGTTGCTCCGTGGAGCTAACGGTGGCAGCCGACTTTCACAAGATCGCCCGCGGTGTGGCAGATGTTGCTGTGCGCACCGCCCATCTGGGGGAACCGTCACTGATTTATCGACCCATTGGCCGGCTCGCCTACGGCATCTTTGCTGCCCCGGGTTATCTGAAGCAATTTCCAGGCGTGACACTTACCACGGCAGTCAGTGTGTCCTTGCTTCCCCCGCTGGATATTTTGCCGCAAATGCGAGCGGCAAAGGCCGCAGGTCTGGACCGCGCGCAGATCAGCGTGAACTCTTTCGCCGTGCAGCTCCAGTCGGTGAGGCGAGGGATGGGGGTGGCTGTGCTGCCCCGTATCGCGGCTACCGATTTGGTCGAGCTGTTCCCGCATCTCCAGCTTCCAGATATGGAGATCTATTTGGTGACCCGGCCTCAGGCCTTGAAGCAAGCTCACATCAAATGCTTTTTTGACACCTTGGAGCGGGTTCTGCTCGAAGCCCTATCCTCGGCACATGTCGACGGTTGATCCACCAGCACCCTGATCACTGCGCAGCACCTCACTGGCCGTCGACCCGTCCCCCAAACCCGCAGGCATTCTTCGGCCGAAGACGGCATGGTGCTGCACGCCCGCTGGTTCCAAGGCTGCAGAGGTCGTGTCAATTTTCCTCAGGTGTGACAATACGCAGGGGGCGCGTGCCGATCTTCGCCCCCGTAATCTCGTCCACGGCGACAGCTTTGATTTCTGTGCCTGTTTGCGCATCGAAGAAGCGAGTCAGCTTACCACCGCCTCGGTATTGCTGGCCCCATGCACCAATCATGAACAGCACAGGCAGAAAATCGCGACCCGCAGCGGTCAGCAGGTACTCCTCCCTAGGCGGGTGCTCCGAATAACGCCGCTTCTCCAGTAATCCTTCCTCCGTCAGTGTCGCCAGCCGGCGGGTCAGCATTGTCGGTGCAATACCCAGGCTTTTCCTGAATTGGTCAAAGCGAGAAAGGCCGGCATGGGCATCACGCAGGATCAATATGCTCCAGGCATCACCGGCAACTGCCAGGCTGCGGGCGATCGGGCACGGGTTATCGCAACTATTTTTCACGTCCATACTATTTTGATAGTGACCTGCCTGCGAAAGGGTAGTATTGTCTGTATCAAATCGATAGTAACACCTCGATGACAAGCCATCCACCCGCAAAAACCAATGATGAATAGCCGAACCATGCAAGCACTGACCTTCAAGCGCTACGGCAAGTCACCCGACATCGGGTTGGCGGATGTTCCCCGCCCCACGCCAAAGGCTGACGAATTACTGGTGCAAGTCCGCGCTGCTGGCCTGAACCCGATCGACAACATGATTCCAACGGGGATGTTCAAGCCTGTATTGCATTTCCAGCTGCCAGCCACCCTGGGCAGCGATCTGGCCGGCATCGTGACCGAGGTGGGTAGCAATGTGACCCGCTTCAAGCCAGGCGATGCTGTCTTCGCCAGCATCTTCGATCTTGGCACAGGGGCGATTGCGGAATTCGCGGTTGTGCCGGAAAGCGCCGCCGCGCTGAAACCGGCCAATCTGAGCTTCGAGCAGGCGGCGTCGATCCCGATGGTCGGCCTCACCTCATGGCAAGCGCTGAAAGAGCGCCTCAAGCTTCAGGCCGGGCAGAAGGTGTTCATTCCTGCCGGGTCGGGCGGTATCGGTACGTTCGCAATCCAGTTGGCCAAACACCTCGGTGCAAAGGTGGGCACCACCACCAGTACAGGCAACGTTGACCTGGTGCGCGCTCTGGGGGCGGACGAGGTTGTGGACTACAAGACGCAGGATTTCGAGACCGTGCTGCGCGACTACGACGCGGTGCTCGGCACCGTAAGGGGGGATGCGATTGAAAAATCCATGTCCATCCTCAGACCCGGAAGCCAGATTGTCTCGCTCATTGGCCCACTGGATGCTGCGTTCGCCCGGGCCAAACGCCTGAACCTCCTCCTGACCTTCGTGTTCGGCCTGATGAGCCGCAAGATCATGCGCCTGGCAAAGAGGCGGAATGTCCAATACTCGTTTCTTTTCGTGCAGCCCGACGGTGCCCAACTCGCCGAAATCGGCAAGCTTCTGGACACCCAGCGAATTCGGCCGGTGATCGACCGGGTATTTCCGTTCGAGGACGCAAAGGGTGCGCTTGAGTACCTTGCTCAAGGGCGTTCCAAGGGCAAGGTCGTAATCAAGATGTGACTGCCGCCGTATTTCTCACACAACCATCGACATAAAGGTAACTTCCATGACCACACGTCCGACCGTACTCATTACCGGCGCCTCCAGCGGCATTGGCGCCACCTACGCCGAGCGCTTCGCCCGTCGTGGCCACGATCTCATCCTTGTGGCGCGCGACACATCGCGCATGGAGGCGCTTGCATTACGCTTGCGCGAGGAACGCCATGTGGCCGTTGAGGTGCTGCCAGCCGACCTGACCAGCTCGGCAGACCTGTCCGTGCTTGAAAGTCGGCTGCGCGACGACGCCAATATCGGCGTGTTGATCAACAACGCGGGTATGGCCCAATCGGGTGGTTTCCTGGACCAGTCCGCTGAAGCTATTGAGCGCCTTGTCACGCTCAACACCACCGCGCTGACGCGGCTCGCTGCTGCGATCGCGCCGCGCCTAGCGCAGTCGGGCACTGGTGCGATCGTCAACGTGGGTTCAGTGGTGGGTTTTGCGCCCGAGTTCGGCATGTCCATCTACGGCGCTACCAAAGCCTTCGTGCTGTTTCTGTCACAGGGGCTGAGTCAGGAGCTGTCACCCAAGGGCGTCTACGTGCAAGCCGTGCTGCCGGCAGCGACCCGTACCGAGATCTGGGCGCGTGCCGGCATTGACGTCAACACACTCCCGGAGGTGATGGAGGTCGGTGAGCTGGTCGATGCTGCACTTGTCGGTTTCGATCGTCGCGAGTTGGTAACCATCCCGCCACTTCATGTTGCCGAGCGCTGGGATGCGCTGGAAGGTGCGCGTCAAGGGCTGATGTCTGACATTCGACAAACCCGCGCGGCTGAACGATATCAGCGCCCACTGTGAACGCGTGATTGTGTACGAATGATCGAATCCGCCACCCAGGAAACAATGACCACCAGGCTCGTAATCGGCCTGGTGGTTTTTCACCGCCTTACCAATTGTGCGTATAACTGGCAGTCAACACAGTGCCTGGCGCCGGCAAATGGCTGGTGTTGTTGTTATTGCGCAGCAATTGGCTGTAGAGCGGGTAATAGGCGCGATTGAACAAGTTCTGGATGCCGACGCTTACCTTGTCGTCGGCAGAGATCTGGTACTGGCTGACCACGTCTACTGTCGTATAGGTACTTACCTGATGCCGACCAAAGCTGTCCACACCGTCGAGCCTGTAGTCCTTGGCGTCGAAGAACGTGGCTTGCAAGCGGTTGCTCCAATCCAGGCTCGGCTTGTACTGAACGTAGGCGGTCAGCTTGAGGGGGGGAACACGATAGCCGGTCATGTCTTGCCAACCTTTGCCGTCCGGCTTTTCTCGCCCGCGCATCCAGGTAGCACTCCCCCCTGCGCCCCACACCGCATCGTCCGATAGCCAATCGGCACTGGCTTCAGCACCGTAGATACGCTCCTTTGTGCGGGTCAGAATCAAGCCATTGTTGAAACTTTGCACGTCCCCCAGTTTGGAGGTGGTGTAGAACAGCGCCAGGGTGCCGAGGGTGTTGCTACCTAGCTCTCCTCGCCAGCCAAGCTCATAGTTATTGGTTTTGACCGGTTCCAGGTTCGATGCGCCGATGTCGAAGCCACGGCGCGCATTGCGCAACTGAATGCCCACGTCGGGCAACTGGAAGCCCTGGCTGAAGGAGGCGTAGATTTCCTGGCCGAGTACCGGTGAGTAGACAATGCCCAGGTTCGACAGCACCGCATCGTAATGAATGTCCCCACCCTTCACTGCCACAGGGGAGGCAGCCCTGGATTCGGACAAAGGGACGAAGTCATCGAATTCGGCGGTGGAGTATTCGTAGCGCAGGCCGCCGTCGACCGACCAGTGCTCATCGAAGCGATGCTGAAGCTGCGCGAACGCACCGGCGCTTCGGGACTTGAGCGGGGGCATGTAGGTGAGCTTGCCGGTCTTGTCGAAGACCAGGCCGCCACTGGCGTCATAAGCCGCAGGGTCGAAGACGTCGAGCGGCATGTCGCTGCGCTCCTGGTTATAGTCGCCACCCCACACCAGCTCGGTACTGCCGCTGTCGCCAAGTGGCGTGCGCAGGGTCAGGCGGCTGCCGAACACTTCGCTGTTCTGCATGATCTGGTCCACGTTGCCGCCGCGGGTTGCAACGGCCCGGGCGTCGAACGGCGTGAACCGGGTGAAGTAGTCCCGGTAATACATCTGGGCAGAAAGTCGGCTGCCGAGAATGTCGAGGTTCTCGTACTCCAGGTTCAGCAGGGTGTTGCGAATGCGGTTCTGTTCGTCGAGATCCAGGCCCTTGATCGCATTGGCCGGCACCGAGCCTGCGGGGAGTTTCGCGACGCTGGGGTCTGTAGCGTAGTCGGTGTCCTGGCGTGCATCGTAATGGCTGATGGCGAGCTGGATTCGCTGGTTCTCGTCAATGTGCAGCCCCAGCTTGCCGCCAATATTGTAGATGTTCGAATCGAACAGGTCGCCCTGACTGGGTTCCGGAGCGATCCGGTCGCCGTGCGCATCGTACGAGGCACCGATGTGGCGGGTACCGAAGTCGAACGAGTAGTCCACCGCGCCCTGAGAGCCTGCAAAATACTGCTGGAACTGGCCCCCCAGGCCATCGCTGCCCAGGCGGGTAAGTGGCGAGGTGGCGCTCAGGCTGGTTTCGGCACGGTTTTCACCGCCAGCAGGTCGTGTAGTGATGGCGATGATGCCCCCCGTGGCACCGCTGCCGTATATAGCGCTGCTGCCACGAATGACTTCGACCCGTTCGATCAGCGCCGGGTCGATGTTGGCCAGGTTGCGCGAAGAGTCGCGGTTGGTATTGAGCGGCACCCCGTCGACCATGACCAACATGCTGCGCCCACGCAGGGTCTGGCCGTACTCGGTGACGGTGCGGCTGGAGTCGGACATGCCCGGAATCGCCTTGGCCAGTACCGTGGCCAGGCTCTCTGAACCCTGGCGCAGCTCCTGCAGTTGTTCATGCTCGAGAACAGTGGACTGCCGCGTCGCGGACACCAGGCTACTGCTGGTGCGCGAGGCCGTGATTTCCATCTGCGCCATTTCCACGGGTACGCTTCGGGTTTCGGAACTGGGTGCAGGGGTGCCTTGCGCGATGATGACGAAGGTGCGCTCATCCTTGGCCTGTACTTGCAAGCCACTGTCCTTGAGCAGCGTTTGAAGTGCTTCCTCAGGTGTGAACCGCCCCTTCACCGCGGGCGCGTTTCGGCCTGCACCGAGCTCGCTGGCAAAGATGATCTGTACCGAAGACTGCTGAGCAAGGGCGTTGATGGCCTCCCCAAGCGGCGCGGCAGGGAGATCCACGTTCACCCGTTCCCGGCCCTGGGCCGACATTGCGATGAGCAGGCTACTGGCAAGCAATGACAGGCGTATTTGGCGACTGCGGAGGGGAAAATGCACTTCTCGAGTTCCTTTTATTGGCTGGGCTTTTTTCAATAGCCGCCATGGGAATCGAGAAACCCTACCTGCGCTTGATTATTATTTTCTTGTCGATTTACGTTGAATCCGGACGCTGCCATCCTCTTGTTTCAACACGGCGACGGGCAGGATGCTCGGTAACAGATCCAGCAGCAGGTCGACATGGTGCGTCTCGAAGACCCCTGTCACCTTGAGTGCAGCCAAGCTTGGGTCGCTTAGCTCAATGGATGCCTTGCGATAGTGACGCAACAACGACACCGCTTCATCCAGCGGCGTCTGCTCGAACACGATGCGATCATCTTTCCAGGCCATCGCCTTGGAGGCGTCGACCTTCGCCACTGGCATCAGTTGCCCGCCAATCGAGTCGACCTGTTGCCCTGGCCCGAGGGTGACAGGCGCTTGCGCGGCAGTTGCCACGGCGACGTCCACTCGCCCACGGGCCAGGGTGACACGAACCGCCTCGTTATCCAGGCGGCGAACATTGAACAGCGTACCGAGCACCTCGACTTTCGCCAGGCCAGCAGATACTACGAAGGGGCGGTACACGGCCGAGGACACATCGAAAAGGGCCTGCCCACTGCGCAGGTCGACTTCGCGGCTGAGCAGGCGCCAGCTGATATCGACATGCGTGCCACTGTCGAGCAGCAGTTTGCTTCCATCGCTCAGCAGCACAGCGCGCCGCTCACCCATGGCGGTAGCGAAACGCTCGCTCTTGTAGGCCGGGTTCAACCAGGCCAGGGCTGCAAAAGCGATCGCAACTGCTAGTGTGATACCTGCCGACTTCACCGCTTTCGAGGGGGCCGGCCTGGTCGGTGGCAGGGGGAACAGATGCTTGAGCTCTTCGCGATGTCGCCCCAGCGCTTCGTCCAGTGGCGCCTGTTCGGGCTGCTTGGTCATGGATGCACCTCATCGCGCCCAAGCCGTTGCCTGCACGTCGCCAACCCCAGGCGGAGGTGCTTTTCCACTGTCTTGATGGAAATACCGAGACGAGCGGCTACTTCTGCCTGGGGAATTTCGTGAACTTTATGCATGACAAAAACGGCCTGGCAGCGAGGTGGGAGGCCGGCGATAGCGCTCACGAGCAGTTGAAACTCGCGCTCGCTGTCATACCGGCTCATCGGCGTGGCTGCCGGGCAGGCTACCTCCGGGAGCTCGGAAACTGCCTCTACCCAGGCGCCTCGGCGGCGATCGCTACGATAGCGACTCACGGCGGTGTCGTTGGAGATTTTCCGTAGCAACGCTAGCGGGGTCCGAACGTTTTCTTTCTCACCGCGCTCAAGCAACTGCACACACACGTCATGCACGACATCGCGCGCCAGGCTTCTGTCGCCGAAGCGTCGGCGAATGTGGTCCACCAGGTCGTCATAGTGACGTACCAATGTAGACAGCAGCGTCGGTTTGGCGGGATCGAGCGACACGATGCATCCTGAAAAAAGGTAGGCTCCGAAAACAAGACGCAAGTGTAAATGAGAAATAGTTGCGAATAAACAAGCGACAGCGTCGAGCCATGCAAATTCACAGGAAGGTCAGAAACAGTCAGTCCGTTGGCATTGGCGCTGGCTTCAAGCTCAGCGCTTCGACATGAGTAAATCTGTCGGACATTCCAATAATTTAGGTGTGCTATATTTTGGGGCATGGACCAGATAGTTACATCCTGACCGTTTGGTTACTGACAGCGTGTCGGCGCTCAGCGTGGTCTTTAGGGAAAAAGGCGTGTGAATTGACGTGAAGCGTGACATCCACCTTGTTGTGCTACTGCTATCGGTCATAGGTTTTTCTCTCGCCTCGCTAACGCTGTGGAAGGTCATGGCCTCTCGCGAGCGCGCCTTGGAAGACATCAATGTCCATGGCCTGAACCTAACCCAGGCACTGTCTACCTATTCGGAAGGTATCGTCCGACAGAGCTCGATGTTGCTGCTCGGCCTGGTCGAGCGCCTGGAAACCGAGGGCGCCGGACCTGCGCAGATCGAACGGCTGGGTCAGTTGGTCAAGCGTCAGCAACCATTGATGCCGCCAATGAGCGGCATCACCATCTATGCCAAGGATGGGCGCTGGCTCATGTCGTCCAACCGTCCAACCCCCGTCAGCGCCAACAGCAGCGACCGGGCCTTTTTCATCCACCACCGTGACGACCCGTCCCGCGACCCCTTCATCGGCCTGCCAATCCGTAGCCGGGTCACCCAGGAATGGGTGATCACCATCAGCCGGCGATTCAACGATGACCGCGGTGAGTTCGCCGGCGTTGTTGCCATGACGCTTGGCGTGGAAAACTTCCTGCAGTTGTTCGGCAAGCTGGACGTTGGCCATGACGGTGCCATCGGGCTGACCTTTACCGACGGCTCCCTGCTGGTGCGCTATCCGTTTCGGGAACAGGACATGGGGCGCAACTTTTCGAAGTCGCCAATCTTCGCCAAATACCTCATCGACCAGTCAGCCGGCACCGCTTCATTCACCTCCAGCCTGGACGGCGTAGAACGCCTCTATGCGTTTCGCAAGAGTGACAAGCTCCCCCTGGTGACAACGGTCGCGCTGGGCAAGCAGGAAGCACTTGCAGCCTGGCGGCTCGAGGCGCTGCTGTCGTCGCTGGTGGTCGCTGCGCTGCTGGCACTGACCGGAACCATTGGCTGGCTGCTGATTCGAGCCATGAGCCGGCGAAGTGCGGTCGAAAACGAGCTTCGACTGACCCAACAGCAGTTGCTTGAGAGCAACCAACAGCTCGAAAGCCTGGCGATGCACGATGCGCTGACGGGGCTTGCCAACAGGCGCTGCTTTGACGAAGCGCTGACCCAGGAGATCCGCATGGCCCATCGAAACGGGACCCCGCTGGCTTTGCTGATGATCGACATCGACCACTTCAAACGCTACAACGACACCTATGGGCATCCGGCTGGCGACGCCTGCCTGCAGCAGATGGCTTACCTGCTCTCTTCCTGCATCCGCCGCCCTCGCGACCTGCTGGCGCGCTACGGGGGGGAGGAAATGGCCGTGATCCTGCCCGATACCGACATCGACGGAGCGGCTGTCGTTGCCCGGCTGATGCATGAGCGCCTGACCTTGCAACCTGTCCCTCACGAAGGCAGCCCTTTCGGGCATGTGACCGCCAGTATCGGCATCGCCTGCTCCGATGGGACGACCCTCGACAGCCCGCCATCGCTAATTGAACGCGCCGACCGGGCGCTTTATATCGCCAAGCAAGCGGGCCGCAATCGCCTGCAAGTCGACCGGGCGAATGCATAAAGCCAATGACAAGGAAAGTATTGACGCAATCTCATTTCGGCAAAGGCCAAAAGCGGATATCTGCGTAAGCTCTGTAGCAATAGTGGTGCCGTGCCTGGCCGGGCAAATGGAGGATCAGGATCTGGATTGGATCTCAACTACACCCTGAATCCTCTCGGCAACGGCACGTACCTGTACCTCAATGGTCAATTCGACTACGACTGCGCCGCCGCTATGCTCTACAGCGCGAAGTCTGGCCAGCCTTTGGGTGCAGCGATTAGCAACACTTGCCGCTCGAGCTACTTCCTACAACAAGAGAAGCTGCGAATGGCAGGAAAACCCTACGACAAAGGGGCGCCTGCTTACGACCCCTACAACCCGCCCAACACTTACTGGGCCAAAATTGTTGCTCGAACCACCAGCCAGCTGGAGGCGGCCAGTCAATTCAATGTGCGCTTTGCGGGGTATCCGCAGTTAGACCGCAACGGCAAGATCACCATCCGTGTGCAGTTCATGGGGGTAGCCCTCGGCCAATATGCATCCTTGGTGACCGTACCAGAACGAACAGAGGTCCTGCTGGACGACCCGCAGTTTGAAGCGGCGTTGCGCAAGCAATCCCAAGGATTGAACACGGTGATCCCCCAAGTGATTTCATGCGATGCGGTGCTGGACCACAGCAACGCAGTCGACAAAGGGCCGCGTCCCAGCGGTATTCCCAATGGGGAGTACTCTCGCTATGAGGTGCAATTTGTGGTGAAAAAAATGGGCTGCCAGGATCAACAGCGCCATTTTTCCACTGTGACTCGGTAACTCAACTTAGCCAAGAAAAAACCTTTCAGTGTCGGTCAACCGCAAAGCCAATTGCCGAAGGTCTAGTGTCTGGGGCTGCCCTTCAGGAAGGGCAGCTATGGGTCGAAAGCGGACGGTCGTGGGCTGGCGCTGCCGACTCAATGCTGCTCTTGGTGGATAGCGGCAATCGAGTTGTACCGGTGTCTTCACTGGTCACACTGTCGGCAGGTAAGCTCGGCTTTCTGCGACGACACCAAGGACGGCATACATGTGTTCCCTTAGCAATGAGCAGCTATTAGAGATCGTCCATCAGAACCCGATAAACCGGGCGCTGTTGGAGACGCTACCAACACTCGAAATTCCGAATTCCATGTTGGTCGCAGGGGCGTTGTTCCAGACGCTCTGGAATCATCGCTCGGGAGAACCTGTCGAGTGGGGCATCAAGGATTATGACATCGCCTACTTCGACGCAGACTTGTCATGGGAGGCGGAAGATCGAGTGATAGCTAAGGTTCAGCAGGCGTTCTCTCATTTAGGCATCAACGTCGAGATCCGCAATCAGGCCCGCGTGCATTTGTGGTACGAAGAGAAATTTGGCGGGGCCTACCCACCGTTGGAAAAGGTAACGGATGGTATCGACCGCTATCTCATTCGATCGACCTGTCTAGGCGTTGATGCCGGTACTGGTAAGCTCTATAGCACCCATGGCTTGAACGATCTCTCGAACAACTGGCTCAGGATGAACGAGTTGAATCCACGCCCAGATTTATTTAGAGCGAAAGCTGCCAGCTATCAGGCTCGCTGGCCATGGCTTCAATTGGTTGAATGAGCGTCAGCCAGTGGTAGCAGGCGTGGATCAGCAGAGCATAGAAAGCAGAGACCGATGGAATGGCGCTACGACTAAGAAAAGCTTGCGTGACCGATCTACCGGCCATTTACCGCGGCGAGGAGAGCTATATCCGTTCTTGGGAGCCAGTGCATGAAGCTTTCTGGCGTCGTGATCTTGAGCGGCATCTGACGCGGTGGGTAGAGAACTTCGACCATCTCACAGTCGCTGTCATCAACGATGTGTTCGCTGGATATTCACTGTGGATTCCAGAGGGTGTCTACGCAGAGCTTTGTACCATCCACGTCACCCCGGGCTCTCGTCGCAGCGGCGTTGGCGCTAAGCTGCTGAAAGCGTACATGTGCGATGCCGCATGTCAGAAATTCACTCGATTACGGTTGAGTGTGCGGCCAGACAACCCTGCAAGGTTGATGTACCAGAAAGCGGGTTTTTCATGCACAGGTGTGGGGGCGCAGGGTTATTTGATCTATGAGCGTCTTGCTTGAACAGTTTGGTGTGCGGCAGCGTTTGATCGATAACGGCTATTTGCGACCGGCAGCCAGCGACTCGAAGCAACCTTTCGCGAAGGGTAAGTATTGGATAAAAGTAAATCCAAGATACGGTGCTGGCCTCAATGATTCGGCTTCCTGCCCCTCAAAGCAAAGGCGTAACATGAATCGCCATTTATGTCGCATAGGGAGATTGCGATGACCCCCGACAAAGTCTGTCCTGTGGTGCTCTCGTATTCGCTACCTACCAAGATTCTTCTCTTCAGGCACCCTTTGGCAGGCACGCAACTGGTGAAGGGCACTATCGAGAATGGAGAAACACCCAGCGTGGCTGCATTGCGTGAGCTGGCAGAGGAGACCGGAATTGTTGACGCAGTGATCGGCAGCGATCTAGGTTGCTGGAAGGCTGATCACCAACATCAGGTGTGGTCGTTTCACCTTTGTCGCGCAGGGCGCGAACTGCCCGAATCTTGGGTTCATCAGACGCTGGATGATCACGGCCACCGCTTCGATTTTTTCTGGGCTTCGCTCGACAACCTGCCCTACACCGACTGTCACCCAGTCTTCCAGCGAGCACTGGTATTTTTATGCGAAACACTGAGAGCGTCCGGCCATTGGAGAGATGAGGGGCCCCAGCACGATCATTGAACGGCTGGTCGAAAGCAGCCGGTCACCACTGGCCGCGCTATTGACCCATGGCGGCTGTTCGTGGAAGGTAGTAAACGGCCGCCAGTGAGCGTTCGCGTGGAGACCTCGAATCAAAAGACATCAGATTGAAGGGGGGCGCGGTGGTAATAGGGTATGT
>NZ_JBICJR010000066.1:0-45336 GCF_043103245.1 Pseudomonas sp. YQ_6
GGTTCCTTTTTGCCACGACAAAAAGTGACTCGCCGTAAGGGCGGAAAGGTGACTATGCTCCACCTGCGTGAATGAATACCTACTCGGTGTGAATGCCCACATCCAAGATAGCGATGTAAGTATCGCTTCTTGGCGTCCGCTGTCACGGGGCAGGCCCACCAAAAAACGCTGCGCTCCCATCATCCGGCCCCTGCGCTGCGCTCCGGGGTCCCCTCACTCCGGCCTTGCTCCCGGCAGGACCGCGCCGAAGGCCCCATCCTGGGGCCCAGCGCTTGACGGGCATCCATGCCCGTCACCTGCCTCCGCAAGGCCTGCGTTCGGCCTCCTGAAGTCGCGAAGATCAAGATCAAGAGCAACAGCAACAGCAACAGCAACAGCAACAGCAACAGCAATAGGCAACGCTGGGGGAGGCACAGACAAAACCCTTCAATCCGAGTAAAGTGCCGCCCCCGCCGTTTACAGCAAAAGGATCCCTTCCATGACACACCCTTTGGATATCGCCGTCGTCGGCGCCACCGGCAGCGTCGGTGAAGCCTTGGTGCAGATCCTCGAGGAACTGGCATTCCCGGTTGCCACCCTGCACCTGCTGGCCAGCATGGAATCGGCGGGCAGCAGCGTGATGTTCGCTGGCAAGAAACTGAAGGTGCGCGAAGTCGACAGCTTCGACTTCGCCCAGGTCAAGCTGGCCTTCTTCGCCACCGGCGCCGCCGTCAGCCGCAGCTTTGCCGGCAAGGCGCTGCAGGCGGGCTGCACGGTGATCGACCTGTCCGGGGGCCTGGACGACGCCCTGGCCCTGGTGCCGGAAGCCAACGCCGAACGCCTGGCCAGCCTGTCGTTGCCAGCGCGTATCGTCAGCCCATGCTCGGCCGCAGTAGCCCTGGCCGTCGCGCTGGCGCCGCTCAAAGGCCTACTGGACATCGAGCGGGTGCAAGTGATGGCCGCGCTGGCGGTTTCGGCGCAAGGCCGTGAAGCGGTCAGCGAGCTCGCCCGGCAAACCGCCGAACTGCTCAATGCCCGCCCGCTGGAGCCGCGCTTCTTCGACCGCCAGGTGGCATTCAACCTGCTGGCCCAGGTTGGTGCCGCCGACGAGCAGGGCCATACCGCGCTGGAGCGCCGCCTGGTCAGCGAACTGCGCGTGCTGCTCGGCCTGCCTGAACTGAAGATTTCCGTGAGCTGTGTTCAAGTACCGGTGTTTTTCGGCGATAGCTTCAGTGTGGCTGTGCAAAGCCGTCGCCCGGTAGACCTGGCAGCGGTCAACCAGGCCCTGGAGGCAGCCGACAGCATCGAGCGGGTGGAAAACGATGATTATCCGACCCCGGTAGGTGACGCAGTGGGCCAAGACGTGGTCTATGTTGGACGTGTACGTCACGGTGTTGATGAAGACCGGCAACTCAACCTCTGGCTAACCACCGACAACGTGCGCAAAGGCGCCGCGCTCAATGCCGTGCAAGTGGCGCAATTGTTGATTAAACACATGCCGTAAAAGATACTGGCGAGCACTTTTGTCCTGCTCCGCATGCAGGTTCCGGGACGATTCATATAAGGGAAGAGGTCATGCTTCGAATTCGCAAACTGGTTCTGGCCATGGCTGCAGCATCCGCGCTGTCGTCTGGCATGGCGAATGCGCTGGGCCTGGGGGAGCTGACCCTGAAGTCGGCACAGAATCAGCCGCTGGACGCCGAGATCGAATTGCTCGACGTGCGCGACCTCAAAGCCGCCGAAGTGGCGCCGAGCCTGGCGCCACCGGAAGAGTTCAGCAAGGCCGGGGTGGCGTTTCCGACCTACCTTGAAGACCTGACCTTCACACCGGTGATCAACCCCAACGGCAAAAGTGTGCTGCGCGTGACCTCCAGTCAGCCGCTGCCAGGTCCGGTGGTCAAGTTCCTGGTTCAGGTGATGTGGCCGCAGGGCCGCCTGCTGCGTGACTATAGCGTGCTGCTCGACCAGGCCAAGGCGCAGGGCGACAAGCCGGCGGCAGGCAATGTCACACCGGCCATCACCGGTGCCAGCAGCTACACCACCCAGCGTCGCGACACCTTGTGGCAGATTGCCGCGCGTAACACCCAGGGTGGATCGATCCAGCAGACCATGATCGCGATCCAGGCTTTGAACCCAGACGCCTTCATCGGCAACAACATCAACCAGCTGAAGGTTGGCCAGGTACTGCGCCTGCCCGACCAGCAGCAGATCCAGAGCATCACCCAGGGCGAGGCGAACCGTGAGGTGGCCGAGCAGTATGCGGCCTGGCGTGAAGGCCGTCGCCTGGGGCCGCGTGCCCGCCAGCTGGATGCCACCCGCCGTGGCGCCGCCGAGGCTGCACCGTCGCGTATCGCCCAGGGCGACAACCTGCGCCTGGTCAGCCCGGGCAAGCAGGCCGGTGCAGGCCAGGCCAAGGCGTTGAATGACGAGCTGGCCATGGCCCAGGAAAGCCTGGACACCAGCCGTCGCGACAACGAAGAACTGAAAAGCCGCATGGCCGACCTGCAGAGCCAGCTGGACAAGCTGCAGCGTCTGATCGAACTGAAGAACAACCAGTTGGCACGCCTGGAAGGCCAGGGCGCAGCCGGGTCGGCAGCGGCTGCCGCTACCCCGGAGCAGCCCGTGGTCAATCCGGCGCCTGCTGCTGCAGATACCGCACCCAAGCCTGTGCCGGACGTCCAGCCAGCACCCGCCAGCCAGCCGAAGGGTTCACTCGACTCGGTCCTGGGCAACCCGTGGCTTCTGGGGGTGATTGCCGGTTCCAGCATTCTGGTGCTGGCACTGCTGCTGTGGCTTCTGGCGCGTAAGCGCAAAGCCCAGCAAGAAGCCGAGAAGCACCTGCGCATGGCGCGGGCGCTGGAAGAAGAGCAGGGCGCAGGTTTCGACAGCGATACCGAGAGCTTCGACGGCGTAGAAACCCGGGAGCCTGGCGTAACCCTGTCGCCGGCTGTGGTTGCCGCTTCGGCTGCAGCTGCCGTCGCTGCGGAAAAAGTGGCAGAACCGGTCGCTGATGCAGAACCCGAGCCTGAACCGCAAGCAGACCCGCACGCCGCGCTGCTGGCGCAAGTCGACCAATGCCTGGCCGAAGGCCGCCTTAATCGTGCCACCGAGCTGCTGGAGCCCGCCGTGGCCGCCGCGCCGGAGCGTGACGACCTGCGCCTGAAACTGATGGACGTGTACGCCCGTCAGGGTGACCAGAGCGCGTTCGCCGAACAGGAGCGTCAGCTGCCGGCCAGCGAGCAGAATGTTGCCCAAGTCGCCGGCCTGAAAGAGCGTTACCCCGCCATGCTCGGCCTGGCCGCTGCCGGCCTGGGTGCGGCGGCGCTGGCTGCCGAAATGGATGAGCAGTACGTGCAAGAGTTGCTGCACGATGAGCCCGAAGCGCCGTTGGTTGCCGACGTGGTTCCTGGCGAGTTGTCCGGGTTCGAGCCGCAGGAGCAGGCTGAGCAAGAGGCTGTGGCGCAAGCAGGGCCGGACGCTGAGCTGGACGCCTTCGATGAAGTGCCAACGCTCGATGCAACGGACCTGGCCGAGCAGGATCTGGACAGCGCCTTCGACCTGAGCCTGGGTGAAGACCTGGCCGATCAAGACCCGCTGGCCGCGTCCGTGCTGGACGAGCCGATGGCACAGGTGGACGTACCCGACGAGCTGGTAATCGCTGAGCCTGTGCTGGATGAGCCCGTACAGGAAGAAGCTCAGCCAGAAGAACAGCCCTTTGCCGTGGATGCCGAGCTGCAAGCCGACGCCGACGCTGATTTCGAGGCCATGCTGGCTCAGGCCGAGCCTCAGCCTGCCGTGGACCTGTCTGATTTCGACCTCGACGTCAGCGAGCCGGTTGCCCCGGCTGCCCCGCAGGCGCTGGAGCAAGATCCGCTGGATGTCGCGTCCGAACTGGCTGCCTTCGACAGCGAGCCGGAGTTCGACCCGGTCTCCGAGTTCGACCTGCCATCGGACTTCGACTTGTCCCTGTCGCTGGAAGACGATTCGCCGGCCGCCAAGAGCTTTGCCTCCGAGCTCAATGACGTCAATGCCGAGCTGGACAAGCTGTCGCAGAGCCTCGAAACGCCATCGCTGGAGCCGCATTTCACCAGTGAAGACGCGGTTGCGCAGCCAGAGCTCGAGCCTTTGGATGACTTGGACTTCGACTTCTTCTCCGGCAGTGACGAAGTCGCCACCAAGCTCGACCTGGCCCGTGCCTATATCGACATGGGTGACAGCCAAGGCGCGCGCGACATCCTCGATGAAGTGGTCAAGGATGGCGACGACAGCCAGCGCCAGGAAGCCGAGGACATGCTCTCCCGGTTGGTCTGATGCAAGCAGGGCAGGCCTCTTCGCGGGCTTGCCCGCGCCCACGGGATCCCCACAGGTTGTCGACCTTGTGAGTGACCTGTGGGGGCGAGCCCGCCCACGAAGAGGCCCGCACATGCAGTGCGCATCCACCGGCAGCCCTACGAGGCTGCCGTTGTCGTTATAATCCCCGCCATTCCGTACACCCCACAGGTTTCATGCTCTTGGACATCATCGATACCGCTACCGCCGAATCCGCGGCCGAAGGCTACTCCCGCATCGCCCTGGGCGTGGAATACAAAGGCGCGCGCTACCGCGGCTGGCAACGTCAGGCCAGCGGCGTGCCGAGTGTCCAGCAAGCCTTGGAACAAGCGCTGTCCAAGGTCGCCAACGAGCCAATTTCGGTGATCTGCGCCGGGCGCACCGACGCCGGCGTTCACGGCTGCGGGCAGGTCGTGCACTTCGATACCCGTGCCGTGCGTGACGAGCGCGCCTGGACCATGGGTACCAACTTCAACCTGCCGCACGACATCAGTGTGGTCTGGTCGCGGCCAATGCCGGCCGACTTTCATGCCCGCTTCAAGGCCTGCGCCCGGCGCTACCGCTACGTCATCTACAACGACCCGATTCGCCCGGCGCACCTGGCCGAAGAAGTGACCTGGAACCACCGTCCGCTGGACGTCGATCGCATGGCCGAGGCGGCGCAGTTCCTGCTGGGTACCCACGACTTCAGCGCCTTCCGTGCCAGCCAGTGTCAGGCCAAGTCACCGATCAAGCACATCTACCACCTGCGTGTTACCCGCCATGGTCAGATGATCGTGCTGGACGTGCGTGCCACCGCCTTCCTGCACCACATGGTGCGTAACATTGCCGGTGTGCTGATGGCCATCGGCGCCGGCGAGCGTCCGGTTGCCTGGGCACGCGAGGTGCTGGAAGGGCGCAACCGCCGTGAAGGTGGGGTAACGGCCCACCCATACGGGCTTTACCTGGTGCAGGTGGAGTACCCCGAAGCGTTTGCGTTGCCCAAGCGTTACATCGGCCCACACTTTTTGAGTGGTTACGAGGCGTTGGCAGACTGACGAGCGAAAAGCCATTTGCTAACATCCGCCCTTTCGCCGCAACAATCAGGGTTCTTGTTCCATGAGCAATGTTCGCAGCAAGATCTGCGGGATTACCCGCATCGAAGACGCACTGGCCGCTGCCGAAGCGGGGGCCGATGCCATCGGCTTCGTCTTCTATGCCAAGAGCCCGCGGGCGGTGGACGTGCGCCAGGCGCGGGCGATCATTGCCGAGCTGCCGCCGTTCGTGACCACGGTCGGGCTGTTCGTCAATGCCTCGCGCTGTGAGCTGAACGAGATCCTCGAAGTGGTTCCGCTGGACCTGCTACAGTTTCACGGCGATGAAACCCCGCAGGACTGTGAAGGCTACCACCGCCCCTGGATCAAGGCCCTGCGTGTGCGCCCTGGCGATGACCTGGAGGCGGCCTGTCGGCTTTACGCGGGTGCCCGCGGCATTTTGCTCGACACCTATGTGCCGGGCGTGCCAGGGGGAACCGGCGAGGCGTTCGACTGGTCATTGGTACCGGCGCGTCTTGGCAAGCCGATCATCCTCGCGGGCGGGCTGTCGGCCGATAACGTTGGCCAGGCCATTGCCCAGGTAAAGCCTTATGCGGTGGATGTCAGCGGTGGCGTCGAACAGGCCAAGGGCATCAAGGATGCGGCGAAGATCGAGGCCTTCATGCGTGCGGTGAAACAGGCGTGATGGCAGATGTGACGGCTGGCTGCGCGCCATCGTCCATAGCTTTCGCAGCCCTGCGGGCCGCATGCCAGCACCTGTGGCGGCAAAAAACACATTAGCGGTGGAGTGGCGCGCTGGAAGCCCCGGCGGCCGGTCCACCATCGTTTCATAAAAGATTTTGAGCTCAAGGGCAGGGCAGGGCCGGTGACACCGTCCCCCGCCTGCCAATACTGGAGAAAGAAAGCATGAGCAACTGGTTAGTCGACAAACTGATCCCTTCGATCATGCGTTCCGAGGTGAAAAAGAGCTCGGTGCCTGAGGGCCTGTGGCACAAGTGCCCGTCCTGCGAGGCCGTGCTGTATCGTCCGGAGCTGGAAAAGACCCTGGATGTCTGCCCCAAGTGCAACCACCACATGCGCATCGGCGCACGTGCGCGTATCGACATCTTCCTTGACGCCGAAGGCCGTGCCGAACTGGGCGCTGACCTGGAACCGGTCGACCGCCTGAAGTTCCGTGATGGCAAGAAGTACAAGGACCGCCTGACCGCTGCGCAGAAGCAGACTGGCGAAAAGGACGCGCTGATCTCCATGAGCGGCACCCTGATGGGCATGCCGATCGTGGTTAGCGCCTTCGAGTTCTCGTTCATGGGCGGTTCCATGGGTGCCATCGTCGGCGAGCGCTTCGTCCGCGCGGCCAACTATGCCCTGGAAAACCGCTGCCCAATGGTTTGCTTCTCCGCTTCGGGCGGTGCGCGCATGCAGGAAGCGCTGATCTCGCTGATGCAGATGGCCAAGACCTCTGCCGTGCTGGCGCGCCTGCGCGAAGAAGGCATTCCGTTCATCTCGGTCCTGACCGACCCGGTGTATGGCGGTGTTTCCGCCAGCCTGGCGATGCTCGGCGACGTCATCGTCGGTGAGCCGAAGGCCCTGATCGGTTTCGCCGGCCCACGCGTGATCGAGCAGACCGTACGCGAGAAGCTGCCTGAAGGCTTCCAGCGCAGCGAGTTCCTGCTGGAGCACGGTGCCATCGACCTGATCATCTCCCGTGGCGAATTGCGCCCGCGTCTGGCCCGCCTGCTGGCGCAGATGACCGGTCAGCAAACGCCGGAAGAAGCGCGTGAGGCGGCTGCCGTCGCGTGATGAAACAACGATCCCTGGGCGAATGGCTCGCCTACCTCGAGCAGTTGCACCCCTCGGCCATCGACATGGGCCTGGAGCGGTCGCAGAAGGTGCTTGCCCGCTTGGCGCTGGGCAAGCTGGCGCCGCGCGTGGTGACAGTAACCGGCACCAACGGCAAGGGTTCGACCTGCGCCTTCGTGGCGTCGTTGCTGCGTGCTCAGGGGCTCAAGGTCGGTGTGTACAGTTCGCCGCACCTGCTACGTTACAACGAGCGGGTGGTGATCAATGGTCAAGAGGCCAGCGATGAGCGCCTGTGCGAAGCCTTCGCCGCCGTCGAGGCTGCGCGAGGCGATATTTCCCTGACCTACTTCGAGATGGGGACGTTGGCCGCGTTCTGGTTGTTCTACCAGTCGCAGCTGGATGCGGTGGTGCTGGAGGTGGGCCTGGGTGGCCGCCTGGATACCGTCAACGTAGTGGATGCCGACTTCGCCCTGGTGACCAGCATCGGTGTCGACCATGTTGATTACCTGGGTGATACCCGCGAGCTGGTGGCCTTCGAGAAGGCGGGTATCTTCCGCCCGGGCAAGCCGGCCCTGTGCGGTGATCTGGATCCGCCCGGGCCGTTGCTGGACAAGGCCGCTGAACTGGCCGCGCCACTGTTCCTGCGCGGTCGGGAATTCGACCTGGCCAGCGCCGATGGCTGCTGGAGCTGGCGTGGTACTGCCGCCGATGGCGCGCAGGTCGAGCTGCGTGACCTGCCTTTGCTTGACCTGCCCATGGAAAACGCCACGCTGGCCTTGCAGGCTTACCTGCTGATGGGGCTGCCGTGGGACGCGGAGCAAGTTCGCCAGGCGCTGCTGGATACCCGTATCACTGGGCGTCTCGACCTCCGTAACTTGAACTGGCAGGGCAAACCGGTAGCGTTGCTGCTGGATGTCGGGCACAACCCGCATGCGGCGCAGTACCTGGCCATGCGCCTGGCGGCCCGACCGCTGAAGGGGCGCCGCCTCGCGGTCTTTGGCCTGCTCGCCGACAAGGATCTGGAGGGCGTTATCGCGCCGCTGCAGGGCCTCATCGACGACTGGGCGGTGGCGCCGCTGGATACCCCGCGCAGTCGCCCGGCCGCAGAACTGGCCTCGTCCTTGGCGAACCTCGGTGCCACGGTGAAGTCTTATGCCAGCGTCGACGCCGCCCTTGAAGGGCAATGTGCGCAGGCGACGGGGGATGATCAGATCCTGCTGTTCGGTTCGTTTTTCTGTGTCGCCCAGGCGCTGGAATGGCTGGAGCGGCACGCCCAGGAGGGTGGAATAGATGGCTGTGCTGGATAAAGGGATGAAACAGCGCATGGTGGGTGCGCTGGTGCTGGTGGCGCTGGCGGTTATCTTCCTGCCGATGCTGTTTACCCGCCAGGACGAGATGCGCCAGGTGCACGTCGAAGCTCCGCAGGCACCGGCCATGCCCAGCCTGCCGGAAGTGAAGGTGGAGCCGGTTGCCGTGCCGGAGCCACAGGTTATTGCGCAGGAGGCGCAGCAGGCGCCGGTGGTGATCGACGAGGCCACTGCGCCGGCGAGTACACCCAGCCAGCCAATCACCCCGTCGCCACAGACCCAGGCGCAGGTTCAGCCACCCAAGCCGCAGGCGCCCGCGCCCAAGGTGGAGGCCAAAGCTGCTGCAACACCAGCGCCTCCCGCGCCATCGAAGATCGACGCCAATGGCCTGCCCGTCAGTTGGTCGATCCAGCTGGCCAGTCTGTCCAACCGCGCCGGAGCCGAAAAGCTGCAGCAAACCCTGCGTAGCCAGGGTTACAACGCCTATATTCGTACGGCGGGCGGCATGAACCGCGTGTACGTGGGGCCGTTGATCGAGCGCGCCGAGGCCGAGCGCGTGCGTGACGCCATCAATCGTCAGAACAGCCTCAAGGGCTTTGTGGTGCGTTTCCAGCCTGAGCGCAGCTGATTCCCCGGGGCGGCTAGGCCGCCCATTCGCGGGTGGGCCCGCGCCGGCAGGTACTGTGCCGCTGCAAGGCTTACCCAGAACCTGTCGGGGCGGGTTTGCCTGCCAATGGCCCAACACCAATCCAGCTGACATTCCGCTTACTCCCGGCCCGCCGCTCTGGTAAAATGCGCCGCCTCAAACGTCTGCAGGCAACACCGTGGCATTTACCTTGGTTGATTGGGCGATCATCGCGATCATCGCCGTCTCCACACTGATCAGTCTCAAGCGCGGCTTCGTCAAGGAGGCCTTGTCCTTGCTCATCTGGATCATTGCCGGTGCGGTTGCCTGGATGTTCGGCGGTTCGCTCTCGGTGTATCTTGAGAGCTATATCCAGACGCCATCGATGCGCATCATCGCTGGCTGCGCCATTCTTTTCGTCGCCACCTTGCTGGTGGGGGCCATGGTCAACTTCCTTGTCGGTGAGCTGATCCGCGTGACCGGGCTGTCCGGCACCGATCGTTTCCTGGGCATGGCCTTCGGTGCTGCGCGCGGGGCCTTGCTGGTAGTGGTGGCCATTGGCCTGATCAGCCTGGGGCCGGTTCAACAAGACACCTGGTGGCAGGAATCACGCCTGATACCACAATTTCTCTTGGTCGCCGACTGGTCGAAAAACCTGATTCTGGGTTTCACCGACCAATGGACGCCCAGTGGGCTGATCAGCACTCCGGCTGATCTTCCGTTCAAGGAACAGTTGCTCGGGCCGTCCAAGCCCTGAGCACTATTCACTCAAGTTTCATCAAAGTAGGGGTTGCGTCGCATGTGTGGCATCGTCGGTATCGTCGGTAAGTCGAACGTCAATCAGGCGCTGTATGACGCGCTTACGGTCCTCCAGCACCGCGGCCAGGACGCTGCCGGTATCGTGACCAGCCATGACGGCCGGTTGTTCCTGCGCAAGGATAATGGCCTGGTGCGCGACGTGTTCCAGCAGCGCCACATGCAGCGCCTGGTTGGCAACATCGGTATCGGCCACGTGCGCTACCCGACTGCGGGCAGCTCGACCTCGGCCGAGGCCCAGCCGTTCTACGTCAACTCGCCTTACGGCATCACCCTGGCTCACAACGGCAACCTGACCAACGTCGAGCAGTTGGCCAAGGAGATCTACGAGTCCGATCTGCGCCACGTCAACACCAACTCCGACTCGGAAGTGCTGCTGAACGTGTTCGCCCATGAACTGGCGGTGCGCGGCAAGTTGCAGCCGACCGAAGAAGACGTGTTCGCTGCGGTCTCCCATGTGCACAGCCGCTGCGTTGGCGGTTACGCCGTGGTGGCCATGATCACCGGCTACGGCATCGTCGGTTTCCGCGACCCCCATGGCATTCGCCCGGTGGTGTTCGGTCAGCGTCACACCGACGAAGGCGTGGAATACATGATCGCGTCGGAAAGCGTCGCCCTGGACGTGCTCGGCTTCACCCTGATCCGCGACCTGGCACCGGGCGAAGCGGTTTACATCACCGAAGAAGGCCAGTTGTTCACCAAGCAGTGCGCCGAATCGCCAAAGTTGCAGCCGTGCATCTTCGAGCACGTCTACCTGGCGCGCCCGGACTCGATCATCGATGGGGTCTCGGTGTACAAGGCGCGTCTGCGCATGGGTGAAAAGCTGGCCGACAAGATCATGCGCGAGCGCCCCGATCATGATATCGACGTGGTCATCCCGATCCCGGATACCAGTCGCACTGCCGCGCTGGAACTGGCCAACCGGCTGGGCGTCAAGTTCCGCGAAGGTTTCGTCAAGAACCGTTACATCGGCCGTACCTTCATCATGCCCGGTCAGGCCGCGCGCAAGAAGTCGGTGCGTCAGAAGCTCAACGCCATCGAGCTGGAGTTCCGCGGCAAGAATGTGATGCTGGTGGACGATTCGATCGTGCGCGGCACCACCTGCAAGCAGATCATCCAGATGGCCCGCGAAGCCGGCGCCAAGAATGTCTACTTCTGCTCCGCGGCCCCTGCAGTACGCTACCCCAACGTCTACGGCATCGACATGCCGAGTGTTCACGAACTGATCGCCCACAACCGCACCACCGAACAGGTGGGTGAGTTGATTGGCGCCGATTGGCTGGTCTATCAGGACCTGCCAGACCTGATCGACTCGGTCGGCGGCGGCAAGATCAAGATCGAGCAGTTCGATTGCGCGGTGTTCAACGGTGAGTACGTCACTGGCGATATCGACGAAGCCTACCTCGACCGCATCGAGCAGGCCCGTAATGACCTGGCCAAGGTCAAGAACCAGGCCGTCAGCGCGATCATCGACCTTTACAACAACTGATTTTGGGAGCGACGGCATGACGGATCAATGGGATGCCGGGCGACTGGACAGTGACCTCGAGGGTGTCGGTTTCGACACCCTGGCGGTTCGCGCTGGTCAAAACCGTACCCCGGAAGGCGAGCACAGCGAAGCGCTGTTCCTGACCTCCAGCTATGTGTTCCGCACGGCAGCCGATGCTGCTGCGCGCTTTGCCGGCGAAACGCCGGGCAACGTCTATTCGCGCTACACCAACCCATCGGTGCGTGCCTTCGAGGAGCGCCTGGCGGCCATGGAAGGTGCCGAACAGGCCGTGGGTACGTCCACCGGCATGGCGGCGATCCTGGCCGTGGTCATGTCGCTGTGCAGCGCCGGTGACCATGTGCTGGTGTCGCAGAGCGTATTCGGCTCTACCATCAGCCTGTTCGAGAAGTACTTCAAGCGCTTTGGCGTACAAGTGGACTACGTGCCACTGGTCGACCTCACCGGTTGGGAAAAGGCCATCAAGGCCAACACCAAGCTGCTGATCGTCGAATCGCCCTCCAACCCACTGGCCGAGTTGGTCGATATCACTGCGCTCAGCGAAATCGCCCATGCTCAGGGTGCCATGCTGGTGGTGGACAACTGTTTCAGTACCCCGGCGTTGCAGCAGCCGCTGAAGCTGGGTGCCGACATTGTGTTCCACTCGGCCACCAAGTTCATCGACGGCCAGGGCCGCTGCATGGGCGGTGTGGTTGCCGGCCGTACCGAGCAAATGAAAGAAGTGGTGGGTTTCCTGCGAACCGCAGGTCCAACCCTCAGTCCGTTCAACGCCTGGATCTTCACCAAGGGCCTGGAAACGCTGCGCCTGCGTATGCGTGCACACTGCGAAAGCGCTCAGGCCCTGGCCGAATGGCTTGAGCAGCAGGACGGCGTGGAAAAGGTGCATTACGCCGGCCTGCCCAGTCACCCGCAGCACGAACTGGCCAAGCGCCAGATGAGCGGTTTTGGTGCAGTGGTCAGCTTCGAGGTCAAGGGTGGCAAAGAGGGCGCGTGGCGTTTCATCGACGCTACCCGTGTGATTTCCATCACTACCAACCTGGGTGACAGCAAAACCACCATCGCTCATCCGGCGACCACCTCACACGGTCGCCTGTCGCCGCAGGAGCGTGAAGCGGCTGGTATCCGCGACAGCCTGATCCGCGTTGCCGTGGGCCTGGAAGACGTGGCCGACCTGCAGGCTGACCTGGCGCGCGGGCTGGCGGCGTTGTGATCGAAATCAGCGGCAGCACCCCGGGCCACAATGGCCGGGTAGCCTTGGTCACGGGCGCGGCCCGCGGCATTGGTCTGGGCATTGCCGCATGGCTGATCTGCGAAGGCTGGCAAGTGGTGCTGAGTGATCTGGACCGCCAGCGTGGTACCAAAGTGGCCAAGGCGTTGGGCGACAACGCCTGGTTCATCACCATGGACGTTGCCGACGAGGCCCAGGTCAGTGCCGGAGTGTCCGAAGTGCTCGGGCAGTTCGGCCGGCTGGACGCGCTGGTGTGCAATGCGGCCATTGCCAACCCGCACAACCAGACGCTGGAAAGCCTGAGCCTGGCCCAATGGAACCGGGTGCTGGGGGTAAACCTCAGCGGCCCCATGCTGCTGGCCAAGCATTGTGCGCCGTACCTGCGCGCGCACAATGGGGCGATCGTCAACCTGACCTCTACCCGTGCTCGGCAGTCCGAACCCGACACCGAGGCTTACGCGGCAAGCAAGGGCGGCCTGGTGGCTTTGACACATGCCCTGGCCATGAGCCTGGGCCCGGAGATTCGCGTCAATGCGGTGAGCCCGGGCTGGATCGATGCCCGTGATCCGTCACAGCGCCGTGCCGAGCCGTTGAGCGAAGCTGACCATGCCCAGCATCCAACGGGCAGGGTAGGGACTGTGGAAGATGTCGCGGCCATGGTTGCCTGGTTGCTGTCACGCCAGGCGGCATTTGTCACCGGCCAGGAGTTTGTGGTCGATGGCGGCATGACCCGCAAGATGATCTATACCTGAGCACCTTGTTTAAACTGCGCCGGCTCTTCGCGGGCTATAACCTCACATTGCCTTTTTGAAAAAAATTCAATGGGGCTATTGACTTAGCTTCGCCACCTGCGTAAATTTCGCGGCCTCAGCGAAGCAAACGCAACAAGCAACATCGCGAGGGTGATTAGCTCAGCCGGGAGAGCATCTGCCTTACAAGCAGAGGGTCGGCGGTTCGATCCCGTCATCACCCACCACTTCCTGAGATGTTCCTGGAGCATCGGGTTCGCAAGAAGCCGATAGCCAGAGAGGAACGCACTGCGCAGCGGTAGTTCAGTCGGTTAGAATACCGGCCTGTCACGCCGGGGGTCGCGGGTTCGAGTCCCGTCCGCTGCGCCATTTTTCAGTAACAGACGGGTGCCTGGCACCGGTCTGAAGCCACAAGGCACACGCCTTGGGCTGATCCCAGTTTCAATCGGGCGCAAGCCTGAACGATACGCAGCGGTAGTTCAGTCGGTTAGAATACCGGCCTGTCACGCCGGGGGTCGCGGGTTCGAGTCCCGTCCGCTGCGCCATCTTCGCTTCAAGGTCCCTAGAACACCTTGAAGCAAACACAAGAGAAGCGATCGTGTTATCGCTTTTTTTGTGCCTGCCCTGAGGCCATCGCGCCGGAAGGGTAGACCCAGGTTTCAATCGGGCGCAAGCCTGAATGATACGCAGCGGTAGTTCAGTCGGTTAGAATACCGGCCTGTCACGCCGGGGGTCGCGGGTTCGAGTCCCGTCCGCTGCGCCATCTTCGCTTCAAGGCCCCATGAACGCCTTGAAGCAACGTTAAAGCGACCTTCGGGTCGCTTTTTTCGTTGGTGCGCCTGGCAAGTGCCTGCCTTTACCCAGATTTACACCAGCCTGACAGATTCTTCACCGACCAGCGGTTCCTGTGCCTGCCTGCTGTGTTGCACAATAGGCACTTTCCCGACATACCCGGAATTCGCAATGACCAGATCTTCCGTCTTTGGTGCGCTCGGGCTGGCCCTGGTGCTGGCGGGCGTGACCGGTTGTTCCTCGAAAAAAGCGGCCGTCTACGAGCATGAGAATTTCGATGACTCGGGTACCTTCTCGCGCAGCTTTCCGGTGAGCGATGCCGGCTCTTGCGAGGCCGCCCGGCGTGCTTTGCTTAGCCAGGGGTACATCATCACCAGCAGCGGCGCCAACCAGGTGGCGGGTAACAAGAGCTTTCAGCAAAACAGCGAGAACCACCTGCAGATCAGCTTCAATGTCACCTGTGCACCAGACGTGAGCGACGACCAGCACTCGACCATGTTCGCCAACGCCCTGCAGGACCGCTATGCACTGAAAAAGTCCAACACCTCCGCCAGCCTGGGCGTGGGGGTGCTGGGTTCGGTGTCGATGCCTATCGGCTCCAGTGACGACTCGCTGGTCAAGGTCGCCAGCGAGACGGTGACCGCGGCGCAGTTCTATGACCGCTATTTCGCCCTGGTGGAGAGCTACCTGCCCAAGCCGAAAAAAGTGGCCAAGGCCAAGGTGGAAGAGCCAGTGCCGAAGGTTGAAAAACCGGCGGTTGATCTTGGGCTTCCGGAGCAGGCTGCGGCGAACCCGGTGGCGCCGGCCCCGGCAGCTGCACCTTTGGTTGAAGCGACGCCTGCACCTGCACCGTTGGTTGAAGCGACACCTGCACCTGCACCTTTGGTTGAAGCAACGCCTGCACCTGCAGGGGTGGCCCCGGCCAGCGAGGCGGCAGCGGCGCCGGTGGTGGATGACAGCCAGGGTTCGCAGCCGGTGGCTCCACCGGTGGAGGCTGCGCCGATTCAAGTGCAGCAGGATGCGCAGCCGGCCGAGCCTGCGTCTCCCGCCCTTTGATTGCTAGCCTGTAACGCGAACCCTGTGGCGATCGCCTGAGCAGCCTTGTGCTTGCCTTGCGGTCGTCGCCCGCCGTCCACACCCCTTGTTACAGACGCCCCGCGATAACTTTCTGAACACCTGCTACGTTTACCACTCATAAGCTTGTCATTATCCCTTCATCCCACCTGCTTAGGCTGAAGGCGATATCTACAAAGGCAAAATGAGCAAAGAGGACGCAGGGCAATGGATGAATACCAGGAAGAACTTCTCGAAACCCAGGCTTACGAACTGGACACCCCGGAACCGGCCGACGACGCCACCGAACTCTAGCTCGGCTGCCGCTGGCTGCGGCGGAACTCCCCCGGCGTGAGGCCCGTCCAGCGCTTGAATGCGCGCTGGAAGGCCTCGGCCGAAGCAAACCCCAACAAATAGGCAATCTCGCCAAAGGCCAGCGCCGTGTCACGGATGTAGGTTTCGGCCAGGTCGCGTCGGGTTTCGTTGAGCAGGTCGCGAAAGCGCGTGCCTTCCTCGGCGAGCTTGCGGCGCAAGGTCCAGCTTGGTAGTTGCAAGTGCAGCGCCACTTCTTCCAGGTCCGGTTCACGGCCGCCATTGAGCAGCGGGCCCAGCAGGTGGGTGATGCGCTCACCCAGGCTGCGCACCCGCGTGCGCTGCAGCAGCTCTGCTTCGCACAACTGCAACAGGTGCTGCCAGGTACTCGGGCAATGCCCGGGGTTGGCCAGTTGCAAGGTAGCGCGGCTCAGACGCAGCTGATTGCCGTCGGCGGCGAACTGCACAGGCGTGCTGCAGAGCGTTTGGTAGCGGGCGGCATAGGAGGGGGCGGCAAACTCGATCTCCAGGCGTTCGGCTTGCACCGGGGTGCCGGCAAGGTCGGCCAACTGGGCCAGCCAGCCGGCCAGCAGTGAGTCGACCACAAAGCGGTTGTAGTCGTTATACGGGCTGATGGAGTAGAAGCGCAGCCAGGCGCCTTGGGCATCTTCCTCAAAGCTGGAATGGCCGCGGTAGTTGGCCGCATAAAGCGGCTCGAAACGCAGCAGGGTACGCGCGGCCTCACCCAGGGTGGGGGCCTGGGCCGCAGTGACCCCGGCCAGGCCCGTATGCGCCAGCCGGCTCAGGCGCCCCATACGCAGACCTAAAGCGGCCTCACCGCTCATTTCGATGGCTGCGTGGCCCAGGTGCATGTAGCGGGGTATGGACAGGCGTGCGCCGGCTTCGCCCAGGCGTGTCGCGTCCAGGCCGTAGCGGCGCAGCAATGGCTCAGGGTCGTGGCCCAGCTCGCGTAGAGCTTCGCTCAAAGGCTGGACAAAACCAACCGACAGTTCGCCCAGGCGCACGCGGGGGCGGGCCACGTGCTTACAACCACACATTCAACAGGCGGGCGCCTGGGCTGGGGGGGCCGGCGAGCAAAGCTCCCGACTGGCGGGCAAAGCCCTGGCCATCGCTGCCCTGTTCCCAGAACTGCCCGCGCATGAACACGCTCATGCTGCTGATGCCGGTTCCGGCCACTTCGGTCAGGCGTTGCCAAGCCATCTGTTCACTGACTTCGCCGCGCTGCAAGGCAAGCCCGGCGCTGGCATCCTGATGGCGATTTCCCCGCCAGGGTGCTTGCCAGCTGCCCTTGCCACTGAGAAACGCCGGGTTGGCGACCAGTTGTACGGCTTGTTCAGTCAGTTGCTGGTGGTTTTCCGGGTACCAGCTGTCACTGCCCACCAGTATCCCCAGGCGCCCGGCCGGGGTCTGCACGACCTGCAGCGGGTGCTGGCGGCCGTGATGGACGAAGCGGCGCATTTCACTGTCGGGATATTGCTGGCGCTGGGGCTGCCCCAGTAGCGAGCCGTCTCCGGCAAACACCACACTGCTGTTGAACAGCGGGCCACGGCCGGTATGCAGTACGCCTTGTTTCACATAAGGTTCGGGCAGCACGATCGAACCGGCCACCAAGGTGACGCCAAATTCCTTGGCCAGGCCGCCGAACAGCTGCTGGTAATCTGCGGCCATCTGCTCGGCCTTCATGCGCAAGTGCGCATCGGCGCGCCAGTCGTCGCCGTCAGCGCCAAGAACCGCGAGGCCATAACGCAGCGGGTTGCTCAGTTCCAGCCATTGTTGGGCTTCGTGGCTCTGGGTGACTTGATACAGCTCGTTCTTCTCTCCGCGCGCCCACAGCCAGGTACCGATGTGTTCCGGCAGCACCACCACCGTGCGCGGGTTCACCAGGCCTTGGGCGCGGGCTTGCTCCAGATAGGCTGCGAGCTTGCGGTGCAGGCGTTGCAGGTTCTGATAGTCGCCCGGGTACAGCAGTGGTTCGACACCGAGCAGGTTGCCGTGCTCGCCCGGCACGCCATGGTTAAGCGCCAGCTCGATGCGCAGGTCGGACAGGTAGTGGCCTTCCGGGCGCTGTTGGGTCCAGAAGCCATAGCCGCAGAGGGCGGCGATCATCACCAGCGCCAGGGCGCTTGCCAGGAGTTTTCGCATCAAGCGTGGGTATTCGCTAAAAATGGAGTGGCCATGCAGGAAATCAAGGACATGGTGCGGCCTTATTCATCAGCATCGGAATCCTTGTTGCGCTGCCTTCTTGCAGAGTCGCGTTTGATCATACCAAAGCTACCGGGCGCTTATGAGCATTCTCTGCAGACAAGAGCGGGTGTCACGGCCGGCAAGCCAGGCGCTGACGTTCATAGTTAACTGCCTTGTCCCGTTCCGGAAGGTTGTAAGGTGCCGCACACTGGCGCTCACCCCACTTGATGGTCAGGCTGCCCTGGTCCTGTTCCAGGAGTAACAATGCCTTGCCGCTGGGGTCGGAAATTGCCAGTTGCTGGCCCGCGGCGTCCTCGACCGAGGCCCCGAACGGTATAAGTTGACCGCGCTCGTCGAACAGCTCGAACTGCACCCGACGCCCGCTCTTGCCGGTATAGCGGGCAAGCACAACGGCGCCGCGGCGAGGCACCAGTTGCTGGGTGGCGTTGTCGATCTCGATGTCGCCCCCCAGGTCACTGGTGTCCAGGCTGATCCAGTTGACCCGATAGGGCTGGGCGTTGGGGATCACCGCATAGCCATTGCGCCCGGTCTCCACACCGCTATAGCTGCTGATCTTTGCGCCCTTCACACCCGGTACTTCGGCCAGGGCGAAGGTCTCGCTGAGCGACTGGCCGAGGTTGATGCCGCCCTGGTGGGCGACCACGGCGCCGGCAATGTTCAGGTTCTGCGAGTCGTAGCCGCGCCCCTGGCTATAGCCCAGGCTGATGTCGGCGACCGAAGTGCGGGTGTTCAGGTTGGCCGATGCCGAGCTGCCGCTGGTGCGGCTGTGGCCGCCCTGGATCGAGTAGAAGGTGTCGCTGGTTTCCGACAGGTAGCCGTTGATGCCGGCCTGGGTGGTGTCGTTGCCTTTCTGTGTGCTGGTGGTGACGAACGCCCGCGGTGCGCGGGCCCGGCTGCCGAGTGGGAACGATACCGACAGGTTGAGCTGGGTATCTTGCCCCGAAGGGCCTGAGTTCCCCAGCTCCTTGGTGCGGCTGACGTCCAGGTTGTAGGAGATCTCGCCCCAGTTGTTGCTGTATCCGGCGGTCAGGCTCTGCGAACCGCCGCGGTTCCAGTAGCGCTGGTCGGTGGCCGTCAGGTACAGGCTGCCGAACGCGCGGTTGCGGCCCAGGCTCTGGTTGATGGTCAGGTCGGTGCGGGTCTTGGAGTTGCCACTGCGCTTGATCGCGTTGGCGCTCAGGTCCTCGACATGCTGGGTGAGGGTACGGAAGCCCTCGGTGGAATAGCGGTAGGCCGCGAGGGTAAAGTTGGTGTCGGTGCCGGTGAACGTCTTGGCGTATAGCGCCCGCAAGCTGTTGCCGTGGGTGGTCTGGCCCTGGGCCTTGCTCGAGGAGTGGGTGACATCGAGCGAGAAGGCGCCCAGCAGTGTGTTCAGGCCGCTGCCCACGGCCATTGCCTTATAGTCTTGCGTGGCTTGCAGGCCAACGACGCCGGTCACGTTGTTGGTCAGACCGTAAGCCAGCGTCGTACTGAGCATCTGCGGCGTGGCCAGGCCCTCCGTGTTGCTGTTGTAGCGTCCAGCGGACAGGCTGTACTTGACCTGACCGCCACGGACCATGAGCGGCAGGCTGGAGAAGGCCTGCACGGTGACCCGCCGACGGCCGTCGGCCTCGATGATGGTGACTTCCAGGTCGCCATTGGAGCCGCTGGGGTAGATGTCGCTGATCTCGAACGGGCCGGGCGGCACGTTGGCGGTGTAGAGCACGTAGTTGTTCTGGCGAATCTCGACCCTGGCGCTGGTCTGCGCCACGCCACGCACCACAGGTGCGTAGCCGCGCTCGCTGTCGGCGCGCATGCCTTCGTCCGAAGCCAGCTTCAGGCCCCGGTAGCGCACGCTGTCGAACAGGTCGGTGTCGCTGAAAATGTCACCGGCGCTGAACTGGCCTTTGAGCGCGGTCACGTCGTGCTGCATATAGCTGCGGTTGCTTTTGAAAGTGTCCGGCTGCCCGGTGCCGCTGCTGAAGTTCGACTCGTTGCGCAAGCGCCAGCTGCCCAGGTTGATGCCGTTGCGCAGGCTCAGGTTGTTGGCGATGCGGGTCTCGGCATCGCCGGCGCTGCGGCTGGTGTTGAACTGATAGTTCACGAACGCAGCAGACACCCCGGCGTCCCACAGTTGCGGGTCGACGTAGCCGCGCAGGCCGCGTTTCATGGCGACCTGCGGGATGCTGGCGGACAGGCGCAGGTGACCCGAGTCGTAGCTCAGGCTGGCCTGGTCGATCAGTGCGGCCAGGTCGTGGCAGGCCAGGGCGGTATCCAGGCGCCCCTGTGCCTTGAGCTTGTCCATGTCGATACCCAGTTGCTCGAGCAGTTGCAGGGTCAGGCAGGGTTCCACCCGCCCAGTCTGTGGGTGGCGGTTGAATTCGATGTCACGCCGGCCTACCAGCACGTCGTTGCTGTACAGGTCTACCCGGTAGTTGCCCGGCAGCACGCTGTTGGCCGACAGCAGCAGTTGCAGGTCGACCGCCGATTGCGCGCCCTGCAGAAAGGTGGTGTTGAAGCCCTGCAGGTGGGCGGCGTCCTGCGCCGTTGCAAGGCCGGGCAGTGCGGTGCAGATGACCAATGACAGGGCGTTGAGCTTCCAGGCCGGACGAAGCGTGCCGCCACTGAACGCGTGCGCGCCTGCATCGGCTCCCTCGACAGGGTGGGGGGCGATGGACAGAGACATACCAGAAACCTATTTCATATCGCGGCACGGGCGGGGCACGGGGAGGCCGCACGCGACCTGGGCACAAGGTGGGGGCTACGATTTCACAAGGTGATGGCGGGTTCGGCAGGCTTGGCGCTACCCGGCTGGGCAGTGTTCAAACGCAAGAAATATCCATGTTGGGCGCCATAGTCGTTGATGCTCTTGAACGTCAGCGTCAACGGTCCGTCTACCTGGGAAAATACCGAGGTGAATGTTTTTTGTTCGCCAGGGGCGATCATGGTCGAATCGGCGCTGAGCACGGTTTGTTTCCCGCTCTTAAGTTCGATATCGGCCATCGACACGTGATACAGGCTGGGATTGTTCACGGTCAGTTGTGGATTCCCGGCGCGCCGGGTCAATTGCCAGACCAGTTGTTCGGGCGCCAGCAGGGCGTTGCCGGGCAAGTTGGCCGGGCGGAAGAAAATCTTGATACGTTGGCGCACCGCCAACTGCAAGGTATTGGCCTTGGTACTGGCTTGCGGAATTTCCTGGACATTGAGCCAGACCACCGACTCGCGATCGGTCGGCAGGCCCTGGCCTTCATAGAGAATGCGCAGCAGTTGTTCCTGCTTGGGCAATACCCTGGCCAACGGTGGAGTAATGGCGAACGGCGCCTGCGCGCTGTCGCCGGCATCCACCCAGGACTGCACCAGGACTTCCTGGTTGCCATTGCGCACGATGACATTGGCTTCTTTGTGCGCACCGTCGAACACGACGCGCGTAGCGCTCAGGGAGATGCTGGCAGTTGCCTGGGCGGCGACGAGCATGCCCAGCAACCCGAGAACGGGATACAGAGAACGACGCAACATGGTTGGGTACCTTGCGGGGGCGAAGAAGTGGCGAGGCTGTTCAGCCTCGCGCAGGGAGCAGCGCCGAAGTGATTACTCGTACTGCAGGATGAACGGCAGGGTGGCGTCACCACGACCGGCGGTGGCAGTGCCGGCGGCGCCAGTGGTCACGTACGCCGCAGAGAAGCTCAGGGTAGCGTCGCCGCCCTCGGCGCCAGTGCCGTGTACATCGCTCTGGATCTTGGCGGTGGCGGCCGAGCTCAGGTCGATCAGGTTGCCATTAGGGTCGAGCAGGGCAATGCCAACGTTGGCAGCAGTGCCGGTGCCTTTGGTCAGGGCCAGGACCTTCTTGCCGGTCACCAGGCCCGAGCCGCCGCTGTTGGCATCGAAGATCATCGCCACCTTGGTGCCGAGGTTGCAGTTGACGTTGAGGTTGAAGTCCTTGCCGGTCACGCGGCCAGCCGTCGGGTTTTCGGCGGTGCCCATGTCCTTGATCGAGACGCTGCCCATGTCCACGGCGATCACGCGGTCGGCGTTGGCGCCATCGACCGAGCAGGCGTCATTGTTGATCACGCCAGTGAAGGAAATCTTGCCGCTGCCGCCGTTGACTGGCCCGGTGGCCTCGACGGCCAGTGCGCCTGCCGAAGCGGTCAGGAGCGAGAGGGTCAGGGCGGCCAGGGAGAATTTATTCATATTGATGTCCACATGAGAGTGAGTAAGTGCTGCAACTTAATGCACGCTCACAATAAGTCAGGTGGTTTCTCTGGCCCATCAGACGAATCTTAATGGTGGAACAATGACGCTCGCTAGTTAATTAAAGATATGACTCGCCAGGCAATAGGCCAACAATTCCTGATCGCTGTTCACTTCAAGTTTGCGCATCGCGGAAACTTTCTGTGCACTAATGGTCTTGGTACTTCGATGTTGGCTGCGGGCGATCTCACTGACACTTTGTCCGGCAACAAACAGGCGCAGTATTTCGAATTCCTTGGGTGACAGGTTTTCCACCCTTTGATCGATGGCGGTGTTACAGGCGATCACCGATTGCCTTGCCGGTGCCGGCGCCCGGTAGGTGCTGTTGCGGGCGACGGCATTGAGGGCCTTTTCGATTTCGCCATGCAACTGGCTCTTCTGGATCACGCCGTCCACGCCCAGTTCCTGCAGCCGTGTCAGGATCAGCGGGTTGGAAATCATCGTCAGCACGAGGATGCGGACGGCGGGATAGTGACGTTTGAGGTAGTCGATCAGTTTCAGGCCGTCACCGTAGGGTGAGTCTGCCGGCATGTTGTAGTCGGAGATGACCATGTCCACGGGTTGGCGTTCGAGCAGTTCGATCAGCCCTTGCGAACAGACGGCTTCGCCGACCACGCTAAAGCGTGGGTCGCGTTCGACCAGTTCCCGGACGCCGAGCAGCACGATGGGGTGATCGTCGGCGATGATGACCTTGAGTTTTTCCATAAAAGACGACCCGTTAGCCGGTGCGGATGGGAGGGTTGTTTCCATGCGCTATCAGCGCTGAAGTTGATTCTATGCGAGGGCATCGAGTATTGCTGACAGCCTGTCCAGCACCCCCCCCAGCTTATCGGCCAGGGCCGCGTCGAGCGGCGACTCGGCCAGCGCGGACTCCAGTGCACAGCACTGCTCGGCCAGGGACCGGGCCTGTACCGCGCCCAGGGCGCCGGCGATGCTGTGCAGGCGCTCGCCAAGGCGCCGCTGGTCGCCTTGCTCAAGGGCCAGGCGCAACTGCTGCATATCCTCGCGCAGGGTGGTGATGAACAGCGCGCGCATGGCGTCGGACACTTGCACGGTATCGGTGGCTGCAGGGGAGGGGGAGGCGTTGAGGCTGTCCGCTTGCGCACGGCTGGGCGCTTCGGCCAGTGCTGGCCGACACAGACGGACCAAATGGCTGCGCAACGCCTGCAGGCTCAACGGTTTTACCATCCAGGCATTCATGCCCACCTCGAGGCAGCGCTGGCCTTCTTCTCGCAGTGCATTGGCGGTGACGCCGATGATCGGCAACCGGGCGTCGTGCTGGCGCAGGGTCCTGGCCAGTTCGTAGCCATTCATCAACGGCATGTTTACGTCGGTCAGGACCAGGTCGAACAGGCCTGGCTGCCAGCGTTGCATGGCCTGTTCGCCGTTGGCCGCGACCACCGTGGTACAGCCCAGCGCCTCGAGTTGCTCCTGCAGGATCGCCTGGTTGATCGGATTGTCCTCGGCCACCAGGATATGCAGGCGCAGAGCGGCGCGTTGCTGTTGCGCGGTGTTTTGGTCATCGGGCGACCCGCCCTGGCGCACGACCGCGATGAGCTGGGCGATGGCCCGCACGTCATGCAGATCCACCCGCCAGCAGCCGTCGATGAACGCGCCGGGGGCAGGGCCGTCGCTGCTGGCGCAGATCCGCTGGCCATGCCAGGTGGCAGCGTCCGGGCAGTCGAGCAGGTCTACCAGCAGGGCCTGGTGGTTGTCCTTCTCCAGGGGGGGAATCGTCAGGGTCGCGGCGATACCCAGACGCTGCAGCCAGTCAACGCCATGCTGGGCAAGCTCCGGTATCGGCGCACGCACATACACCGGGGTCGGGTCGGGCACTACGCTTGGGCAGTCGCTCAGCTCCCCCTGGGCCAGTGGCAGGCTGATGTTGAGGGAAAAGCTGCTGCCCAGGCCCGGCTCACTGACCACCTTGATCTGGCCACCCATCATGTCGGCCAGCCAGCCGCAGATCGGCAGGCCGAGGCCCGCACCGCCCTCGCTGGAGGCGTCGGCGACCTGGTAGAACAGCTCGAAGAGCCTGGCCTGCTGCGCCTGGGAAATGCCAATGCCGCTATCGGCAACCTGCCATTGCAGGCGCACGTGGGTGTCGTCGAGCGCCAGCACGCGGGTGCGCAGTACCACCCGGCCGGTGTCCGTGAACTTGATGGCGTTGCTCAGCAGGTTGTTGAGGATCTGGCGGATGCGTATCGGATCGCCCACCACCTGCGCCGGCAGGCGGGCGTCATGGCAAGCATAGAGCAACAGGCCCTTGCGCTCGGCGAAGGCGCGATAGGTGCGCACGGTGTCTTCGAGCATGTCCAGCGGGCAGAACGGCACGGGTTCGAGCGCCATCTGCCCGGATTCGATCTTGGTCACGTCGAGCACGTCACTGATCAGCTGGAACAGGGTTGCCGAGGAGCGCTGGATAGTGTGCAGGTAGCCTTGCTGGCGTGCATCCAGGTGCGTCAGGCCGAGCAGCTCGAGGGTGCCCAGCACGCCGTACAGTGGGGTGCGGATCTCGTGGCTCATGGTGGCCAGGAACAGGGTCTTGGCGGTGTTGGCGGCGTCGGCGGCGCGCCGGGCTTCGTCGAGCGCCTGGGCGTCCTCGACATGGCGGGTGACGTCGTTGAATGCGTAAAGGCGCACGTCTTCGCCGTGGTAGCGGGTGGATACGAAACCGACCTGCAGGTGGCGGCCTTCGACCTGCAGATAGTGCTCGCCACTGCGGGTGCTGCCCACTGCCGAGGCGAGGGTGCTGACCAGCTCGCGGGTGCCCTGCCATTGCTGCGCCCGCTGGTTCTCCAGCAGCACCTCGTTGTCGGCGCTGCGGACCACGCACAGGCCGGTCGGGGCGGTGTCGATGACCACCCGGCTGAAGGCCTCGCTCTCGGTGATGATCTCGTGAGCCGCGCGCGCAGGCAGGATGACCTGGCGCTGATACCAACGGATGACCACCCGGCCCAGCCCGATGAGGACCAGGAACGTGGCGGCGATGCCGGCCAGCGACCAGAACGCGTAACGGAAGAAGTGCCGGTAGGTCACGGTGTAGATCGCACTCCAGCCACCGTTGGCCTGTTCGTGGAGTCGGAACACCAGGCCTTCGGGCTTGATGTTGAGACCTTCATGCACCCCCTTCAGGGACGCGGGCGCGCCGATCAGCACCTCGCCGGATGGGGTGATGAGGTTAAAGTGGTCATACACGGTCCAGTCCATGATGCGTTCGAAATCATCGATCTGGGCCAGGTCCACCAGCGATGCAACTTGCGTGGCTTGGCCCTCTGCCTTGCCCGAGCGCAGGGGGACGTTGGCGTAGGCCAGCACGCGTGGCGGGGAGGCCTGGTCCGGCTGCTCGACATAGCTGCGCCAGACGATCCTGCTGCCTGGGCCCCAGTCCTTGTCCTGAGGCTGGCGCGCAATGACCTGCCTGATCACATCGATGAACGGTTCATTCTCCAGCTTGCCCCGCCCGCGTCCTGCGGCGGGAACCGTGATGTCGTAACGGGCATCCGGCGAGAACAGGAACACCTGTGGCGAACGGTACGGAGAGGCCGACCAGAACATGCTGTAGAAGCTGGCCAGGTTCGCCCCCAGGGTGAAGATGTCCGATACTTCGCGGTCAGCCAGGTTGCGTGGGTCGAATTTGAGGCTGAACGGCATGGAAAATGGAAAGATCTGGCCCTTGTAGATGTCCGGCCCTTCCTCGGGCATGGGTGCCAGCGCCGGCTCGAGCGCACGTGGGTAGTCGAGCAGCTCCCCCTTGGCGCTGCGTTGCACGAGGGCCTCGAGGAAGGTTTCCTGCTCTTGGACATTCTCCATCAGCCGGGCGAAATGGATGCTGACCGTGTCGCTGTGTTCGTCGATCAGGCGCTCGAGCGACCAGAGACTGAAGCCGGCCAGCAGCAGCGCCAGGCCCAGCAGGACGGTCATGCCTTTGTTCAGGCGCAGAGAGCTGCGGGCCAGGTTTTCCAGCAGGGCGTTGTACTGTTTCATGCAAGGGTCCGCAAGGGCGTGGGGGCATCGATACCCAACGAATATTACCTTTGATGCCCGGCCGGCGCTGTGAGTTACAGCCGGTCAGTAGGCTGACGGGGGACCGTCGTTGTGCAGCAGGCGCTGGAACTGTTCCGCCGACACGGCATGGGAGATCAAAAAGCCCTGCACCTGGTTGCAGTCGACCTTGCGCAGCATTTCGAGCTCCTGAGGCGTCTCGACCCCTTCGGCGACCACGGTGAGCCCGAGCTTGCGACCCAGGGCAACGATGCTGGCCAAGGCCGAGGCCAGGCTCTCGCTTTCATCGCAACGCTGCACCAGCGCCCGGTCTATCTTCAGTTCGGTGAAGGGCGTCGAGACCAGGCTCATGTACGAGCTGTAGCCTTTGCCGAAGTCGTCCTGGGACAGGCCGAAACCTTTCATGCGCAAGCGGCAGGCGCCTGCATAGAAGTTGCTCAGCTCTTCGGGAATGGAGCATTCCATCAGCTCGAAGCACAGCTTGCCGGGCACGCCTTGGTGGTGCAGGACGAATTCCAGCAGCCGGTCGGCCAGGTCATGGCTATTCAGCAGGTGAGTCGGCAGGTTGATCGAGACCGGGATGTCATAGCCCCGTTCGCGCCAGCGCGCCTGGGCATCCATGGCTTGCTTGAGCATCACCCACAGCAGCCTTTCCTCCAGGCCGAAGGCATTGATCGTTGGCAGGAAGGTGCCTGGCAGCAACACCCCTTGCTCCGGGTGCATCCAGCGCACCAAGGCCTCTGCCGCGACGATGCGACCATTGTGCAAGGACTTCTTGGGTTGGAACCAGGCCTGAAAAGCTCGGTTGTTCAAGGCATCGACCAAGGTCTGGCGATCGAACTCGGGCGTGGACGGTACCGCCTGGGCCGGTGCCTGATGGTGCAACTGCAATTGGTCGATCAGGCTGCGCAGCGCGGCGGGTTCGACCGGCTTGGAGATCAGCCCGAGCACGTCCACGCCGAGGTTCTTGGCCACCAGGCTCGCCGCCATGAGCATGCGCCGCGAGGCCACGCTCATGATCGCCAGGCCTGGCTTGTGGCGCAGGCCGGCAAGGTGCTGGATGAATTGCACACCGTCCATGCCGGGCATCAGCAGGTCGGTCAGCACCAGGTCGAAGTCACGCTGGCGCAGGCGCTCCAGCGCTTCCTGGCCATCCCGGGCTGCTTCCAGGTTGAAGCTGCCAAGCTCGCTGAACAAGTGTTGCAGGTACATATGCTGGAAGGGGTGGTCTTCGACGATCAGGATGTTAAAGGTCTTCAAGGGCTACCTCGATACGGGGCCAGGCAGTTGAACAGGACTTGCAGGTTGAAGGGCTTGATCAGGCAGCGATCCATGCCGGCGGCCAGGCACAGTTCTTCCTCGCCGCGCAGAGCATTGGCAGTGGCGCCGACGATGGGGCGGGTGCAGCCCAACCGGCGCAGGGCCCGGGTCAGTTCGTAGCCATTCGTGCCGGGCATGTTGACGTCGGTCAGCAGCAGGTCGAAATGCTCGCGCTGCCAGGTTTGCAAGGCCTGCTCGCCATCGCTGACCAAGGTCACGCTGCAGCCGAGCTCCTCGAGCTGGTCGCGCAGGATCAACTGGTTGATGACGTTGTCCTCGGCAACCAGCACGTGCAGCCCGAGCGGCTCGGTCAAGGGGGCCGGCGCGGCGGGGTCCCTGGGACGGCGCAGGCCCTGGGCCTGGCCGACAGCATGGTGCAGGGCGCCCAGGTCGTTGAGGTTGACCTGCCAGTGACCGGCCTCGTGCCGCGCCTCCCAGCAGTCCTGGGCGCTGGCCAGGATTCGCGGGCCGGGCCATTCGGCGACCAGCCAGCGTTCGACATTGCCGGGATGCAGCTCGACCAGCAGTTCGCCGGGCAGGGCGCTGCCTGGCGCCGGCGCGCCGACCTGCGCGCGCGCACCCCAGCGACAAAGCCAACCACTGATGGCTTCAGCCAGTTCGTGTACGGGCGATACCACGTGAATGCGTTCGCCTAGCAGGTTGAACGGGGCGCTGGCGCGGCCTGACGCCACTTCCAGGGGTAGGGTCAGGCTGAAGCTGCTGCCCAGGCCCAGCTCGCTGACCAGGCGCAGCTGGCCGTTCATCAATTGCGTCAGGCGCTGGCAGATCGGCAGGCCGAGCCCGGTGCCGGGAATGACCTGGCTATGGCCTTCGGTCTGGTAGAACGGGTCGAAGATGAACGGCTGGTCCTGTTCAGCGATGCCCTTCCCCGTGTCCGAGACCTGCCACAACAGGCAGGAGCGTTCGCCGTCGCGGTTGAGCAGCCTGGCCCGCAGCACCACGCGGCCGCAATCGGTGAACTTGACCGCATTGCTCAGCAGGTTGTTGAGGATCTGGCGGATCCGGTTGACGTCGCCGATCAGGTGTTCCGGCAGGCGTGGGTCCAGGCAGCTGTAGAGCTGCAGCCCCTTGCTCCTGGCTGCCGCGCTGTAGCCCTGGACCACCTCGCGGACCAGGTCCGGGGCACTGAACTCGCTGAGTTCGAGGGCCAGCTGACCGGCCTCGATCTTGGACACGTCCAGCACGTCGCAGATCAACTGCAGCAAGGTTGACGAGGAGCCTTCGATTGCCCGCAGGTAATCGCGCTGCTGGGCGTCGAGCACGGTGCGCGACAGCAGCTCCAGGGTACCCAACACGCCGTACAACGGTGTGCGGATTTCGTGGCTCATGGTCGCCAGGAACTGGGTCTTTGCTTCGTTGGCGGTGTCGGCCGCGCGCCGGGCGTCCTCCAGCGCGGCCTCGATCTGCTTGCGTGCGCTGATGTCGCTGAACGCGCAAAGCAGCACCGGCTCGCCCTTGTAGCGGGTTGGCGAGCAGCTCAGGTACAGGTGGCGCCCTTCGGCGCTCTCGAAATAGTCGCTGCACTGGCCTTCGTGTCGCTCGAAAGCCTGCTCGATCCATTGCGCGCTGCGCGCGCCGCGTGCCGGGTCCTGGCCCAGCCACTGCTGGGCCAGGTGGTTCTCCAGCACCACCTGGCCATCGCTACGGCGCAACACGCACAGGGCGACGGGGGCGGTTTCGATGACGTCACGGCTGAATATCTCGCTTTCCACCAGTGCACGGATGCGTTCGACCGTGGGGGTGAACAAGCGTTGGTCGAACCGCTGGATCAACACCCGTATCAAGGTGATGCTGAGCACGCAGAACAGCAGGGCACCGAGCAGTTGCTGCCACAGACCGGCAAGGATCGCGGACAGGTCGATCGCGTAGACCAGTTGCCAGTCCGAAGACATCAAAGGTTTGCTGATGACCAGGTACTCTGGCAAGAGCCCCTGGCCGGCGAAGCCGAAGAAGTTGTTACCCACGGGATGGTGCAGCGAACGGTCCAGCGTCGGGCCTGGGGTGTTGGTGAACACCAGCATGCCGTCGGCATTGAACATCATGAATTTACCCGCGCTGGCATCCTCGAGCGACGGCGACACTGCCTGGCTGTCGATTTCCAGGCCTAGCCAGCCAGAGCCCGGGTCGCGTGCGTCCAGGCGCAGGAAGATGAACAGGCGCGAACCTTGGGCGCCCTGGTCGGCCAGCCATAGTTCCCGAGGGGCCGTGGCCCGCAGTTCCGAAGCGCGCAACTGCTCAAGCAGGGCGGGCGAAGGCAGCGAGGCCTGGGCGTCAGCGTTGTACAACCAGCGCATGGGGGCCTGAGCCGCTGTGTCGACATACAGCAGGTTGACCCGCCGGGCCTCTAGGTAGGCACACATGCGCTGGGTCAGCCACAGGCTCCAGCGTTTGCCCGGCTGGCTGCCCAGTTGCAGGTGCACTTCCTCGCCCGGTGCCAGGGGCAGCCAGTCGACACCCGGCGCCGTTTGACGCACGGCTGCGAGGCTCAGGCTCTCCAGCAGCGCCTCGCGGTTGGTGAAGAAGGTATGGGCCTCGGCGATCGCGCTGCTCATGGCGCCATGGCGCCGAGCGATATCGGTGTTGAAGGTAAAGGACAGGAAATTGTAGGCCGCGCCGAGAATGCCGGCCGATAGCACGATCGCCAGCAACCGAAGCAGGCGGCGTGCTGCCTCGGGGTTGGAGAGCAGGGGGTTGATCTGTTGCAGGTAGGCTTTGAGTCGCATCCCGCAAATCTAGGCAGGCCGCTGGCAACTGGACATCAGACGATCCTTAAAGGCCGCCTGGCCGAGGGTTTACTGGTAGTACAGGTCCACCAGCGCCGTGGCTTCGAACGGACCGGGGATGGGCGCCGAACGCCAGATCAGGTCGGCGCGGAACGGGTTGTGGCTCACGCCCGGCGCGGCCAGGTCGGCCAGCTTGAACCAGGTGGCGAAAGGTACCGATTGGTTACTGTCCTGCTGGGTAAGGGCGATGCCGACAGAGGTGTTGTTGGTGGGCACCAGCAGCTTGTCGATGATGCTGGCGCTGCCAGCGACCGGGGTGAAGCGGGCGCTGACGGTGTAGGGCGTGTCGCAGGATCTGGTCAGGTCGAGGCTGAAACTGGCCGAGCTGGCGACCTGGCCGACCTGTGCCGAGCTGGCCAGGGCACGGCGGAAATTGACCACCGAAGGCAAGATGGTCAACTCGGGAGAGCAAGGCACGAAGCGGATGTTGTTCATGCCGGTGACGACATAGTTGAGGTTGCTGTCGGGTTTGGGGTTGAGCATGTACCCGCCGTCCAGCTGGAATACCCGGTATTCGCTGAGCGTGCTGGCTTGTCCGTCGGTTGGCGTTGCGCCGTACTTTTCGATGAACACCGTAAAGTTCAGGGTGAAGCGGGCCTTGTACCAGCCTGTACAGTTCGCCCAGTCGCAACCATGAAACGAGTTGTAGCCAGTGGTGACGGCGCCCGAAGTCTGAGTGATTTTCTGCGAGCCGTAGCGAATCCCGACCCGTATGCCCTTGCCTATACTGGCTTTGGCCGGGTTGACATAGAAATAGACATCTTCCTTGATGCCGGTTTCATAGTCGTCGGCGCAGATGACCGGAAGCGAGTGTGGTGCCGACTCCCAGATGATCGTGCCGTCGGGCGCGTCGGCCGGTACCGCCAGTGCAGTGCCCAGTGCCTCCTTGAATACCGTCGCCATGGACGGGTCCAGCTTGCAGGACAGCGCGTAGCTGGTGGCGGGGCAACTGGCGGCGACGAAAAGCAGGCCAAGCAAGTGTTTCCGGATCAGGTTCATGAGTGGGTATCCTGTGGCGGTGTGTTCACGGCAGCGCGATGTGGTGGCGCTTCTGCAGGCCGATATCGGTGAGTTCGCTGAACGCCACGCGACTTTGCGCGGGCAGGGGCGAGGGCGCCTCGAGGGTGAGCGATGCCCCAGGGCGCAGGAGGACGTAGTCCGCAAGCTGGCGCGACTGCCCAGGGCTGTCGAGCTGGAGGTTGACCAGCGAAACATGAAAGGCACTCGGGTTGCTGACTTCGATCAGGCCAGGCTGACGTGCGCGCCATGCCAGGCCCTCGACCGCCTCGCTGGCCGAGCCTGGCAGGCCGGCAGGGCGGTAGAACAGCTTCAGGCGCTGGCGAACGGCGAATTGCAGGGTATTGGCCTGTTCGGGTTTGCGCGGGATCTCGAGGATGTTCAGCCAGAACAGTGACTCCCTGTCCTCGGGCAGGCCCTTGCCGGCGTACAGCACACGCAGCATGTGCCGGCCGTTGGGTGGTATCAATGCCAACGGTTGGACGATGGCGAAGGGCGCATCGGCGCGTTCGTCGGTACTGCTGACCCAGCTTTGCATGACCGTGTCGAGGTCGCTGCGATTGACCACGCTGATGCTTGCTTCCTTGTTCGAGCCTGGGTAAATGAGGCGTGTGCCCTCGACTTTGAGCTGGCCCCAGGCACCGGACGCCAGGCCCATCAGGACCAGCGCCGCCATGGCTGGGCGCGAGAGGGTATGAAGCAAGCGCGACATGGTCAGGGCAGGGCTCCGGTGAGGGTGACTGGGAAGGACCTGGGCATCCTAGACAGCTGGGCCGCCCCCGGCTTTGAGACGTTTCTTAAATTGCCGCGTGGTTTAAATGCCTGCTTTGTGAACTGCCTCACGCGCGCAGACGGCCCGGTCACTGCTCATCCGATAGGCTCAAACGTGGGTATCGGGGAGTGGAAACCATGAGCGGCAAGCGATTCGCATTGAGTGTTGCAATTAGTCTAGCCCTGGTCGGTCAGGCCCAGGCAGGCGCCGTCGTCGCCTCGGGCATGCTGCAGTTCACTGGCAGCATCGTCGAGCCGTCCTGCACGACCACCGTGGGCAGTGCCGGTTGGCGCATGGATGACTGTCCGGCGCTGGCGCGTGACAGCGTCATCGGCATTGAGGGCGTGGACGGCCAGGCACTGCCGGTGCAGGCGGTACGCGTCGATCAGGGGGCCACGGTCGACCAGGCCTACAGGCTGGTCGACGGGCGCGGCGAGCCGCTGACCCAAGGCCATTACGTGGTGATCCTGACCTCACCTTGAGGGGCGGGCAGCCGCTCGCTCACGCCTTGGAGAACATCTTCAGCTTCAGCTTTCAACACAACATGAATTGCCGTACAGGCAATCCGCCAGTTCGTTTGGATGGCGGCTCGGGAAGCGAGCCGCTGGTTCTCAAACCTGTGACGCTGGAAAATCGACGCCGCGAGCGGTGGCTTCCCAGACGCTGAACTCCGTACGCATGGCGGACAGCTTGGCCATCGCCACATCGAATGCTCTGTTGCCCAGCAGCAGGCGGTGTGGTGGCTGAGGCGAAGTAACCGCAGTATGAATCGCCGCAGCTGCACGGGCCGGGTCCCCCTCCTGCTTGCCGACCGAAGCGTGGTAGGCACGGCGCGCCTCACCTGCGGTAACCTCGTAATCCGCTATCGGTTCCGGCACTTCACCCGATGAGCCTGCCCATTGGGTGCGAAATGCGCTGGGCTCGACCGTCATGACACCGATCCCCAGGGGCTCAAGCTCAGCACGCAAGGTTTCCGATAACCCCTCGACAGCGAACTTGCTCGCGCAGTAGTAGCCCACTGCGGGGAAGCCCGCGAGCCCACCTATGGAGGTCAGGTTCACGATCATGCCCTGACGCCGCTGGCGCATGCCGGGCAGCACTGCTTGGATCATATGGGAGGTGCCGAAGAAGTTAACGTCGAACAGGCGGCGCGCCGCCTGCGGGTCTGTTTCCTCGACAGCGGCGAAGTAACCGATACCGGCGTTGTTGACCAGTACATCCACCCTGCCGAATACGCGTTCAGCTTCAGCCACCACGGCCTTGGCCTGTTCGGCATCGGTTACATCCAGTGGCAGTACCAGCGATTGGCCGAGGCTGGCGAGATCCTGCACCTGTTCGGTCTTGCGTGCGGTGACAACCACGCGCTCGCCTTGCTTGAGCAAATGGGTTGCAATGTGGCGGCCAAAACCGGTGGAACAGCCGGTTACCAGCCAGGTGTTCTGTGTACTCATGGGAGGGTCCTCCTGCAAGTGGTCGGGTTCAGTGCTTGATCGTCTAGGCGCGCCGCTCGAACGTATGGATCTTGGGGACCTCGCTGCAGAACGTGTCGAGTTCTGTCATGAAGGCCTGCACATAAGGTGTCTGCAGATGTCCGTCAAAGGCCTCGGAGGAGTGCCAGTCCTCGTAAACAAGCCACCCCTCGACCGAGTCGCCCGATTGGTAGATGTCGTAACGGATGCAGCCAGACTCCTGCCGTGTGGGGCCGACCAGCGCCAACAGGCGCTGGCCGAGGGCACCGCTTTGCCCGGGGCGTGCGGTGAAGAACGCGAGCTTTGTGAGCATGCTATGGGCTCCTTTATGGGTGATAGACCGATCAACCGGCGGTCACGGTCATGCCGCCGTCGGCCATGACAACCGAACCGACCATGAAGCTCGCCCGTTCGGACGCGAGAAACGCGACGAGCTCGGCAATTTCTTCCGGCTGTGCGGCACGGCCGATGGGGGCCGCTTCGCCGTGCTTGGCAAGAAAGCCAGGACCGTCTTCGACCACGTCATTGAGGATGTTGGTGACTACGTCGCCGACGCCGATGGCATTGACGCGGATACCGTACTCGATGGCTTCGAGTGCCAGCGTACGGGTCAGCTGTGCCAGCGCACCCTTGGAGGCGGTGTACGCCGCGATGGTTGGAAAGGCGAAGTAGGCTGCATAGGAGGCGATATTGACGATTGCGCCGGACTTGTTAGGCATCATTGCCTTGACTGCCTCGCGGCAATGCAGAAAGGCCGCGGTGGTATTAACCGCCTGGATGCGCTCCCAGTCTTCGCGGGTCATGTCGATGACCAGTTTGTTGATGATGATCCCGGCGTTGTTCACCAGGATGTCCAGCCGGCCGAACCGCTCGACGGCAAGGCCGACGGCACGCTCTGCAGCGCCATCTTCGCTGATGTCCGCCACCAGTGGGACCAGCCCTGGACGTGCGAGGTCTTCTACGGCAGGGTTGATATCTTCGGCAACGACCTTGGCGCCACGTGCATGCAGCAAAAGCGCAATTGCCTTGCCGATGCCACTGGCGGCGCCGGTGACCAGCGCGACTTTGCCTTCGACTTCATGGGGAATGTTGGGCGTGATAGTAGTCATGATGCTCTCCTGCGTTGTGAGCCGAGGAGACATTCGCCGGCTCTAGCCTGTAAGGGACGGCTTTACTGTCGCGCAACGCGCAGAGAGAGGCTTTCGTAAGCTTGCCGAGGCTGTCGGGATTTTGCGCCGATATGCAGTCCCTCGGTCCGTAAGCGCAAATCATGCTTTGAATCGCCAGCCAACCCCGCCATCGAGGAGCGGAGTAAACACAGGGGCACCTGGCTCATCGGGGCTTTGACCCGCTGGCTTACCTGCAAACCTCAGATAATATGAGTCGGAACGTTCGAGAGAAGAGCAATGATTTCAGACCCGGGTACCCCAACGCTCGATCAACTGCGGGTATTTCTTGCAGTAGTCGATGTCGGCAGTTTTGCTGGAGCAGCGCGCAAGTTGCATCGCGCCACTTCAGTGGTGAGCTACTCCATTGCCAACCTGGAACTGCAGCTGGGCGTCAGCCTTTTTGATCGCAAAACCACCCGTAAGCCGCAATTGACCGACGCCGGCCGGACAGTGCTGGCCGAGGCGCGCACCATCTACAGCAGTATTGACGGGCTGCGCGCCAAGGTTCGCGGTTTGCTGCATGGCCTTGAAGCCGAAGTGCATCTCGTGCTTGACGTAATGTTGCCTCGCGAGCGTATGGTCGATGCACTGAAAGCCTTCCGAGAAACGTTTCCAACCGTATCCCTACACCTGCATATAGAGGCTCTTGGCGCAGTGACCCAACGGGTGCTCGACCGCGGCGCCACGTTGGGTGTGAGTGGCCCTCTGACCACAAGCATTGATGGCATTGAACGTATCGGCGTAGGTAAGGTGGCGCTGGTTCCGGTGGCTGCGCCTGACCACCCGTTGGCGCAACCGGGTCCACACCCGCCGGGTTCAGGTCGCGCACATGTTCAACTGGTCCTGACAGATCGTTCACGGCTCACTGCAGATCAGGAATTCGCGGTGGTCGGCACACGCACGTGGCGCCTGGCGGATTTGGGCGCCAAGCACATGCTGCTTCGCGAAGGCATCGGCTGGGGCAACATGCCGATAGACATGGTTCGCGATGACCTGGCCACCGGACGCCTCGTGCAAGTCGAACTACCCGACTGCTTTGGCGGCGATTATGCGTTCGATGTTATTTACCGCACCGACACGCCTCCCGGCCCGGCCTCGAAATGGCTGATCGAACGGTTTAAGGCTCAGGCCCGATCCTCCTGAACATTCGAAAAAGTCGAACCTGACGCCCGGCGCATCTCCAAGGGCGTGAACAGGTGCTTGGGCATGTCGGCTGGTTCGTCGGGACGGTGGAAAATTTTCGTTTCTTTGATTTGCACATTCACCCCGGCTCAACCCCGATGGAAGCCAGCGCCGAGGTCAAGGCTGAGGGGCTGATCAAGCCGACCCGGCGCATCTATGAACAGGAGTATGTGCTCTTCGTGCGTGTCAAGGACGGCAAGCTTGCCTTTATCCGTGAGTACTTCGACCCGGTCCGGGCTGCCCTTGCCCTGAATGCGCCGATTCCTGCGTTGGCCAGTTAAGGTGTCGCTCGCGCTTGCGCAACGCCGCAGCACGGTTGCCGGCTCGCTGAGCCCCTGGTAGTTCGGCTGGAGGGATCCTGAAGGCACACTGGGCGGTCGGTAACAAGAACCGCTGCGTTCGCCGAGCTTCTATACGGCATCGTGTTCCCCTATTGGCGGTATTGCGTGGGCGTTACGCCTACCTCGCGTTTGAACACCTGTGAGAAATGGCTGTGACTGCTATACCCAACCTCCAGGCCTATATCGATGATGCTCTGATCGGTCTCGAGGAGAAGCTGCCGGGCACGAGCCATCCTCAACCTGATGAAGAACTGCAAGGGTGAATATCCGGCGGCTTTCTTGAACATTCGGCTGAAGTGGCATTCACTCATCCCGGCAACCTCGGCCAACTGCCTTAAATTGAAGTCCCTTGCCAGATCGGCTTCCATGGCCGCCAGCACGCGCCGAAACTTGTACGCAGGGAGAGCGTTGCGGCGTGGGCGATCGTCCGCTGAGCTATCCAGATAATTGCGGGCAAGGTAGACGGCGATGCATTGGGCCAGACCTTGCAAATAGAGCGGGCTCGCGCCACGTCCCATGAGTTCCAGCCGAACATGCTCCAGCAGTACCGACAGTCCTTCGTCACGCCCGCCTGACACTTCCCGCAGGCGAACGGCCTCGGCAGGCCCGCCCAGTACTTCATGGATGGCTTTTTCCAGGAGCGGGACACCGAGATAGATGTGCATGACTTCAAAGTCGTCTGCGCTGGAGACGTTCCAGCGCATCTCATACGGTTGCGCCGAAGTGGTCAAAAAGAAATCGCCTTTAGCAACTTCGCTGGTTTCCCATTGGCCCCCAAGCTCACGTTCCTGTACGGCAGCGTTTCCCGAAATGATCCAGACCAGCAAGGGTTCGGCCACCGCTGGGACGATGAAGTTACCTTCCTCACGTTCCCGGTTGAAAATCTGCACCAAGATGTCCCGGTCGGCCAGCACGTCCGAAGCGGCAATTCGCTTGCCCCGGATGTGTGCCTCCAAACCATGGGCAGAAGTCCGCTCTGTCACATCCATGGTCATATTGTCCTCCCCTCTTTTTTGGCGAGTACGCAGGATAAAAGCTGCCTCGCTTCCTGGGTGCCGTACTGACAGGTACAGGTTCAAGGCGGACAGAGTGCGGTGTATTTCACCTGATCTGGTCACGGCAGTGAGAACACACTCTGGACGCAACGGCAGGGCTTTCAGGGTTCAGAGTCACGACAAAGCCGGAATGTCTCCATTCCGGCTTGCGCTTTAACGTTCGGGGTATAAAACCATCCCGGCGTGGTACAACACATTGTTGCGAAACTCACCATCAGCGGTAAATCCAGTGTCATCGACATACTCGATGTGATCACCCTCCAACCAATAGCGGCCCTGGTAAGCACTTGCTTGCCGACCGCGTGCTTCGTCGTAGCGGCCCCCGGGCAAGAGTTCATGGCGGATCCGACCGTCAGCCGTCACCCACATGCCAACGTATTTGTTCTGGCTTCCATATGGCTTGGCCATCTCTGTTCCTCGCTATCGTCAATAGAGAATCAGAATGGACTCGCGGTTGGACGCACGATCAGCTCGCTGACGTCGACATCCGCTGGCTGCTCGACCGCGTAGGCAATCGCACGGGCAATGGCCGCAGCGGGAATCGCGATCTTGCGGAACTCCCTCATCTCCGCGCGTCCGCCTTCATCCGAAATGCTGTCGGCCAGCTCCGATTCGGTAACGCCTGGTGCAATCACCGTGACTCGAATATCACCCCCGACCTCTTGACGCAGACCTTCGGAAATTGCCCGGACGGCATATTTGGTGGCGCAGTACACTGCAGCGGTAGGGCTCACGGCGTAGGCACCAATTGAGGCGATATTGATGATCTGGCCAGCACGCTGCTGTTGCATGAGCGGCAACGTTGCAGCAATACCGTGTAGTACGCCGCGAATGTTCACGTCGATCATCCGGTTCCACTCATCGACCTTCAACGCTTCCAGTTTCGAGAGTGGCATTACGCCGGCATTGTTGATGAGTACGTCGACGCGACCATGCAATTCGACAGCGAAATCGATGAAGGACTGCATGTCGTCCAGGCTGGTGACGTCCAGCGCCAGCACATCAGCGGTACCGCCTGCTGAACGAATGTCATCGGCCAGGGCTTCAAGGCGGTCGGTACGGCGGGCCCCCAGAACGACGCGAGCGCCTTTGCTGGCGAGCAGGCGGGCCGTGGCTTCGCCGATACCACTGCTGGCGCCTGTAATCACGATGACTTTGTGTTCGATGCCGTGCATTTTTCTCACTCCTGTTACTGGTTTCAGAGGCACCTGCTGACCGGCAGGTGTTGAAGCAAGAGTAAAAATCCTGGGGGGAACAGCGTTATGTGATTCCTGCGGCGGTCATGCACGATCCTGCATGATTGATCTGCGACTCCTTTCAGCCCTTTGCCCGATCCTGGCCTGTCTGAGGGCTGCATGAACCGGATACGACATTTCTATTTATTCGAACATAAATGCCGAAACTAACCGGCTATTAAGCAAAGGCGTATGGAGCCACACTCTCACCCGGACTGCTGCAGTCGTACTGGCGTTGTTCAGTGTTCTCACCGCAGCGATTTTCCACAGCGCGCTGGCCGACCAGGCCCAGTTCATCCATTTCTTCAAGAACATCGCGATGGCCGGTGGCTTGCTGCAGATCGTGGCTTTTGGTGCAGGCCGCTTCAGCTTTGACGCCCGTCGTCAGTAGTCGAAGTGCAGCGCCACAGAGCATCTGGGGCATCATCACCTTACCAATGGGAAAACTTATGAAAGCTATCCAAGTGGCACAGTACGGTCAGGTTCAGGGGTTGGAACTCAAAGATGTCCCAGATTTGATGCCCAATGACGACCAGGTTTTAATCAATGTCGCGGGGAGTGGAGTCAACCCGATTGACTGGAAGATCCTCTCAGGGGCAATGAAGCAATTCATCCCATTGTCCTTGCCCTATACACCGGGTGTCGAGGTTGCCGGTACCGTTGCAGCGGTTGGCAAAAATGTCCAAGGGTTTGTTGTGGGTGATGAGGTATTCGGTTTCATAGGCATAGTCGGTGGCTACGCGACTCAGGTCGTGGCAGCCGCCGACAGGCTTGCGCATAAGCCCGCCGGCCTGCCGCTCCTCCACGCCAGTGGCATTCCTGCTGCAGCGCTTACCGCCTGGCAAGCACTGCATGAACACGCCAACCTACAGTCGGGTCAAACAGTCTTGATTCACGGGGCTGCGGGAGGTGTAGGAAGTTTCGCCGTACAGCTGGCTCGCCTGGCCGGTGCCTATGTATTGACAACGGCATCGGCCGGCAACCGAGACTACCTGTATTCACTCGGGGCACAGCAGGTCATTGACTATACCGCGCAACGGTTCGAAGACGTGGCTGAAGAGATCGATGTTGTTCTCGACCTGGTAGGAGGAGAAACGCAAGACCGTTCCTGGACGATTGTCAAACGAGGAGGTGTACTTGTATCTACCGTCAGCCCACCCGACCCGCAGAAGGCGCGTGAACACGACGCTGTCGGCAAACATTTCGCTACCCGTTCGGACGGGCGCCAGTTAGCACAGATCGCGCAATTGATTGCTGAGGAGAAGTTGCGCGTCGAGGTTGAGGTGATGCCACTTTCCAAGGTGAACGACGCTATCACGCTGAGCTCAGGGGGGCATACCCGCGGCAAGCGTGTCCTGGATGTCAATCGTTGAACAGCGGTTAACTGTATTAGGCTTTTTATGCAAAGCCTGGGAAAGGGACGCCTGCTCCTGGCTGAAGCCTGAGCCCCGAGATGCCTCGCCGCAGGAATGTGCAAAATCATCGCAGGAAACCAATAACGGGTTCATTACCGCCGCCTTAATCTGAGCCCAAGCAGCAAGCGAACCACTGCTGCTGCCGGCCATCAGAGCGACCTGGCCTGGAAGCATACAGGCATCAACGTCACGCTTTGCACTGACAACCGGCAACGAATCCATCGCTAATTTCGGAGTCGCTGTCATGAAAAATGTTAACAAAATGATGATTGGAGTCGCCTTAACTGTTCTGAGCGCAAGTTCGATGGCGCTTCCAGCCAAGGAGCAAGGCAACTGGACCCATAAGCCTTGCAAATACCTGTGTGCACCAATCCTGGTCGAGGACGGTGCAGACCGACTCAATGGCCGTCGGGTTGCCGAGGACGGTGCAGACCGACTCAACGACCGGCGTGTAGCCGAGGACGGTTCGGACCGAGTCATCAATGCTTGATGTGCCTGGGCTGCGCCAAAAGCCCGGAAAAACCGGGCTTTTTGGCAGATCAAATGATCCATTCGGCATCTACCCAAATGGATGCGAACCCACCTATCCTCTGCATTCGGGACAGCCGAACGGGGAGGTAACGGTAGTGAGTGATCTGGACGATGAGCTGACACGCCTCAGGGCCGAACTGGCATCAGCGATGCAACGTTTTGCTCCGACATACGGCGTCTATCAAACGGCGATTGATCCGTTGCATTTTATACGCAGCGACACGCCAACAGACGTCATCCATACGGTTCATAAACCCGGATTGTGCATAATTGTACAGGGCCGGAAACAGATCCAGTTGTGGGATGAAAGCTATACCTACGATCAACTGAACTATCTGGTTGTCTCTGTGACACTGCCTCTGGCTGGGCAAGTGATCGAGGCCTCTCCACAGAGGCCCTACTTCTGCATTCGCCTGGATATCGACCCGGCAGAAATCGCTCAGCTGATTGCCGACGTCAGCCCGATCGGCGTACCCAGCCAGCCATCTCGCCGCGGCCTCTATCTGGACAGGATTGATACCCCATTGCTTGATGCCATGTTGCGACTGGTACGTCTGTTGGATGTGCCCTCCGATATCCCGGCATTGGCTCCGCTAGCCCTCAGGGAAATATTCTACCGGTTGCTCAAAGGCCAGCAGGGCCAGCGATTACATGAGATAGCCATCAACGACAGTCAGACCCATCGAGTGACAAGAGCTATCGAATGGTTGAACAACAACTATGCGCAGCCGTTGCACATCGATGAGTTGGCGAGCTATGTCAATTTGAGTAATTCCACGCTTCACCACCGATTCAAGGCAATCACCGCGATGAGCCCGTTGCAGTACCAGAAACAACTGCGCTTGCAGCACGCACGAAGGTTGATGATTTCAGAAGGGCTGGATGTTTCCACGGCCGGGTTCACGGTGGGCTATGAGAGCCCGTCACAGTTCAGCAGAGAATACAGCCGGATGTTCGGAGCCCCTCCAAGCAAGGACATCGCAAAGATTCGATCGATGGGATGAGTTGTAAGGTGGAAAGGGAATGCAAAGAGGCTCCCCCTATGCCCCGCAAGCAAGTAAAGGGGTGCAGCGTAGGGGTATTGATACCGGTCGGGCTGATGCGTCAGCCCTCAGGCAGTCTCGCTGTGCGCCAGGATCAATAACTTGTCAGTTTTGATCATTGAGCCCTTTCAAACGGCTGTTTAATGTCGCTGACAGACAAACGACGGGGCCCGCCATTCAGTGAGGTGCCCGCAATCCGTGATCACGCCATCAGGGGACCTTTCCATGGCCGCCGACCGCTACCCGCACCTGCTTGCCCCGCTGGACCTGGGCTTTACCACCTTGCGCAACCGCACCCTGATGGGCTCGATGCACACCGGCCTCGAAGAGCGCCCCGGCGGCTTCGAGCGCATGGCTGCATACTTTGCCGAGCGGGCCCGCGGTGGCGTTGGCCTGATGGTCACTGGCGGCATTGCGCCCAATGATGAAGGCGGGGTGTACTCCGGTGCGGCAAAGCTCAGCACCGAGGAAGAGGCCGACAAGCACCGCATCGTCACCGAGGCGGTGCACGCTGCCGGTGGCAAGATCTGCCTGCAGATCCTGCATGCCGGGCGCTACGCCTACAGCCCACGCCAGGTGGCACCTAGCGCGATCCAGGCGCCGATCAACCCGTTCAAGCCCAAGGCGTTGGACGAGGAGGGTATCGAGAAGCAGATTGCCGACTTCGTCAATTGTGCCGTGCTGGCCCAGCGTGCCGGTTACGACGGTGTCGAAATCATGGGTTCGGAAGGTTACTTCATCAACCAGTTCCTCGCCGCGCACACCAACCACCGCACCGACCGCTGGGGCGGCAGTTATGAAAACCGCATGCGCCTGGCAGTGGAAATCGTCAGCCGGGTGCGTGGCGCGGTAGGGCCGAACTTCATCATCATCTTCCGCCTGTCGATGCTCGACCTGGTCGAGGGTGGCAGCACCTGGGACGAGATCGAGCTGCTGGCCAAGGCCATCGAGCAGGCCGGCGCTACCTTGATCAACACCGGAATCGGTTGGCACGAGGCGCGCATCCCGACCATCGCCACCAAAGTGCCGCGTGCGGCCTTCAGCAAAGTCACCGCCAAGTTGCGGGGCGTGGTGAGCATTCCGCTGATCACCACCAACCGCATCAACACCCCGGAGGTGGCCGAGGCGGTGCTGGCCGAGGGCGATGCGGACATGGTCTCGATGGCCCGACCGTTTCTCGCCGACCCGGACTTCGTCAACAAGGCCGCTGCCGGTCGCGCGGATGAGATCAACACCTGCATCGGCTGCAACCAGGCCTGCCTGGACCACACCTTCGGCGGCAAGCTGACCAGTTGCCTGGTCAACCCGCGTGCCTGCCACGAGACCGAACTCAACTACCTGCCTGTACGTACGGTGAAGCGCATTGCCGTGGTAGGCGCCGGCCCGGCTGGCCTGGCGGCGGCCACCGTGGCGGCCGAGCGGGGTCACGCGGTGACCCTGTTTGACGCCGCCAGCGAAATCGGTGGCCAGTTCAACGTTGCCAAGCGGGTGCCGGGCAAGGAAGAATTCTTTGAAACGCTGCGTTACTTCCGCAAGAAGGTAAAAAGTACGGGCGTCGACCTGCGCCTCAATACCCGCGTGGACGTGCAGGCACTGGTGGGCGGCGGCTTTGATGAAATCATCCTTGCGACTGGCATCGCCCCGCGGACACCGGCCATTGCGGGCGTGGAGCATGCCAAGGTGCTCAGCTACCTGGACGTGCTGCTCGAGCGCAAGCCGGTGGGCAAGGCTGTAGCGGTAATCGGTGCCGGTGGTATCGGCTTCGATGTGTCCGAGTACCTGGTGCATCAGGGCGTGGCCACCAGCCAGGACCGAGCGGCATTCTGGAAAGAGTGGGGCATCGATACCCATCTTCAGGCGCGAGGTGGTGTGGCCGGGATCAAGGCCGAGCCGCATGCTCCGGCGCGGCAGGTGTACCTGTTGCAGCGCAAGAAATCCAAGGTGGGTGACGGTCTCGGCAAGACGACCGGCTGGATTCACCGCACCGGGTTGAAGAACAAGGGGGTGCAGATGCTTAACAGTGTCGAGTATCTGGGTATCGACGATGCCGGCCTGCACATTCGTGTGGACGGCGGCGAACCGCAAGTGCTGGCGGTGGATAACGTGGTGATCTGTGCCGGGCAAGATCCGCTGCGCGAGCTGCAGGAAGGGCTGGTGGCGGCAGGGCAGTCGGTGCACCTGATTGGTGGCGCGGATGTGGCGGCCGAGCTGGATGCCAAGCGGGCGATCAACCAAGGCTCGCGGTTGGCGGCTGAGCTCTGAGATCCTCGGGGCTGCGTGAACCCGACACCTGCACGTGTGGGCGCGGGCAAGCCCGCGAATACGGTGGCGGCGGTGAACACCACCCTGGCACTGTGATGCCTCGGCGGGGGCGAGTTCATCGATTACAAGCGCTTGCGGGATTACCCTGTAAACTGCGATCCATGCATGTATTCGACCTCCCCCAAGCACCGTTGCAATTTCTGAACTTGCCCTGGCTGGAACAAGCCCAGGTCCAGGCCGCCATTCTGCGCCTGGACCTGATTGACCCGCTGATCAGTGGCAACAAGTGGTTCAAACTACGCCACCACCTGCAACAGGCCGGCGCCAGCAATGCTCCAGGCCTGATCAGCCTGGGCGGTAACCATTCCAACCATCTGCACGCCTTGGCTGCTGCCGGCAAGCGTTTCGGCTTCGCCACCGCCGGCCTGTTACGCGGCCATGCCCAGGACACGCCAACCGTGCGTGACCTGCAGGCGCTGGGCATGGAACTGCATTGGCTAGGCTACGGCGGCTACCGTGCGCGCAACCAACCAGGCTTCTGGGCCCCTTGGCAGGCGCGCTACCCAGGCTGGCACTGCATCCCTGAAGGGGGCGGCGGGCTGGCCGGTGCGCAGGGCTGCGCGCTGATGATGCAGCAGGCGCGCGCGCAAATCTCGTCCTTGGGTTGGTCAGACTACGACGCCTGGTGGTTGGCTGCCGGAACGGGGACTACCTTGGCCGGCCTGGTGATGGCCGAGGCAGGGGCGCATGCCGTGCATGGCGCCTTGGCCGTACCCAGGGATCATGGGGTGGCGCAAGTGGTGGCAGCACTGGCCGGCACGCACGGCTACCAGCTACACGACGCCTGCCGGGGCGGTTTCGGAAAATTCGACGATGCGCTACTGACGTTCATCGCCGACTGCGAGCAGCACACTGACGTGCCGCTCGAAGCCCTCTATACCGGCAAGGCTCTGCTGGCCTTGCGTGATCAGGTCGCTGCCGGGCTGTTCGAGCCCGGCAGCCGCCTGATCTTCGTACACACAGGTGGCCTGCAGGGGCGACGCGGTTACTTGTAAGGGAGCATGCGCAACAGCGTGTTGTCGCGCTGTACATAGTGGTGGTAAAGCCCGGCCAGTGCATGCAGGCCGATCAGCCAGTAGCCCCAGCTGCCAATACGCTCATGCCAACCTTTGATGAACTTGGCCTGGTCCGGGTTCGGGCCGATCAGATGGGGCAGCTCCAGGCCAAAGAACGGCACCGGTTTGTCGGCGGCGCTGAGGATCAGCCAGCCGGCCAGCGGCAGGCCGATCATCATCAGGTACAGTGCCAGGTGCATCAGGTGCGCCAGGCCAGTCTGCCAGGCCGGTGGTTTTGGCACGATGGGCGGAGTCGGGCGGCTCAGGCGCATGGCCAGGCGCAGCCAGACCAGCACGAACACGCTGAGCCCGAGCATGAAGTGCAGGTCTTTCATCAGGTTGCGTTCGACGCTGTCCTTGGGGAACAGGCCACGCAATTCGATGAGGGCATAGACAGCGGCCAGCAACACCAGCATCAGCCAATGCAGGGCGATGGACAGGCGCGCGTAATGGGGCGCGGGGTTGGATGAAACCATGATCGGTCCTCGTCATCAGGTCGGAAAGGCGCTCTTGCTGGCGCTCAGGTACCATTCTAATGGTTACCAGAAACGAATCTTTGCGCTGGGTCTGTGAAAATTGTGTTGCCAGCCACCGGCCTCTTCGCGGGCACGCCCGCT
>NZ_JBICJR010000067.1:0-38041 GCF_043103245.1 Pseudomonas sp. YQ_6
GTATTGTGCTGTGTCTGAAGGCTTCGCTGTACCTGTGGGAGCGGGCGTGCCCGCGAAGCAGGCGCCGCAGTTTCAGGGCTGGAACGCGCCAATGAAAATCGCCGGGTCCACCCGCGCATCGTTCAGGCTGACGTTCCAGTGCATGTGCGGCCCGGTAGCCCGCCCGGTCGAGCCCACGCGTCCGACCACCTCGCCACGACGCAGTTGCTGGCCGACCTGCACATCGATTTTCGACATGTGGCAGAACATGCTGATAAAGCCCTGCCCATGGTCGACGAACACCGTGCGGCCGTTGAAGAAATAATCCCCCACCAGAATCACTTTGCCATTGGCGGGTGTCTTGATCGGCGTGCCTGCCGGCACCGCAAAATCCAGCCCTGCATGCGGGTTGCGTTCTTCGCCGTTGAAGAAGCGGCGCACGCCGAACTTGCTCGAAAGCGGGCCGTTGACTGGCTTATCGAGAATCAGGTTGCTCGGCAGGTTCGGGCTGAAGCTGCGGTAGGCCTTGATCTGCTCGGCCAGTTCGCGGTCGATGCGTTTGAGGTCGGCGGGGTTCGGGTTGACCTGGCGCGTGTTCTTCAGGGTGATGCGCTGCTCAGGGTACTTCTTGCTGCCTACGCTGAAAGGCAGGGTGCGCCCGCCCTGGTTCAGCACTGCGGTGCCGGGCTTCTGGGTCAGCGGGATGCCGACGATGGCCAGCCAGTTGTCCTGCTCCTTCACCACCAGCACCGGTTTGCCGTCGAAACGGGCGCTGGGTGCGCTGGTGGCGGGGCCCAGGTCGACGACTGCCACACCGCCGGGTACCGGTTTGTTCAGTGTGCGGGTGATGTAGCTGGCCTGGGCGCCGCCGGCCAACAGCAGCAGGGAAAGGGCAAGCAGGGGCGCGAGCACGCGGGGCATGTGTCAGTCCAGTAGTGAGAGGGTGACCGGGGTCAGGTGGTTGTCTTCGACCCGCACCAGCAGCTCGCCTTCGTTCAGGCGGGCGGTCAGGCGTTGGCCGTTGCGGGTCTGTTCGGCGCTGCGAATGGCCTGGCCTTGTTCATCCAGCAAAATGCTGTATCCGCGGGCCAGGGTGGCCAGCGGACTGACCACCTGCAGTGTCTGCAACTGGGCCTGGAACCGCTGGCGACGGTCCTTTAGCACCTCGCGCATGGCCCGTGGCAGGCGCTCGGCCAGGCTGTCCAGGCGCTGGTTCAGCAGTTTCAGGTTACGCCCTGGATGCTGTGCGGCCAGGCGGGCGTCCAGGCGTGCCAGTCGTTCGCGGCGCTGATTGAGGTTGAGCATGAACGCACGACGCAGGCGCATGTCCAGGTCGTCCAGGCGTTGAGCCTGCTGGCGCAAACGCTCGCCTGGGTGGCGCAGGCGTCGGGTGAGTGACTCCAGGCGCAGGCGGTCGTGGGTCAGGCGGTTCTGGATGCGCAGCAGAAGGCGCCGTTGCAGGCCATCCAGGCGTTGCCGAAGGCCGCTGTTGTCAGGGGCCAGCAGCTCGGCGGCAGCAGACGGTGTGGGCGCGCGCACGTCAGCCACGAAGTCGCTGATCGACACGTCGGTTTCATGGCCCACGGCGCTGACAATCGGCGTGACGCAGGCGGCCACGGCACGCGCCACGGCTTCCTCGTTGAAACACCACAGGTCTTCCAGCGAACCCCCACCCCGCGCCAGAATCAGCGCATCGAAGCCGAGGCTGTCGGCCAGGCGGATGGCGCGTACGATCTGCGCGATGGCTTCGCGGCCCTGTACCGCCGTAGGTATCAGGTTCAGCTCCACCTGCGGGGCACGGCGGCCGAACACGCTGATGATGTCGCGGATCACCGCGCCAGTGGGCGAGGTGATGATGCCGATGCGCTGCGGGTGAGCCGGCAGTGGCTTCTTTCGTTCGGCGCTGAACAGCCCCTCGGCACCGAGCTTTTCCTTCAGGGCCTCGAAAGCCAGGCGCAGCGCGCCATCACCGGCTGGCTCGACGGTGTCGAGAATCAGTTGGTAGTCGCCACGTCCCTCGAACAGCGAAACCTTGCCACGCACCCGCACCGCCAGGCCGTCGCGCAGCGCCTGGCGTACCCGCGTGGCGTTCTGCCGGAACAACGCACAACGCACCTGGGCGCCGCTGTCCTTGAGGGTGAAGTACATGTGGCCGGACGCCGGGCGGGCGAGGTTGGAGATTTCGCCTTCCACCCACACGCTGCGGAAAACGTCTTCCAGCAGCACGCGGGCGCGGCCGTTGAGTTGGCTGACGGTAAGGACCTCGCGGTCCAGCCCGAGTCGTTCGAAAGGGTCTTTGATCATGGCAGGCATCATAAATGACATCGGCCCCGGTTGTCTGTCCCAGGCCCCGTTGGAGCAGGTGTGCCGGCAAAGAACAAGGTTCAGGCCTGCAGGGCCGTTACGAACTGCCGGGCTATCTGCCCCGCATCGCGGCGACAGGCCAGCGCCACTGTGCTCTGGCAATCTCCTTCCAGTGCCACGAAGCTGACCGAAGCGGGTGCGATCTGCCTCATGCACTCTGGCAACAACGCAACCCCAAACCCCGCCTGTATCAGCTGCAACTGCGTAGTCTTGCGTGACAGCACCTGCGCCGCCTGCGGGAAGAACCCTGCCCCCATGCACAACGAGGCAGACAGGTAGCTCAAGCCACCGCGATCCCGGTGCGGGATGGAAATGAAGCGTTCTTCCTTCAATTGCTCCAGTTGTACGTACTGAGTACCCGCCAAGGGGTGCCCAGCGGCGACCGCCAGCAACAAGGGTTCGTCGAACAATTCATGCAGCACCACGCCTTCATGCTGGCGCAGCACCGGCAAGCGCAACAGGCCGATATCCAGCCGTCCGGCAGCAATGTCTTCCAGCTGTGCCTCCGATGACTGCTGCGCAATCTCCAGCGAAACCCCCGGGTTGTGCTTCAGGTAGTTCCCCAGGCGAGCCAGAAGCCCGCCGGTCAGCGGCACGGTGCTGGAATGGTTCAGGCGCAAGCTGCCTTGCAACCCTTGGCCAATGTCACGGGTAACCCGCTCAGCCTGTGCCAGGTCAGCCAGCAAGCGTCGCGCCCGTTCAAGAAAGGCCTGACCGGCCAGCGTCAGGCGAGGCAGGCGCGCCGTGCGTTCGAACAGCGGCGTGCCCAGTTGCTGCTCCAGTTCCTTGATCTGCCGGCTGAGGGCCGACTGGGCGACGTACAGTCGCTCGGCTGCACTGCTGAAACTGCCACACTCGGCGATTTCCACGAAGTAACGCAATTGTCGGATCGACGTCATGTCATGCCTTTTCGAGATGGCTTTTGGGCTAAAGGCATATTAGTCGGCATGGCTCATGGCTGGCTAACCTTTGCCTGTCTTCCCAGGAACTGCTGCCATGCTTGCCCAACTGTCGTTTTCCGGCCTTGACTGGCTGCCGATCCTGTTCGCTATTGCCGCGGCCTACATCGTCTTCGGCATCGCCGGCTTCGGTACTGCACTCGTGGCGGGGCCGGTGCTGATTCACTTCATGCCGTTGTCACGCATCATCCCGTTGCTGGTGCTGCTGGATTTCGTGGCCGCGTTCGGCAACCTGCTGCCGTCGCGCCGGGATGTGGTCCGCAGTGAATTGCTGCGGCTGCTGCCCTTCATGGCCTTGGGTTGTACGTTCGGCGTGGTGTTCCTGCTGCAACTGAAGTCCGATCTGTTGCTGCTGTTGATGGGGGTATTCGTGACTGCCTATGCAGTTTACGGGCTGGCAGTGAAAGTGAGGCCAGCCAGCCTGTCCGGCTTCTGGGCGATGCCGATGGGCACCGCAGGCGGGTTGTTCGGGGCTTTGTTCGGCAGCGGCGGGTTTCTATATGCACTTTACCTGAGCGCACGGCTGGAGGTGAAGGAACAGGTACGCGCCACCCAGAGCGCGCTGATCAGCTGCAGTACGATAGTGCGTCTGTCACTGTTCCTGATTGCCGGTGTCTATGCCGACCAAAGCCTGCTGCTGCTCGCCGCCTGCCTGCTGCCTGTCATGTTCATTGGCCTTTGGGTAGGGCGTCGGTTGACCAACCGGTTGTCCCGCGAAGCGTTCGTACGGCTGGTGACCTGGCTGGTGCTGGCCAGTGGGCTGGCGTTGATTGGTCGCTACCTGAGCGCCTGAGCGGTAGAATTGCGTCATTACCGGCGTTTCTCAGGCTTGTCCCGTTCATGAACACCCAGAGCATCATCGTTCCAAAGCTGTCTACCGTCCCGGCGCATGAAGCCCGTGCCCGCGCCATCCTGCGCTGGCTGGTGCGCGAGAAGGTCGTCGAGGAGCAGCTGACCACCTGTGGCCGCACCGGCAACCGAATGGGCCATGCCCTGGCGGCAGGGGCGCGCAAAGTGGCCCTGCACCCGGAAAAACTGCCCTTCGACGAGCCGGTCAACGGCCTGGAAGTGATGCTCAAGCGCTGCATCTATACCCCCACCGAAGGCTTCCTCGAAGAAGCCGGTTGCCCGGAGTGCCGGCGCGAGGTAGGCGAGCCGTTGTTCGAAAGCCTGGAAGAGTGGATGCCGGCAGTGAGCGACAACTTCACCTGCCCACTGTGCGGCTTCGAAGATGACATCAATGGCTTCATTTACCTGCAGCCATGTGCCTTTTCCAACCTGGGGTTCATCTTCAACAACTGGGGCGAGGCAGGGTTCACCCAGGCCTTTCTCGACAGCTTCGCCGACTGGCTTGACCAGCCGGTGGCCGTGGTGCAGGTAAAACTGCCACAAGCCTGACCGAAGGCCCTTATTTTGCATTGAGCGGCGCGCCATGCATGAGTATAATGGCGCGCTTCCATTTTTCCCGCCCGGGAGCCCCCGCGATGCTGCGTATCAGCCAAGAAGCCCTGACCTTCGACGATATCCTCCTTGTACCTGGCTATTCCGAGGTACTGCCCAATGAAGTCAGTCTCAAGACCCGTTTGACCCGTGGCATCGAGCTGAACATTCCGCTGGTTTCCGCTGCCATGGATACCGTGACCGAAGCGCGTCTGGCCATTGCCATGGCTCAGGAAGGCGGTATCGGCATCATCCACAAGAACATGACCATCGAACAACAGGCCGGCGAAGTGCGCAAGGTCAAGAAGTTCGAGGCTGGCGTGGTCAAGGACCCGATCACCATCGACGCCGATGCCACTGTGCGCGACCTGTTCGAGCTGACCCGCCTGAACAACATCTCCGGCGTGCCGGTACTGGCTAACGGCGACCTGGTCGGCATCGTCACCTCCCGTGACGTGCGCTTCGAAAATCGCCTGGACGCCAAGGTTCGCGACGTGATGACGCCGAAAGAGCGCCTGGTCACCGTCCGCGAAGGCGCCGACAAGAACGAAGTTCGCGAGCTGCTGCACAAGCATCGTCTGGAAAAAGTCCTGATCGTTGACGACAAGTTCAACCTCAAGGGCATGATGACCGTCAAGGACATCGAAAAGGCCAAGGCTTACCCGCTGGCCAGCAAGGACGACCAAGGTCGCCTGCGCGTCGGCGCCGCCGTCGGCACCGGCAAGGACACCGGCGAGCGCGTTGCTGCGCTGGTGGCAGCTGGCGTTGATGTCGTCGTCGTCGACACTGCCCACGGCCACTCCAAAGGTGTGATCGACCGCGTACGCTGGGTGAAAGAAACCTACCCGCAAGTGCAGGTGATCGGCGGCAACATCGCCACCGGCGCTGCCGCCAAGGCCCTGGCCGAAGCGGGTGCCGATGCGGTCAAGGTCGGTATCGGCCCTGGCTCTATCTGCACCACCCGTATCGTTGCCGGTGTCGGCGTGCCGCAAATCAGCGCCATCGCCAACGTAGCCGCAGCACTGGAAGGCACTGGCGTGCCACTGATCGCTGACGGCGGTATCCGCTTCTCCGGTGACCTGTCCAAGGCCATCGTTGCCGGTGCTTCCTGCGTGATGATGGGTTCGATGTTCGCCGGTACCGAAGAGGCCCCGGGTGAAGTCGAGCTGTTCCAGGGCCGTTCCTATAAGGCCTACCGCGGCATGGGCTCGCTGGGTGCCATGGCACAGGCGCAAGGCTCGTCCGACCGTTACTTCCAGGACTCCTCGGCCGGCGCCGAGAAGCTGGTACCGGAAGGCATCGAAGGCCGCGTTCCTTACAAAGGCGCCCTGGCCGCGATCATCCACCAGCTGATGGGCGGCCTGCGTTCGTCCATGGGCTACACCGGCAGCGCAACCATCGAAGAAATGCGCACCAAGCCGGAGTTCGTGCGCATCACCGGTGCCGGCATGGCCGAGTCCCACGTGCACGACGTGCAAATCACCAAAGAAGCCCCTAACTACCGCGTAGGCTGAGGCTTCCAGCTACAACATAAAGCGGGGCTGTCATGACAGCCCCGCGTCGTTTCCGATTTCCACTGACGAGATTGAGTCATGGCCCTCGACATTCACGCTCACCGCATCCTGATCCTCGATTTCGGTTCCCAGTACACCCAGCTGATCGCCCGCCGCGTGCGCGAAATCGGCGTGTATTGCGAACTGCACCCGTTCGACATGGACGATGAAGCGATCCGCGAATTCAACCCGCGCGGCATCATCCTCGCCGGCGGCCCCGAGTCGGTCCACGAAGCCAACAGCCCACGCGCTCCGCAGGCCGTGTTTGACCTGAATGTGCCTGTGCTGGGTATCTGCTACGGCATGCAGACCATGGCCGAGCAGATGGGCGGCAAGGTAGAAGGTTCCGACCTGCGTGAGTTCGGTTATGCCCGCGTGGACGTTGTCGGCAAGAGCCGCCTGCTCGACGGCATCGAAGACCACGTTGACGACGACGGCGTGCTGGGCCTGGACGTATGGATGAGCCACGGTGACAAGGTCACCCAGATGCCTGGCAACTTCAACATTCTGGCCAGCACCCCAAGCTGCCCGATCGCCGGCATGTACGACGACGTCCGCGGCTACTACGGCGTGCAGTTCCACCCCGAAGTGACCCACACCAAGCAAGGTGGTCGCATCCTGTCCCGCTTCGTGCAGGACATCTGCGGCTGTGAAGCGCTGTGGACGGCGTCCAACATCGTCGAAGACGCCATCGCCCAGGTGCGTGCGCAAGTCGGTTCGGCCAACGTCCTGCTGGGCCTGTCCGGCGGCGTTGACAGCTCGGTGGTTGCCGCGCTGCTGCACCGCGCCATCGGCGACCAGCTGACCTGCGTATTCGTCGACAACGGCCTGCTGCGCCTGCACGAAGGCGACCAGGTGATGGCCATGTTCAAAGAGAACATGGGCGTCAAGGTGATCCGCGCCGACGCTGAAAAGCAGTTCCTGGACAACCTGGAAGGCGAAGCGGACCCTGAGAAGAAGCGCAAGATCATCGGCCGCACCTTCATCGACGTGTTCGATGCCGAAGCCAGCAAGCTGGAGAACATCCAGTTCCTCGCCCAGGGCACCATCTACCCGGACGTGATCGAGTCGGCTGGTGCCAAGAGCGGCAAGGCCCACGTGATCAAGTCGCACCACAACGTCGGCGGCCTGCCGGAGGAAATGAACCTCAAGCTGGTCGAGCCGCTGCGTGAGCTGTTCAAGGACGAAGTGCGCAAGATCGGCCTGGAGCTGGGCCTGCCGTACGACATGGTCTACCGCCACCCGTTCCCGGGCCCGGGCCTGGGCGTGCGTATCCTCGGTGAAGTGAAGAAGGAATACGCCGACATCCTGCGTCGCGCCGACCACATCTTCATCGAAGAGCTGCGCAAGGCCGACTGGTACCACAAGACCAGCCAGGCGTTCGTGGTGTTCCAGCCGGTCAAGTCGGTCGGCGTCGTCGGCGACGGCCGTCGCTACGCCTGGGTCGTGGCCCTGCGTGCCGTCGAGACCGTGGACTTCATGACTGCGCGTTGGGCACACCTGCCGTACGAGCTGCTGGAAACTGTCAGCGGTCGTATCATCAACGAAATCGACGGTATTTCGCGCGTTACCTACGACGTGTCGAGCAAGCCGCCGGCCACTATCGAGTGGGAGTGAAGTCGGGTCCTTCTGGTCTCATTGAGATGTATCGATAGCCAATTGCAACGTGTTGATTTAAAAGAAAATTCGTCGCAATGGTTATCGAGGCCTATCGTCGATTAGCAGAACGAATTGGCGGTAGCGGTGACGGTAGTAAACAGCGATCGGATTGAGACCGTTCTGTTTACTATCTGGTCAAAACCGGTCTTTGACGGTAAATCGCTCCTTGGGAAAGCTTGCCCCGTGCGGCTTTCCCGGCATCAACAGGTCTCCTGACCCTTGACGGTAAAAGCCGTCATGAACAGGAGTAAAAACCTCGATGCTTACTGATACCAAACTGCGCAATCTCAAGCCCAAGTCCAAGCTGTACAAGGCTTTCGACCGCGATGGTATGTACGTGACGGTATCGCCTATCGGTACCGTCACCTTTCGCTACGACTACCGTCTCAATGGACGCCGAGAAACGCTGACCATCGGCCGCTATGGGCCAACTGGCATTTCCCTGGCCATGGCTCGCGAGAAGCTGCTCGATGCCAAGCGCATGGTCGCCCTGGGCAAGTCTCCCTCCCTGGAGAAGCAGCGCGCTAAGCGGCGCCTGAACGCTGCCAAGAATTTCGGTGAAACGTTGACGAAGTGGTTGGCCGGTGCGCGCATGGCCGACAGCACTTGCGCGATGCGTAAAAGCATCATCGACCGCGACATCCTGCCGGTCTTCGAAAATCGGCTGCTGACCGAAATCACCCCTGACGATCTGCGAGCCCTGTGTGCCAAGGTAAAGGCTCGAGGGGCACCGGCAACTGCGGTCCATATTCGCGACATCGTGAAACAGGTCTACGCGTTCGCGATCCTGCATGGTGAGAAGGTCGAGAATCCGGCTGACGACGTTAAGACGTCTTCCATCGCCACTTTCGTGCCGAAGGACCGGGCGCTGAGCCCGACCGAAATTCGGCTGGCCTTCCATCAACTGGAGACAATCGCAGCGTATCCCACGATCAAGCTGGCCTTGCGGCTGGTGCTGCTGACCTTGGTACGCAAGAGCGAGCTGATCGAGGCAACCTGGGACGAGGTGGACTTCGAGAACGCCACCTGGACGATCTCCAAGGAGCGGATGAAGGGGCGTAACCCGCACGTTGTCTACCTGTCGCGCCAGGCCTTGGACATCTTCGTGGCCCTGCACACCTGTGCGGCCGGTTCCCGCTATGTGTTGCCCTCGCGCTATGACATCTACCGCTGCATGTCGCACGCCACCCTGAACCGCATCATCCAGCTCATCGCCTCCCGTGCGAAGGAAGCAGGCCTGCCGTTGGAGCCGTTCACCGTCCACGACCTGCGCAGGACTGGTTCCACGCTGCTCAACGAGGTGGGCTTCAACGGCGACTGGATCGAGAAATGCCTGGCTCACGAGGATGGTCGCTCCTCTCGCTCGGTCTACAACAAGGCCGAGTATGCGGAGCAGCGCCGGCACATGCTGCAGGAGTGGGCGGACATGATCGACGCTTGGATCGATGGCCGCACTCATGTTCCCCAGCTGCTGCCGGACAACGTAGTAGTGCCGGTGCTGAGTGCCACGGTTTTAGGAAAGTGCAAGGTTGTCAGTTGACAACCTTGCCTGTCGTGCGAATACTGGAGATCACTGATGACCCGTCCTTCTCACTCGAAGAAAGAGGTCGAAGAAGCACTCAGGCATGCCGAAGAGCAGGGCTGGCGCATAGAGCTGGGTGGTAGCCACGCTTGGGGACGAATCTTCTGTCCCTACAACGATGAAGAGTGTCGCTGCGGCGAGTTCTGCATCACCAGCGTGTGGAGCACACCGAAAAACCAAGGCAACCATGCGCGTGCCCTTCGGCGCGTTGTCGACAACTGCACCACGCACCGTAAGCAGCGGCAGACCGCTGAGGGCGCAGAGGAGTAGCGCTATGGAATACATCTTCACACTGAAATACCAATTGGCCGACGATGACCGTGACCCGGACGTGTTGGTCGAGCGCCTCGGCGAGGCCGGCTGCGACGATGCCTTGATCGGCATTGGCCAGCCAGGTCGCCTGGCACTGGAGTTCACCCGCGAAGCGGAGAACGCTGAGGCGGCTGTGTGCAGCGCACTGGCTGATGTGCGCAATGCCGTACCGTCGGCCAGGCTGATCGAGGTGGCGCCGGATCTGGTAGGTCTCACCGATGTGGCGGAGATCGTCGGCGTGTCACGCCAGAATATGCGCAAGCTGATGTTGGCTTATCCGAGCAGCTTCCCTGCGCCGGTGCATGAGGGCAGTGCGTCGATCTGGCATCTGGCGGACGTGCTGACCTGGCTGCAAGCCAAAGGCAGCTATTTGCTGCCTGGCGGTGTCTTGGAGGTGGCTCAGGTGGCCCTGCAGGTCAATCTAGCCAAGGAAGAACGGCGGCTAACGCGCTCCGCCTCCAAGGAACTGCAAGCCCTTGTCGGATGAGGACGGCACCGACTTCATGCTTGGCTGGAGCCTCGGACAGGGCGGGTTTTCCGTAGGAAAACATCCGGCTTGCTGATATTGACCCGAGGCGCCCGCTTGCGCTCCTCGATCCAGGCTTCCACCTCGGCCAGATCCCCACACCACGCAACGTGGTGTCAGGTTGAAGCGCCTGGGGAACTCGCCACGACGCTCCATTTCGTAGATCGTTGATTCAGCCAGGGGGACGATCTGTCTCAGCTCATGCTTACGAATTGTGCGCCGGAAGGGCAGAGGGCTGCCCTTCGGGAACTGCGGAAGCGACTCGTAGGCTTCCGTGCCCGGTAAGGGGAGGGATTGATCAGAGTCGCTGTCGAGAACCTCGGTTGTACGCAAAGAAGTATCCATCTCTATCTCCATGATTACGCTCCATGGGAAGATGGTGGATGCCGGTATTTATCGGAACAACATGCTGTGGCGTAGTCTGGTGCAGGGGCTGCTTCCGGCCCAGGATGTGTTGAAGCTCACTCTCCGTTCTGGGGTTCGCGTTGCGAACCGTGGGCCAAAGGATTATGAGTTGCCTAGAAACGCTGCAAGCCCAGTAAAACCGTGCGTAGCTTAGCGCAGATAAAGTTAGCTGAAAGTATCGTGCTAGAGCGGTTTAAGCGTAATTGAGCGAAATCTGAAAAAGCTGGGCACTGTACCGTTAGTGTACTGATTTTCTGTACCTGAAGGCCTTAGATCCGAAGCTCCTAGCTTTTTCTCAGGCTAGGCCAGCGCTCGTTTCAATTTGGCCCGCAGCATACTACTGCCCCCCCGGCTTTATTTCTTACGCATGCAAAGTGAGCTAGGCCATCTTAGAAATCAAGGGTGTTTCAAAATTGATTACGTTTACAGAAGTCCCTCAATCATTTTTGTTAAGTGATTCTGCAGCGCACTATGAAGCGCAAACCCAAGCCAGGACTACCCCGACTGTTTGATCGTCCGAAATACCGGCAGCGGAACATCATCGAGCGGATGTTTGACTGGCTCAAACAGAACCGGAGAATCGGCTCCCGTTACGACAAGCTCGCTAGGAGTTTTGCCGCAATGGTCACGCTGGCTTGCACGCTGCTATGCCTACGGCAGCACTTTTCGTACAGAACCTAGGTGCTATCTCAGACGATACCGAACTGCAGTTCTATGTGATTGGCCAGCGAGTCCGCACCCTGCCAGCTGTGATAGACCTCCCGGCTTTCGCCGGTCAGTTTATGGCCGGCTGCGCGGGCCTTCTCGACGAGCTCCGCATAGCCTCGGGCAAAGACGTCGGCGAGTGGTCCGCGGTAGTCGCCATGGACACAGCGCAAGGCCGTTAGCAGCTGGCATTCGACTGCACCGGCTGGCTCGTCCAGGCTACCCTCCACTGGCAGGCAGAACTCGATCCGGAACCGGTCGCTGGCATTGTCAGGAAGCTTCTGGGAGACGAACACCCAAGGGCCGGCAACTTGAAGTCCCCGCTCTTGGGCCACTCGTATGATTTCGGCACAACACACCTGCGCTTGCTCGGCGACTTCCGGGATGGACAACTCTTGGCCGATGAAAAGCACCCGCTGTGGGGGAATGACTTTTTCCTTCATCTGTAACTCCCTGTTTCATGGCAGATCACCATGAGGCACTTGCATCCCTTGTCGAAATCACCTGTATTGCCTCCGCCCAGTTTTAGCCAAGCGAAAAGAGCTATTGCGGCCCCGGGCGGCTAAGAAAAATAGCAGTTGCGGCAACATCCTGGCCAAGGGCAGTCCCTGGAACCGCCGATACCGGATACGGCTTTCCAGCTGGACATTGTACCGAATCGTATCGGCAAAGAACTTGATCCGAGTGAAGCTTCTGCTCGGGGCGCCGTACCGAGTTAGTGCCTTGGAGGATCGCTTGCGCAATTCCCAGACAGCCCCCTAGAATCACGCCCTGGTTGGCCGGATTAGCCGACTGTCTTTCCATCCGCGAACAAGGAGGTGCCCCATGACCCAGCTTCCAATGATGTGTCCGCTAATGATCCGTCAACGAAATCCTGGAGGGGGCCTTGCTGCCCCGCGGAGAATCCAACATGTCTACTCTTTGCCCACCGGTGTTTCTAGTTGCCCTCAGCTCGCCTGAGGAAGAAGCCCACTGCCGTGCCCTGCGGGTACGCGACGACCAACTCGACTTCATCGCCAGCAACGCCGAATCGCTGGAGCAGGCTGCCGATAGTCCCTGGTGTGAACCCTTGGCCGTACGTGCCATACAGACCGGTGAAATAGTCGGTTTCTTGATGCACGCCCTCGATCCGGACGAGAACAGCCGCTGGCTTTACCGCCTAATGGTCGACCACCGCCACCAGGGCCGCGGCTATGGCCGCGCCGCTCTGCGGGCACTGCTGGCATACCTTCAAGGGTTGCCGGGTGGCCCCGGTGTCGCCCTTGGCGTCGCTCCGGAGAACATCGGGGCGCGACGTCTCTACGCCTCCGAAGGCTTCGTCGAGACCGGCGAAGTCATAGATGGCGAGCTGATCATGCGACTGATGCCAGCATGATCAAAGGCAGGGGCGCCCTGGCGCCCCTGCCACTATGAATCGGCGACTTTTCCTGCAGCGACTTTTCGTACAGAACCTAGAGGCTGACAAGCTCGGCTAAGGTGCTCAGCGTGCTATCTGGTAACGCGTGCTGCGCCCGCCACCGGGCAGTCGCTCGATACAGCCCTTTTCCAGCAGATCGCTCAGATGGCGGGTCGCGGTGGCTTTGGAGACCTTAGCCACGGCTTGGTATTGAGCGGCACTGATGCCGTTCTCGAAACCGCGCTCGCCGCCATCAAGCAGGCGGTTAAGCACTTTGATTTGCTCCGCCGATAGGGTTTGGCTGCGGTGTGCCTGCCAGAAGCGCGCCTTGGCCAGCACACGGTCAATACGAGCAAGGGCCTGTTCCAGGCTTTTGAGCAGCGTTGCGAGGAACCATTGCAGCCAGGCGGTGATATCCAGCGTGCCTTTCTGGCTCGCCTCCAGGATGCGGTAATAGCCGGCCCGGTCATCAAGGATGCTCGCCGACATGGCATAAAAGCGGATGGCCTGCTGCTCGCCCTGGGCCAGTGCCAAGTCGGTGATGGCGCGGGTAAGGCGGCCGTTGCCGTCGTCGAAGGGGTGCAGGGTTACGAACCAGAAATGGGCAATACCGGCGCGCAGAAACGGGTCGAGGCTGGCATCGTTGCGGCTGCTCTCGAACCAGGCGAGAAAGTCCGCCAGTTGCGCTTCCAACCCTGCGCGGGGAGGGGCTTCGAAATGTACGGTAGGGCGGTCTATCCGACCCGAAACTACCTGCATGGGCTCTTCGCCGCGCAGCGCGCCGATGTGTAGTGGTCGAGCCAGAAGTTGGTCATCGGTGGGGAATAACCAACTGTGCCAGGTGAAGAGTCGCTGGTCGTCTAGCGGCTCTTGATGTGCGTGGGTGGCATCGAGCAGCAGTTCCGCCAGGCCTTCGGAGCGAGAGGTGGTTCGACCTTCTTCGTTCAGCCCCAGGCGCCGCGCCAGTGATGAACGTACCGAACCGACATTCAGTTGCTCGCCCTCGATGGCCGAGGAGGTGACGATGTTCTGCAGCAGGGCATCCAGGCTGCTCTGCACTTCGGTGTCACTGCCCACAGCGCCGAGCATCCCTAACAAACGCCCCTGAGCCTGGCCGCAAGCGCGCAGTGGCCGGGCAAGCGCTTCGGTTTGCCAGCTGAAGTACGGCCAGTCGGGCTGCTGCCAGATCCAGAGCGGGTCATTCATATGGGTTGTTCATCTATGAGCCGATTAGTGAGCCTATTCGGCTCATCGAGTGAGCCGATAATGCCGGCTATTCGGCTCACTGTCTAATGCTCAAGCCAGGATTTCTGGCTTGATGAGCGCGCCTGATCAGGGTTGCTGAGTCAGCTAACGCACCTGTTTCAGCACTTCAGAAACCTCGTAGAGAGAGGTCAGCCGTACCCCTTGGGCATCGATAAAATGTGATGCAGGGAGATGTAGCTCTCGGGCTACAAAACGGCTGAGCCAGAGCTGTTTTGTGGCTCAAGGGCTACAGACTGCCGGACATGAATCTGTATCTGCATCGATTTCCGGCTGTAGGTTCGGTTATCGATGTCTGTTCCAAGCTGATCGCAATGTGGAGTGCTAGGCACGCGCCAAAGCCGCCGCTACTGGGCGTTTGCGCCGTGCACGGCACGCCAATGCATGCATTTGGTGTCGTCTCTAACCCCCGTGCAGACTGCTTTCCAGGCCAACGAAGTGCCGCCCCCTTTTATCTTGCCCTCCGCTTTTCCCGTGCCTTTGTGCTCCTGAGCAGGGTAATCAGTTGGGCGATACTAAGGATCTCGCAGTCGCTGGGCGGTAGCCGAGGGCAGAGGTATCCGCAGGTCCGCATTGCTTGAATGCGCAGGCTGAGCACGCGCTATCGACATCTAGATCGACGCGATAATGGACAACTCATCGACATGAGTCCGATCACAAGAGCAGCGCCCGAACGATCGCCGCGCCGACAGACAGCGGACCGAAGTAGCGACTGCCGAATGACTTCGGGTTGGTGCTGCTGAGCAGGAGCAATTCATCGCCAACCAGGCGCCGGTAGGTGTGCCAGGCTGGCAGCGCGCGACCCTGTCGATCTCTGCGCAAGAGCCTGGCAACCAGGACGCCATTGATGCGCACCCATCTGGCTCTCTTGCATACACATGTGCTGCGGCACCATCGCCGCCACGGTCTTCAACAACGGTGCGGTCGTCAGCAGGTAGCCGTGCTGCGCAGCCATTGCATTAGATGAACCAGCATCAGATCGCCAGGTGCCAGTGAGTTGGCCGGCGAAGTGCGATACCAGCCGGCAGGCACGCTGTCGGACGTGTTGTAGATCAGCCGTGGTAGCGACGTTGCGAGCGCTGCCCAAACCAGGGCGAATATGCTGCCTGCAGGCAGTGTCAGCGGTCGCCATGTCTGGTGAGTCCCCGGCGTCATGACGTGTCCTGCTGCTTCAGCACCTCGCGCAGCATCTCCGCCATGCTCACGCCGCGGCCGAAGGCCACCAGTGCGCAGTGCCAGCGTCACGTCCAGCGTCAGCCGTGCGCTGTAGCGCTCGGCCTTGCCATGGTCGAAGGCAGCGCCCTGGCGTATCCAGGCTTTGGCCTGCGAATCGGTCAGCGGGCGTGCACCGATACCGATGCGCTTGCCGCTCATGGCGACCACCTCAGCAGCTCGTCGACCTGGCTGCTGACCTCGCGCGCGGCGGCGCTGTCCGGCGCCTGTTCACGTGCCAGGCGACCGGCCGCCACGCTCTCGGTAAAGACGATGCGCTGGCGTACTTCGGCCTGCAGCGCTGGTAGTGGTTGATCGGCCAAGGCGCCGCGCGCTTCGCGGCCGATCACCGTGGTGCTGACGCGGCGGTTGATGGCAAACGCCGCGCGCAGCGTCGGTCTGAACACCTGCGCCTCGCGGATCAGCTTGACCATCTCCGCGCTGGCCCACAGGTCGTAGGGGCTGGGCTGCACCGGGATCAACACGCGATCTGCCGCCAGCAACGCCGAGCGGGCGAGGGCGGCGATGCGCGGTGGCCCGTCGATGATCACGTGATCGGCACGACGAGCCAGCTCCGGGGCTTCCTGGTGCAGCGTCTCGCGCGCCAGGCCGACGGCGCTGAACAGCCTGGGCAAACCTTGCTGGCTGCGCCGCTGGGTGTAGGCCAGTGCCGAGCCCTGTGGGTCGGCATCGAGCAGGATGACGTTCTGTCTGCGCAGGGCCAGTTCGCCGGCGATATGGATGGCCAGGGTGGTCTTGCCCACTCCGCTTTTCTGGTTGAGCAGGGCGACGATCATGGCCGGATCCCCCCGACCAAACCGCGCCAATCAGCACCTTTCCACAAACGGGCGCTATCCCAATAACAAGTTAGAGCTTTTAAGTTAGTTAAGTTAAGGGAGGCTGGAAGCCGCGCCAGCCGTGGCCTGCAGCGGAGTTCGTGCGCCTGAAGGCACGTGCTGGGCGCTCCTGATAGCACGGGCCGGCGTGCGCCTGAAAGCACGTCGGGATTCACAGCTTTTACCAAAGTTATCCCCGTGCCGTTGACGGCACGCGCCGGAGATCCGGTCGCCTGGGTGCAAGCGCTGCGATGTTTCAGCGGTTTCCTAGGCTGGGGTTGGCGCCGATCCCGGATCTGGGTGCGGGCAGGCTTGAGATGACTGCGCTCAGGAGAGGCGTCACGATCTGCGGCGCATCGTCCTCGTGCTGGAGTTAGCGCCGATGGTCACCCTCCGAGCCTGTGCGCGTTTGTCGGAAACGGTCCAGGAGCGCGTTGAGGCGCTTCAGGTGACTTGGGAAAGGGCGCTGGTGGGGTAAAGCTGCTGGAGCGTACTAAGGGGCTCTGGAGGCGTTTCTGGCCGCTGTCGTTGAGCCTGGCTCGATGGTGAGCAGGCTGGCCTCATTGGTCGACCTTGGCCTGTGCGTGTGCGAGCTCGCGTCCCACAGTCTCGCCCAACGGGCGGCATATGGCGTGTGTGGCTGCAGTCTCCGAAGGTGTGGTTCTATGACTTTCTGCAAAACCGGACAACCGCATCGGCGGATTTCTGTAAATCCGTAAAAGCGTAAATCCGTTTCTTCATAAATCCGTAATTCCGTGGATACAGATCGACAGATTTGGGCAAAACCGTAAGGCCGTAACGGTCTCAATCAGCAGGCGGTACAACGCGGTCGCTCCGGGCTGATCACCGTATGTTCGCACCCGCGCATCAGCCTTGTGGGTGGGGCGCGCGGGTGGCCGGCAGGACATGGGCGCAAAAAACAGGGCACCGGGTCACCCCGGTGCCTTCTGCTGGTTTAGCGATTCCAGAACACATGCACCTGCTCGGAACCGGTTTCCAGGGTGAACACATCGCCGCTGTACTCCATGTCGCGGGCCATGGCGCGGTAGTCGATGTACATGGCCAGGTGCTGCGGAATGCGGGTGGTTTCCTCGGTCAGCTCCTGGGCGTAGTCAGCCAGCGAGCTGTAGCAGCCACAGTAATCTTCCTCGGCTGCCTTGCGCGTCTGCTCCAGGTCGTTGAAATGGGTGAGCAGGGCGCCGCCAAACTCGGGGTACTCCTCGATAAAGCACGCAACCTCGTGAGCGCGCTCGAGGCCCTCGTACTCACCGAGACGGTAGCCGCCGAAACCCTCGAAGTCGTGGATGGCGTACTCCTCCGACCCCTCGACTGGCGAGGCCGCCAGCATGGCGCTGACTTGCGCCTGGATGTCGTCCAGCTCCAGGGTGGCATTGATCCAGACGCCATGCAGATGACCGGCGTTGTAGGCAGCCAGGTTGGCAACGTAGATCCTGATTTCTTCGCTCATGGCTTTCGCTCCTTCGTCTTCAGGGTTCTGCGCTTGCGCTGCGCATGAACCCCTGCCGACCAGGGCGACTAAGGCGGTCGTGAAAAAATCAGGAAAAATCGCGGAGGCTCCACCCAGCGCAGCGGCCGGGGGGAAACCGTCTGTTTTTCTTGATTTTGAGGGGGCAAAAACCCCTGCTCGTGGATAGGGGGAGTGTCACCAGCGGTGGCAACCTAGCGTTTCGTCTGTCGGTAACTGGCCGAACTCGGTCACAAGCCGCCACTCGATAATGGATTCGGCTAAAAACCGATAAACGCGGAAGGTAGAAGGCAACTCCTAGAGGCAGTGGAAATAAAGGTGGCAGCTTGCTAGCTTTAATGGCGGTCGCTGAGCATCGGCGTTCCAGCTGGAATTAATATGACCATTGGTTTAGAGCCTGTTTTTTAATATTCCCGTCAGCTATTTAAGGAAGAAGAAATGGCAGATAGACGACCGATAAATCCAAATGTAAACGTCCCCAAACCCGGTGGCGGGGAGCAGCCTCGATCTCGGAACAAGGACGGCCAGATCCGCGAAAAGCGTGATGACGCCGGAAAACCCAGAAAGAAATAAACCCCAAAGCGCGGCAGATCACCGGAAGCAGAAACTGGTGATCTGTCTAAATCATGCATTCCCGCGCTCAAGGCGAGTCAAGGCAGTAAGCCTCTTAATGACAAGCATCGGCTAATACCGGGAGGGTATGCATGACTAACGATGAAGTGCTCGGAGTGATAACTGCTAGCCGGTTAAACGCGACGGTCCATTGTGTCGATTTTGCCTACCGCTCCTTGCGAGCCGCTGAGATTCAGGTGGGAAGAATCTGGAACCGCGAACCAAAGCCAAGCCAGCAAGATGTTGGGACTACCAAGAGTTTCTACCAAGATATCCTGATCGACATCCACTTCTACTTTATCTCGCTTAGGAACCTGTACAGGTACCTGGTCAAAGCAGTGGAAGACCCTGCATTTGATGCATTTCGCCCCGAATTGGCATTGTTGAATGATCGCTGGTTTCTGCACTATGCAAAAGGACGTGAAGCATTTGAACACATCGATCAGCGCTTGCCTGGCGAGAAGCACGAATCTCGGATCGTGGAAATCGTTGACGACGATGGCGGAAGAAGAAAGATTCACTACGCCTTTTGGCCAAAAAAGGGACTGTTCGCCCATTCCGACGGGGAGTGGGATATCACTCCAGCCACATTTGATCGGATCAGTGCGGATGTAAAATCGCTGTTGACCCGGATGGTAAGAAGTTGCACCGTTCCAGAGTTTCCATATCCCTAGCGATCAGGGCTCTTGAGGGAAAAGGGAGCAGAATCATATTTACCTGAGCGTCCAACTTGGGTCGACTTCGGCCTGTCACGACTGGCAGCAGTCGACCCCCAAGCTGCCAATGGGAGCGGTATAAAACGGCCAAGAGAGCAACTCAGATATCCCTACGAAACCCTGGGCGATTCATGTTTGTAAATTTGAGTAGCTAGCTTCTCTACGGTTAGTATCGCACCGCAGTTTTCGTCACCGCTATTGATGACTGAATCACCCGAGCCGAACCTTGGTCGACCTTGAAAGCCCATAGAATGGGCCTTCAAGGCTACTTCAAAACCCAACAGTCCAGAGCTTTCCAAAAAATAGCGCAGGACAGTCACCGCATTACGCAAGGACTGCCCCAGCTTCCTGGCACACACCATCCACCAAGCTTGCGACCTCATGCAGGAATGAGTTTCTGTCTGGAGAAGGGGTGACGTTCGGGATTGGCGCCGCTCGGTCGTAAATTTGCTCTCCAATTATCGCGGCGCGCGAGAAGCTGGATCCCCGTCCTGACTGATTGAATGCCCGCTGCCATTCCGGCATCCGCTCTGCGCGTACACGGCGAGTAGCGAGATCCAAGGTTTTGGCAGACAGCGCATTTGCCAGCTCGTCAAAGACCTGCTGTTTGTGCGCGTCATCGGTGGGTTCAGCGGGTTCCCACCGAATTGGGTTCTGGAGTAAGACGTATAGACGATCCTGAAGCTGCTTTCTCAGGTCCGCGACAGGTTTGAGGTTGTCGTATTCGTCGCCCAGGCCCGGCGTGCTGAGTCGTCTACTCAGGGCCCAGATTCGTTTCCAATGCTCTTTGCCAACCCCCGGTTTGTACGCTAGGCCGAGGCGAGGCCACCATGCATCGTGGTAGCTCTCTGCTGCAGTTTTCACTGCAAGAACAACATTCATGCGGTCATAGACTGGTTTTGCTTCGACGGGCGCAGGTTTATCCACAATGGAGTCGATCGCGGTTAGCAAGTCCTGCAGTTGCTCAATTGTTTTCTTGTGAGTCTTCTTCGTAGCATCCAGCTCTTCGTCAATGGCACCGACGAAGAAGCATGCATCCTTCAGGCGCCAGCGTAGAGCGCGCTCGGCGAACGGGCCAAGTTCTTCACCAATCGAGGCCAACACGTTTTCTGCTGAAGCCAATACATGGCGCGCCTTGGCACCCGCGCTGGGCAGGTTGTCACCTTTGACGGCATCGAAGTGAGTAAACACAAGTAACAGTTTGCTGGCACTTCCAGAGGTGATCATTTCTTTCATCGCGGCTACCGGAGCAGCTTGCATCGGTTGGACGGCGTTGTCGACCAGAACAATCGCATCTGTAGCTTCAATTCGTCGTGACAGTGACGTTGAGATGGCGGCAACCGATTTTGGTGTATGACCGAGGCCTTCGCCGTCAAGCAACACAAGTTTTGGCTGCTCCCCATTGTTCCATTCGGGCAGGAATGGACCGGATACGCGCACACCGTTTACCAATGGGGTGAGCAGATGACCAAAGCGTGGGGCATGGTTACTGGAGAAGCGGGTAACCGTCTTGATAAAGGCTGTTCGGTCGTCTGTTTCCCATGTCCACAACTGCGGCCAGCCCTGCTTGCTTCGACGAACCGTTCCGTCCGATAGCAGCGAAAAACGGAGCTCGATTTCATCCATGAGTTCGTCACTGATGTTATGAAACTCCTCATCTTCTCTGAGGCGACGGTCCAGCTCCTCTTCAAATAGTTCATCCACAACGCGCTGATCCGTTTCGTCAACTGCGCCAAGCTCCTCCTTAAGCTGATTGCCGTGGCGAGATGCTATGGTCTTTACCACTCTCACGGCGTTTGCGAGAAGGGCATTCGTGGCGTCAATGTCAAGTGCACTTTTGGCGAGTGATTCATCGATGTCCTCGATCTCATCGTCTTCGTCATCGTAGTCATCATCCGCTTGCTGCGGCCCATTACCCAGGACGTAGTTGAAGCGAAATCGCTGATTCACATGCATAAGAAGCCTGCGAAGAATTTCGCCGTCAGCGTCCTCTCGATAAGCGGACAACACGGCTTCAGAGATGCATTCGTTCAGGTGCTCTCTGACCTCGTCGATTGGGAAGAACGTAATCACGGCCTTGAAGGTTTCCGGCGCGAGAATCACCTCCGTCTCATGCACTGTGGTTTTCGCGGTTGAGGTTGACGGGAAGCGCTCGGTCTCCGGATCCGTGCCGATCAACTGTCGTAGCAGCGTGGTTTTTCCCGCTCCTGTTGTCCCAAGGAGCAGTGCGCGTCGGTAGTCGGAGTCCTTTGAGGATGGCAGAGGAATGATTGCCTCTCGGAGTGCGTTGAAATTGCTCTCTTCGGGCTCCATGCCGTAATAGAAAATCTCCACTATTCGCGGATGAAGTCGGCTCGCTGCCTCGGCCCTGGCGGGCAAGCTCCAGTAAACCTCGTCAGCCAATAACAGATTCAGCTGGTCCTTCAGCTCATTGGCCTCTGTTTCATCCGAGGTTCCGAGCCCTTGGCGGACTCGCAGTCCGCATTTTCCTGTGTTCGGATCGACGCGTGCTGGATGGCGGAAGATCACCGCCCACGCGTTCCGGCCTTGAGACCGACTCAGGGTTGCTGTGAAACGCTTTTCCATACCCGTTCTCCGTTGTTCAGGTGTTGTTCCGGTTAGGGTAGATGGGCTCGATTGATTTTTCAAGTTGCGCTGGAACAACGCTGGAACAACGTGTTTTATGGGGTTTGTCGATTGCGCCTGCTACCGGCCTGTGCCGCGTGGATTGGTTATGGCGAGTATGTGCATTCGCGCGCAAAACCCTCTCCCTGGGGACGGTTCGCCGTCACGGAACGCCCGAAAAACCTAGACTTGATAGCCACTTATGCCTAGTATTTGCACAAGATTCTTCCCCCGTTACCCGTCACGAATTTGGGTGTAGGAAGCACACTGACTCGTTAGGGATTCACGCATGACCCAACCTTCAAAAAAGCCCATTGCCCTGGATTTGTTCTGCGGATCAGGTGCCGTTTCCCTTGGGCTGAAAAAGGCTGGATTCGACGTCGTAGGGGCCGTCGACTTCGATGCGGGGGCATGCCGAACCTATCGCGCCAATCACCCCACCGTGCGCCTGCTGGAGCAGGACATCCGATTGACTGATCCTGACGACTTCGCTGACCTGATCCCAGGTAAGCTCGATCTTTTGGTGGTTTGCGCGCCTTGCCAGCCCTTCAGCAGCCAAAACCGACATAAGAGCAACAAGGATGATCGTAGGGATTTGGTGGGCGAGTCCAAGAAGTTCATCACCCGATTTGAGCCGTCGCTGGTGTTCTTGGAAAACGTACCTGGGTTGGCGTCGACGAGGATTTTCGGCGGCTTCAGGCGCTGGCTGAAAAAGTCCGGTTATGCGGTAGCGGTACCCATGCGAGTCGACGCAGCTGACCTCGGAGTGGCTCAGCGACGCACCCGCATGATCCTGGTTGCAGCCAAAGGTGTGCCGCTGTCGGTCGCCACGAGTATCGTCCAGCGCCGCAAGCGAACCGTTGAAGGGATGATCAAAGAGTTACCCGAGCCGCCAGTGGGTAAGGCCTTGCCTGGGGAGGATCCTCTTCACTTCGCCCGCAAGCATTCGGAGCTCAATATTGAGCGGCTGAAGCATGTTCCTTGGGACGGCGGTGGTCGCGAGTCTCTTCCCCTGGAGCTCCAACTCGCGTGTCACAAAAAGGCCAAGAAGAGTTCGTTCTCCGACACCTACGGTCGCATGAGATGGAAAGACGTGGCTCCCACACTCACCACTGGTTGCACCGACATTACCCGGGGGCGCTACGCTCATCCTGTTCAGAACAGGGCCATCACCCTGCGGGAAGCCGCGCGTCTACAGTCTTTCCCTGACGACTACATCTTCCACGGGACTGCGGGCCAGATTGCCACTCAAATCGGCAACGCTGTGCCACCTGCGATGATGCGCACGATTGCTCGCAGCTTGAAGGCAGCACTCAGAGCTTGACGATTCCGTGTACAAGCGTCCTTCATTCCGGCCGAAATCATCCTCTGAAGTGGTATCGGCCGTGATGAAGCGTGTCCGCACCAAAGACACCGCACCGGAAATGGCGCTTCGCAAACTACTCTTCTCAGCAAGCCTGCGTTACAGGGTCCACTACAAGCCCAGGGCGATTCCTTTGGGGCGCTCCAATATCGACATCGCCTTCCCAGGAAGCAAGCTGGCCGTCTTCGTGGATGGATGCTTTTGGCACGCCTGCCCGGATCACGGTACGATCCCGAAAGCGAATGGGGACTGGTGGGCAGAAAAACTGCAAAACAACCGCGCCCGGGATGAACGGGTAACCGCTGTGCTAATTGCCGCGGGCTGGGAAGTGCTGAGGTTCTGGACCCACCAAACTCCCGATTCAATGGCTGCAATGGTCATGGATCGGCTCCATACTAAAAAGAATTAACAACTCCTCAAGACTTGGGAATCTTCATGACACAGCTCAGGGTTAGAGCTAGAGCGGTCGACATGCTCGGCCGGCAGCAAATCGCGGGTATCCCTACCGCGATCCACGAACTGTTTAAAAACGCCCATGACGCCTACGCGGAACGAGTTGAGGTCGACTACTTCCGGCGTAATCGTGTGCTCGTTCTTCGTGATGATGGGTATGGCATGACCCGCCACGACGTCGAGAATCGGTGGCTCACGTTGGGTACCGAATCTCGTGTTGGAGCAAACCGTAGCTCGGATGAACCTGAATGGCGCGGACCAAAGAACCTTCCCAAGCGATCCATCATGGGCGAAAAGGGGATTGGTCGACTGGCCATTGCGGTAATTGCGCCGATCACCATCTTGATGAGTCGTGCAAGCCGCCCGGATGGACTGAAGGATCTTGTAGTCGCCCTCGTTCATTGGGGGCTCTTTGAACAACCTGGGCTTGATGTCAGTGAAATCGATGTGCCTCTCGAGGAGTTTCCCGGCGGCACATTGCCAACCCAGGAAGACATTGGGCATCTAGCGGATAAAGTAGCAAGTAACCTCAAATCGCTTGAACCCCATATTGCTCCGGAAGCATTCAAGCAGCTCAGTGAGGATCTGAGACGGGTTCGGGCAATTGGTCCGAATCTTCTAGATAGAACCCTGAACAAAGATAGGGAGAATCCACTGAGCCTTGCTGGTGAGGGGTACGGGACTCACTTCATCGTCCTACCTGTAGCGCCGGAACTGGACGACGACATTGATGGTGGAGGCGACAAAGAGTCCTCAAAGCTAGAGCGGAATCTACTCGGCTTCTCTAATGCGATGGCTTTCGATGAGCCGGTGATTAGAACTGAGTTTCGTGATCATGCCTCGGAAGGGGAGGCGCAGGAGCGAATTGGTCCTAGGAGCTTCTTTAGTAGTGACGATTTCTCAAGGACTGACCAGTATTTTGAAGGAGACTTTGATGAAAATGGTCAGTTTGTAGGAACAGTATCGATCTACGGTAAACCCAGAAAATTCGTTTGCAATTGGACGGATGGTAAAGGGCGTGCGCCCAGATGTGGCCCGTTTTCGTTTCGGTATGGTTACGTTCAGGGGCGATCAACCGAGTCCCGTCTTTCGCCGGAGGACTGGACTCAAATGAGTGGAAAGACCGATAAGGTTGGTGGACTTTACATTTATCGAGATGGCATACGCGTTCTTCCATATGGGAACTCGGATGTGGATTGGTTGGATATTGAAAAAAGAAGAACTCTTTCTGCTAAGGACTGGTTCTTTTCGTATCGGCGAGGCTTTGGTTATGTCGCAATTAGTCATGCTGTTAATGGTTCGCTAACTGAAAAAGCAGGGCGAGAAGGCTTCAGGGAAAACCTTGCTTATCGCGATTTTCGATCAATTCTTGTTAACTTCTTCAAGCAGCTTGCTTATGAGTTCTTCAAGCCAAACGCCATACAAGGTGAGTATTATTGGGAGGGAAAGGAAGCCTATATTGCTCAGGCGGAGCTTTTAAAGAAGCAGCAGGCAAAAGCAGATGGTCGTCGTAAGAAATTTCAACAGGAGTTAGATTCGTTTTTTGAAGCATATAATGAGGGGTACTTCGAGGTCGAGTCATCGAAAGTTCGATCTTACGTAAGTGAGAGGCTTGAGGCAATAAATTCTGAACTTGATTTAGGTGACTTTGCCTCAAGGGTTAGATTGCTTGAATTGGATGTAAAGCAGCGTTTGCGCGCTCTGGCCAGCAGAACTCTAATTAATTTCCCTAGGGGGCTCGCGCCAACCAAAAAAATGCAGCGGGATTGGCCGGTTTATGAGTCTTCCTCCGAAAAAATTCGGGTAGAAATTATTGAGCCGTTACGTGCTGAAGTGGACGGTTTGTTGGCTAATGCTACTAAGGGGCGCGTGAGCGCATCAGAGCGAAGAAGCATTGCTCTTCAAGATATTGAGCGTGAAAAAGATGCCGTTGTACGTGATCTTGTAATACTGCGTCGAGAAACGGTTGAGTCTGCAGAAATAATGCAAAGCGCTGTGCAAGAAGTTCTTAAGGATGAGTTCACTGAATTGCGCGCTCATGTAGAGAGGCTTGTAAGTGACTTTAGCCGGAACTCTGCTGAGAATCCAGATGGGCTCGACCAAGCACGGCATGAAGTTGAGAAAAAACTCGCTGAATTGAAAGTCCATGAAACCGACCTTTTGGACTCCCTAAAGCGTCAGATGATTGAACTGGCGGAGGGAGTGAGAGAGCGCGAGACACTTGACGATCGATTCGCCGCTCTTGAAGCAAGAAATCAAACGCTTGAAGAGCAGGTTGAGTTCTATTCGGACTTTGCTCAAATGGGTATGTCTGTCGGAATTTTGCAGCACGAATTTTTAGGTGCTGCTCGGGGAATTCGACAAACGATGGGAGAGCTTAAGCCCTGGGCTGATCGGAACCCTCAGCTAGGTGAGGTCTACGGCCGTTTGCGTACTCATATTGAGCATCTGGATGGATATCTTAAGGTTCTTGATCCGCTGGGGCGAAGAATGCATCGCTCTGCGGTTAAGTTGTCTGGTGATGAGATTCTTCGTGTTGTGCTGAATGTTTTTGCCGAGCCGCTTGCCGCATCGTTTATAAAAATTGAACCAACTTTTGCCTTTAGGGACTACGTGGTTGAGTGCAGGTCCTCTGTTCTTTTGGGGGCTTTCATTAATGTGGTTGATAATGCGATATATTGGCTGAATACTCGATCAGCGGGCGATAAGAAAATAATCCTTGATGCAGATGAGTATGGTTTTCTTATTTCCAATAACGGGCCAGGCATTGAAGAACGATATAGAGACCGAATTTTTGAGCTGGGAGAGACAAGAAAGGTTGGTGGTCGAGGTATGGGGTTGGCGATTAGCCGTGAAGCACTAAAGCGCGAAGGGTTTGAAATAGAGCTTGTAGAATCAGGTGTGGATGTCAATCCAGTGTTTAGGATTTCGCCCATGGATGCCATGGAAGAGCAGGGGGAGCAGGAATGAGTTCTCAAGAGATTTTAGCCGAAGAGGTTGAAGTAAAAAAACCGACACCTCAGGACGCTTGGGCAGAGCATGTAAGGAAAGCAGTTAGAAATTTTTTGAAGACAGCGGTTGTTGTCGATAATGATCCCGGATTAAGTGGCGTGCGAGACGCACAATCCAAAGTGGCCGCGGTGGAGCAAGCTGGCGGCTCTGGGATGGATGACAATTCCTACGTATTGGAAGAGCCGGAAAACGCTCTTCCTGTTAGTGGCGAGAGTAGGAAGGTTCTGGATATTAGGAAAATATCTGACACATTCTCTTATCATGGGATGGCGTGTGCATTCGTGCTCCCGGAAGATAGTGATGAAAATGAACAGGCTATCAAAGAACGTGTTGTTAGAGCGGCTAAGACGGCAGATATTTTAGTTCTTGATTGGCAGCTTAGGCCTCGTTCGTCAAGATTGACCCTTGAACTATTGAGGGAAATTGCGGAGTCCGATTATAGTGAAAACGGGCGGATGCGGTTGATTTGTATATACACTGGTGAAACTCTCGATGATCATATCTTTAACCAGGCGAGGGATCAGCTCACTGTGCATGGAGTTGTATTCGAGCAAGCGCCTGGAATAGAAGGGTTTCCTTACATAGCCAAGAGTAAAAGCTCCCTCGTTGTCCTTGCTAATAAGGATGAGATTGATGCTGAATCATTGCCTGTTCGGTTGATTGATCTTTTTGCGGAGTTGGCAAATGGTCTTATTCCAGCTTTCGCGTTGGCGGCAGTTGGGGCGGTGCGAAAAAATACGCATCACATGTTAACTAGATTTAGCGGCGGGTTAGACTCGGCGTATGTTGCTAATAGGCTTATTACAGACCCTCCAGGCGATGTTGCAGAGTTAATGCGGGAGCTGTTGGTAGCTGAGTGCGATAATGCGATTGGTTTGGATAGCGTTGCGGATGACTATCTTGAGCCTGATGTGATTTCGATGTGGCTTAACCTTAGGGAAGTCAGGCCTACTCAGGCTGGAGAGCAGTTAACTATTGATAGGGTATCGATCAATGGTATGTTGGCCAATGGTGTTTCCGAATCTGGATTTAGATTGCTTGATGGGAGTCAAAAGCCGTTTCCTGAAAAGCATAGGCACAAAGTTACTCAGTCTCTGGTGCGTACCGATGCCGAGGCATATAGCTCTGAGAACGAATTTTCACGGTTAGCTGCCTTTAGGCGGGAAGCATTTGGTGGTTCTACTGCGGTGCTTTCTGACTCATGGCGACCATCTTTGACGACCGGAACTTTACTGAAGCAAACTGGTGCGGATGGGGTCTCAAAGTATTTTCTCTGTTTCACTCCTGCATGCGATGCTATTCGTATAAACAAAGAGCGGCCCTTTGTTTTTATGGAGGGGCGGGAGAGTAGTAAGCCATATAGTCTGGTTGTTAAAGGTCAAGATGGTCGATCAGTAGGCCTGTATTTTGATAAGACGTATCCGCAGGTGGCTACATTCACTTTCCTTTCAGATGATACTCAACGAGTTCGCGCCGATAAGATAGAGGATGGTGGTGGTAGTACGTTTATATTCAGATCGGTGGGCGCGGGCACAGACTCCGTTGAGTTCATCTGGCTAGGTGAAATGCGGTATGGCCGGGCAATGAGTGAGATGGCTAGTTTGGCTAGTAGATGGATGCGAGTTGGAATACTCGATTCGGAGTACTTGAGGTTGGCGGGCAAGAAACATTTCAATTTCTCGGCTTAATAGTAATGCCCGCTATAGCGGGCATTGTTTTGTTAAAGGGTGATTTGACGAAAAATTGGCTATGATTTTATGTTTTCTGCAGCTATTTGGTGAACTTTGATCTGATTCTGGATTCAAATGGCGTAGCTCGAAAACTCCGTTTCCTGGGAGGTGGATCTAATTTTTTGTTACTTTCGTTCTGCGGGCGTACCAGCGCCTAGCTATTTCTTTAGTGATCGCTATCCCGCGTTTTGATCAGGCAAGTTTCGATGGGGCTTGTTGTATTCTGGGCTGGTCTTTATATGGAGCGGATACACCAGAAGGCCACCGTCGAGTGTGAAGTCATTGATGTAGGACGTTCCATCTAGGTGTGACCGTTCGGCTTGGGACGTTGGTGAGGCTCTTACAAGTCTTGATTTTGTGTAGGACAAAGCTGACAGTTGTTCGGAAATATTACTGCAAGGACGTGTAGCCAGTGCCCCAGCTTTCCCTCCTAAGAAGCCCGGCCGCCGTACAGGCCGCAATGGACGAGTTTTCGCAACTGGGCCGGGTGGCGTTCCTCAAGCGCTACGGCTTCGGCAAATCCAGGGATTACTTGGTACGCAACCCTCGGACGGGGGAGCTCTGCGATTCCAATGCGATCGTGGGTGTTGCCTTCGGGAAGCAATTCCCCAATCAAGGTGTCCTGGGGGCGGAGGATTTTTCCGGCGGCGAAGCGACTGTGGTGCCCCTTCTTCAGTCATTGGGCTTCGAAGTTCGCCGCATCGGGGAGGACTGGTCAGAAGACGAGGTCCAGTCTACCGTCGCAGACTATTTCGAAATGCTGCGATTAGAAGCTGATGGTTTGGCCTACAACAAGTCTGAGCACAACGAGATGCTGCGCAAGCAACTCAATGGGCGCAGCAAGGCATCCGTCGAGTTGAAGCATCAGAACATCAGTGCTGTCCTCGCTGGTCTGGGGTTGCCTTTCATCCAAGGCTACAAACCACGCGGCAACAGTCAGTTGCTATTGCGCAAGGCTGTGCAGGAGTACGTCATCCAACATTCGGTAGCAGTGGGCAAGATAGTCGATGCGTTGGAGGAGGTGAAAACCCCGGCGGAGAAATCTTACTCGGCCGTTCTGGTTGACTCTCCGACTAAGGAAGAGCGACAGAAGCTTGTTGTGCCAGCGCCTGTTCGACATCGACTACCACGCAAACTCGACTACGCCGCCCAGGACGAAGCGAACCGCAAGCTAGGACGGTCAGGAGAGCACTGGGTAATTGGCTACGAGCAGCACCGGTTGACGGAAATGGGCCATCCTGGGCTATTCCAGCAGCTAGATTGGGTCTCGGAATCCCGAGGCGATGGCGCCGGCTACGATATCCTCTCGTTCGAGAATGAGGTGTTACATCGTTACATCGAGGTGAAAGCCACGAATGGAGGTATCGCGACTTCGTTCATCGTCAGCCACAACGAGTTGGAATTCTCTAGAGAGACAGACGACCAGTTTTACCTCTATCGGGTGTTCCAGTTCAGTAGTGATCCGAGACTCTTTATCCTGCGTGGCGATCTGTCGAACCAGCTCTACCTGACGCCGTTGGATTTCAGGGCCAGCTTTCGCGAGCACTTCAGGTAATCGCGGAGCACAGCCGTCCACCTTAAGTCAGGGGTTCTACCCCGTTAGGCTCATGAGACGACAAGTCCCCGCTCGGTCAAATTGGCCGATTTTTGCCCGTCACGAAGGGCTGCAATTGGCCGATTGTGTTGAGAAAGTCCCGCTGCGATTTCTGCCTGCGAAAGTGCGCCTCTGACGTTGAAGTCTGAAGCCGTTCCGCTCCCGATCTGCTTCAGATGTAAGCGCTCCATGAACCCCACATTCAAAGCGCTCAGCTGATTGCTGATGCTGTGCTCCCGATTTCTTTCTGGAGCCCGCACGCCATGATGCGTCCCGACGCCAAAGTCGAAAAAGTCTATCTCTACCCCAAGCCCGTCGACTTCCGAAAATCCATTGATGGCTTGGCGGCGCTGGTCGAGTTGGACATCAAGGTGGCGGTGTTCGACCCCGTGCTCTTCGTATTTTTCAACAAATCCCGCAACCGTGTGAAGATCTTGTACTGGGAGCGCAACGGCTTCTGTCTTTGGCTCAAGCGCCTGGAATCCGAGCGATTCAAAACATCACCTGACGCCACCGACGAAGCGATTGTCCTCACCGTTCAGGAACTGAACTGGTTACTCGACGGTTTTGACCTCTGGCGCAATCGCCCGCATCAGGTTTTGACGCTGCGATTCGTCGCCTGATTCGGTATAATCCGGGGCATGATTTCCATGCCCGAAGACTTTCCCGATGACCCCGTACTGCTCAAGCAGATGCTTGCGCAGTTATTGATGGAGCGCACGGTCGATAAGGGCCAGATCGTCGATCTCAAAGAGCAGGTCAAGCTACTGCGCGACCGTCTGTTCAGTCGCAAGTCCGAGCAGACCGTTGAAACCAACACGCCGCAGCTCGCGTTGTTCAACGAACCGGAAAGCCTGTCGATACCTCCGGTCGATGACGACGAAGAAGTGGTCGCGAACACTCCGTCGTGGCAAGCGCAAACCGCTGTCCGCTGACCTGCCGCGCATCGAAGTCATCCACGAACTGCCCGAACACGAGCAGGCCTGTGCCTGTGGTTGCCGCAAACACGTGATCGGTGAAGAAACCAGCGAGCAGCTGGATATCGTGCCGATGCAGATCCGGGTGCTCAAACACATCCGTAAAATTTACGGTTGCCGTGGTTGTGAAGCCGCTCCGGTCACCGCTGACAAACCCGCACAGTTGATCGAGAAGAGCATGGCCAGCCCGAGCGTGCTGGCCATGCTGTTGGCCACCAAGTATGTCGATGGCTTGCCGCTGCACCGTTTTGAAACGGTGCTGAGCCGACACGGTTTCGAGATTCCGCGTCAGACTTTGGCGCGCTGGGTGATTCAGTGCGGTGAGCACCTGCAACCACTGCTGAATCTGGTGCGCGACCGGTTGCTGGAAAGCCCGGTCATCCATTGCGATGAAACCCGCGTCCAAGTTCTTATAGAACCGGATCGAGACCCGACCAGCCAATCCTGGATGTGGGTGCAAGCCAGTGGGCCACCGGATCGGAAAGTCGTGCTGTTCGACTACACCTCCAGCCGTGCGCAGGAGGTGCCGTTGCGCTTGCTGGAAAGTTATCGCGGCTATGTGATGACGGACGATTACGCCGGCTACAACGCCTTGGCGTTGCAGCCGGGTGTCGAACGATTGGCGTGCATGGCGCATGCGCGTCGCAAGTTTGTTGAAGCTCAGAAAGTGCAGCCCAAGGGCAAAGCCGGACGCGCGGATATGGCGCTGTCATTGATCAATAAGCTATATGGCATCGAGCGTGAACTGAAGGACGCCAGTGATGAGCAGCGATTGACTGGCCGGCAGGAGAAGAGCCTGCCGATCCTGGGGCAGTTGAAAAGTTGGCTGGACAAAACGCAGCCACATGTGACGTCGCAAAGTGTGCTCGGCAAGGCGGTGAATTACCTGGCGAGCAATTGGAGTCGGCTGGAGCGTTATGTGGAGGCTGGGTATTTGCCGATCGACAATAACCCGGCAGAGCGCGCAATAAAGCCATTTGTGATTGGCCGCAAAGCCTGGCTGTTCAGCGACACGCCCAAGGGTGCCGCCGCCAGTGCTCAGCTCTACAGTTTAGTCGAGACCGCCAAGATCAACGGCCAGGAGCCTTATACGTGGCTGCGCCACGTACTGGAGCGGCTGCCCCATGCGCAGTCGGTGGCAGATTATGAAGCGCTGTTGCCGTGGAACTGTTCACCGGAAATGCCACGGTAAACGATGGCCTCACCTTGCGGTAGGTGGGGTTCATGGATCGCTTACGCTCGTCTCGGGGGCAGGGTACGGATAATATGAGGGCTGATTGATGATGGTGTCGCCAGAGCCGTCACCCCGCAAATCGATCTATCTCCTGCGTCAGCAAAAGCTCTACGCGATTGACGGTAGAAGTGACGGTAAGCCCCATATCAATTTCAGCCAATCCCTTTAGCCAAGCGGGCTCGGGTGGCTTGTTAATGATCGAGTGGGAGTGATCGGGTAGCCAGCCCAAGCTGGCACCCGCAGGACGGATACACCAGAAAGCCCGCATGATTGCGGGCTTTCTGGTTCTTGTTCGTTCAGATTGCTTATTCTTCTGGCTTTCTGGCAAATAGCGCTTTCTGGTAGGCGTTATAGGAAAGCAGCCTGCTCCTCACTGCGATGAACTCGTCACCCTCCACGCGTTGCGGGTGCTTTTCCTGCGGGTCATCCTCGATATTGTATTTAGTCAGGGTGTCCGAACTGAATTCGTATATGTATTTGTAAGGGTGCTCCACCAAGGCTGACGCCAGTTGGTCAAAGAACGTGGACATGAAGAATGTGCGTTTCCCATGTTCCCTCAACAAGCTGATGCCTTGTACAGAGAGGGGGGAATCGGTCACACCAAAAAAATCGGCAACCGTGGGCGCAATATCGATCTGGTGACTGGTCGTTGAGGCGGGTTTGGGCAGTGACTTTCCCTTGCCCCAGAAAATCAGGGGTACGCTCACTTCTTCTTCGTACATGGAAGCGTTGTGGATGAACAGACCGTGCTCACCAAACGACTCACCGTGGTCACCCACGAGCACGAATAATGTCGAGTCCAGAAGGCCTTGCTTGTCGAAGGATGTCAGCATTTCACTCAGCACGCTGTCTGTCTTGGCTATGCAGTCTTCATACTTTTCCAGCTCGCTCTGTAATGGGGGCCCTTGGCTGCATTGGTAGGGGTAGTGGGCTGCGCTTGGGAAGTAGAGCGCGATGAAACCCTTGCCATTCTTTTTGATGTTTTCCAGGTAAGCGATGCTGGACGAAAACAGCTGCTCATCACTTTCACCGAAGCTGCTGGCGTTTTGTGAGCGGTTCTCGGCGGGGATGAGCTCCGAAACTGCGTAAGCATTCGACACACCGATGGATTTCAGGAAGCCCTCCATGTTTTCGAACTGCAGGTACAGCGAGCTGAAGGCGACGGCTTCCATGTTTTTCCTGTTCTTCAGCTCATGGATGACACTGGGTTGTAGCAGGTGCATGGCCTCTTTGACTTCAATATCAGGGTAGGCATGCAGCCCCGTCAGGATCGCGTGGTAGCCTTTGGACGAGTGAGGCACTGAGACGTACGATTTGAAGAGCATGCCCTCCCGAGCGAGCTTATCGAAGGTGGGGTACCGCTCGGCGGTTTTGATGTCGGGAGCAAACACGCTGTTCCAGCGCACTGACTCCAGAACGATGAAGACCAGGTTCTTGAAGTCTGGCGTGGGGTGAGATTGAAGTTTTCGGATTTCGTTGACGCTGGTCAGCGGGTAGGCGGGTTGTTCGAATGGCAGCGATGGTCTATGCGGCGCTGCGGTCAAGGAAGTGGTGTTTCTGAGTGTTGTGACCAGCGGGCTGATGACAATGTTTTCGTTCAGGTGATAGCGCGCGTCTTTGGCATGGATGGAGCCGAAGAGCAGGGCGCCTATCACCAGCAGTGATGCCCAGAGGTGCTGTCTTTTCTTTACTGTGCGGGTGCGCTGTTCTTTATAAGCGATGCAGGTTGCCAGCCCAGCGAAAGACCAGGTCGCCAGGTAAGCCAGAAAAAGCACAAAGACAATGAACCTGAATGTGTGCCCGAAACCGGCAGCTTGCGTGAGAAACACCTCGGCCCCGGAGGTCAGGTTGCTTGCGTTTTGCAGGCTGTAGCTTATCAGTTGCCAGTCCAGTGGCTTCAGCCATAGCTCCCGAACACGCATGTCCACCAGCAGGAACAGCAGCAAGGCGCCTGAGGCGATGCTCAACAGATAGAAGTTGAATTTGTTTCTGGTAATGGTGTTGGCGGCAATCACATAGAGGGCGACCACTAACAGCACGTCTTGAAGCAAGTACAGGGCAATATCGAAAATACCGGTCTCCACCCATCGATGGGAGAAAAACTCGATCAGGATGATCTTCGGTGCCAGCAGCAGGCCTGCAGCGAGCAGGAGCGAGATATGCAGTAATGAATTCCTGAGCCACATGGTGTCTACCTTCGCATTCACAGAGCTGGCGTCTTGTCTGACGCGATAGGCGGGCAAAAGGCCAGCACCTGCGCACCCCGTTTTTAGACTTAAGCAGCCCACCCTGAATTCGGCAAGCCAGCCCCGGGGCGTTGGTTGGGTACCGAGGGGGGAGCGGGTTGCCACTGGCGATCGCGGCCGCTAACCGGTCGTGCGACAAGACTTCACTTAATATTTCGCAAATGCAGGTGTATCGTATTCGCCCTTCATCGCCAGCCCCTGCTGGCAGACTGATTGCGCAGAAACGAGGTACCCGCACCGATGTCCTTTACCCGTCGACAAATGCTCAAAGGCCTTACTGGTCTGGTTGTGGTAGGCCTGGGCGCCGGGGGCGCGGCGCGCTACTGGCTGGGCAAGGTCGAGGACGAGAATGCCGGGCACGACTACGAGCTGATTGCCGCCCCACTGGAAGTGGAGCTGGTGCCGGGTTTCAAGACCGAAGCCTGGGCCTTCGGCCCATCGGCACCTGGCACCGAACTGCGGGTACGCCAAGGCACCTGGTTGCGGGTGCGTTTCATCAATCACCTGCCGGTCGAAACCACCATCCACTGGCACGGCATCCGCCTGCCGCTGGAGATGGATGGTGTGCCATACGTTTCGCAACTGCCGGTCAAGCCTGGTGAGTACTTCGATTACAAATTCCGCGTGCCGGACGCCGGCAGCTATTGGTATCACCCCCATGTCAGCAGCTCCGAGGAGCTAGGCCGCGGTCTGGTCGGGCCGCTGATCGTCGAGGAGCGTGAACCCACCGGGTTCCTGCATGAGCGTACGCTGAGCCTGAAGAACTGGCATGTGGACGAGCAGGGCGCATGGCTGCCTTTCAGCATCCCGCGCGAGGCCGCGCGCAACGGCACTGCCGGGCGGTTGATCACCATCAACGGCCAGGCCGACTCGATCACCGAGCTACCGGCCGGCCAGGTGGTGCGGGTGCGCCTGCTGAACCTGGACAACACCTGGACCTACCGCCTCAACCTCAAGGGCAACTGCGAGGCGAGAATCTATGCCCTTGACGGCAACCCGGTGACCCCGCGAGCGCTGGATGAGTACTGGCTAGGCCCGGGCATGCGTATCTGCCTCGCCATCCGCATTCCCGAGGCGGGTGAGGAAATTTCCCTGCGCGACGGTTTCGTGCGCCTGGGCACCCTGCGTTCGGTGGCCAGCAACGACGTGCCGAGTGACTGGCCGCCAGCGCTGCCGCCCAATCCGATCGCCGAGCCGGACCTGGAGAATGCCGAAAAGCTGAACTTCAATTTCGAGTGGGCGGCCAACGTCTCTGTCACCCCTGATCCGGCCAAGCCGTCGAGCATGTGGCAGATCAACGGCCAGGCCTGGGATATTACCGACAAGACCTGCGCCGACCGCCCCATCGCCACGTTGCAGAAAGGCAAGAGCTACATCTTCGAGCTTAAGAACATGACCCAGTATCAGCACCCGATCCACTTGCATGGCATGAGCTTCAAGGTGATCGCCTCCAACCGTCACGACATCAAGGAACCGTGGTTCACCGACACCTACTTGCTGGGCAAGAACGAGCGCGCCCAGGTAGCACTGGTGGCGGATAACCCTGGGACCTGGATGTTTCACTGCCACGTCATCGACCACATGGAAACCGGCCTGATGGCCGCGATCGCGGTGGTCTGATGCGCCCGCAGATCATCGATCGCAGTCGCGATCAGGAATTCATGCGTCTGGCGCTGGCCTTGGCCGCCGAAGGCGCGGCGCTGGGCGAGGTACCGGTGGGGGCGGTGCTGGTGCAGCATGGCCAGGTGATCGGCCAGGGTTTCAACCGACCGATCATCGACAGTGACCCCAGCGCGCATGCCGAGATGGTGGCGATCAGGGCGGCAGCCAGGTCGGCCAGCAACTACCGGCTACCCGGCAGCACACTGTATGTGACCCTGGAGCCGTGCAGCATGTGTGCAGGGTTGATCGTGCATTCGCGGGTGATGCGCGTGGTGTTTGGCGCGCTGGAGCCCAAGGCCGGGATCGTGCAGAGCCAGGGGCAGTTCTTTGGCCAAGGCTTTCTCAACCACCGGGTGATGGTGGAGGGTGGGGTGCTGGCGCAAGAGTGCGGGCAGATCCTCAGCGACTTCTTCAAGGCCCGCCGGGCCAAGGCTTGAGCTGCACCGGGCTCTTCGCGGGCAAGTCCGCTCCTGCAGGCTCTGCGCAAATCTTGTAGGCGCGGGTTTACCCGCGAAGAGGCCTGCTGACTTACATCGGCGACGACTTATCCGCTGGCTTGTCCTTGTTGACCCCGGGCACATGCAGGTTGCCCTCGGCCACCTGGCCTTCGAGCTGCGGCTGGGTCACCCAGGTGAGGATGTCGTAGTAACGGCGGATGTTGGCCACGAAATGCACCGGTTCGCCCCCACGGGCATAGCCGTACTTGGTCTGCCGATACCACTGCTTCTGAGCCAGCCGCGGCAGCATCTTCTTCACGTCCAGCCACTTGTTCGGGTTGAGCTTTTCGCGCTTGGCCAAGGTGCGGGCGTCTTCCAGGTGGCCGCCACCGACATTGTAGGCGGCAAGGGCGAACCAGGTGCGGTCCGGCTCCTTGATGCTGTCGTCAAGCTCTTCTTTGATCTTCTTGAAGTACTTGGCGCCGCCCTGGATGCTCTGCCTCGGGTCCAGTCGGTTCGACACACCCATGGCCTGGGCGGTGCGCTGGGTCAGCATCATCAGGCCGCGCACGCCGGTCTTGGAGGTGACTTCCGGCTGCCACATCGATTCCTGGTAGCCGATGGCTGCCAACAGGCGCCAGTCGACCTGCTCGACCTTGGCGTAGCTCTTGAAGTGCTTCTCGTACTTGGGCAGGCGCTGTTGCAGATGCTGGGCGAAGGTGTAGGCGCCGACATAGCCAAGTACGTCGACATGACCGTAGTAGCGGTCCTTCAAGCGTTGAAGGGTGCCGTTTTTCTGCGCCTTGTCGAGAAATTCGTTGATTTCGTTGAGCAGGCTGTTGTCTTCGCCTGCGGCCACTGCCCAGCGTTGGTCACGGGTTTCGCCCAAATCGAAGGCGACCCGCACGTTGGGGAAATACACCTGGTTCATCGCCAGTTCGTTGGAGTCCACCAGGGTCAAGTCGATCTGACCTTCGTCCACCATGCGCAGCAGGTCGACCACTTCGACGGCGTCGGACTCCTCGTATTGCAAGGCCGGGTACTGCTTTTTCAACTCGGCCAGCTGGTCAGCATGGCTGCTGCCCTTGAGTACCATGATTTTCTTGCCGACCAAACCCTTGGCGCCGGTGGGGCGCGGGCGGCCGTTGCGGTAGATGACCTGCGGGGTCACCTCCAGATAGGGATGGGAGTATCTCACCTGGGTTTTGCGCCGCTCACTGCTGACCAGGCCGGCGGCAGCCAGTACAGGGCCGGAGGGTTTGCCGAGGGCGTCGTACAGCTCGTCCAGGTTGTCGGCGGTCTCGATCTGCAGCTTTACGCCGAGATCGTCGGCGAAATGCTGGACCAGTTCGTATTCGAAGCCGGTTTCGCCGTTACGGTCCTGGAAGTAGGTTGCCGGGCTGTTGCGTGTGATCACGCGCAGCACGCCGTCCTCCTTCACGCGCTCGAGGGTGCTGGGTTTTTCAACGCAGGCACCTAGCAGCAGAAAGAGTCCGGTTGCGAGAAGCCATTTGGCGCAACGCTGGCGCAAAGCAGTGTGGGCGAACATAGGTTGCAGTATACGCAAAGGACTGGCCCAACCATATCTCGACAACTGTTAGCTTGTCTGGTAGCGGGTTGTGTGGTTGGGGGAGGGGGAGGGGGAGGGGGAGGGGATTGCATCAAGGCTACCAGGTGCCCGGCTTGAGATATTCAGCGCCTAT
>NZ_JBICJR010000006.1:0-45317 GCF_043103245.1 Pseudomonas sp. YQ_6
AAGAGGCCGGGCCGCGTTGCCTTGTAGGAGCGGGTTTACCCGCGAAGAGGCCAGGCCGCGTTGTCTTGTAGGAGCGGGTTTACCCGCGAAGAGGCCGGCACAGGCAATACCGCTTATCAAGCAACAGCCCCTTCCCCAGGCCGCCCACCCACCACAAACCACAGCGGCCACAGCGCCAACGCCCCCGCCACCCCCGCTGCCAGGGCAAAATGCAGCAAGCTGGCGCCGGCGCCAATCATCGCCAGCAGCGCTCCACCGAGCCCCAGCAAGGCAATGGTGATCATCCCCAGCATGGCCGAAACCAGCCCCTTGCTCTGCTCACTGGAGAACAGCGTCATGCGGTACAGCACCGCATTGGCCACGCCCAACCCAAGCGCGTACAGCGACATGCCGGCCACCACACTGGTCACGCTGGGCCAGCGCCAAGTCGCCAGCACCATCAGGCACAGGCCAGCCAGGTATGGCCAGAGCGCGCCACGCACCAGGGCTGGCAGCGGGTAGCGATCGGCAATACGGTTGATGATCAGGTTACCGAGGATCAGCCCGCCAAAGACCGGCAACTGCCACAAGGCATACTCCAGGGTACTCAACCCCTCATCGTGAATCAGCAGCACCGGCGACAGGCCAATCCAGCCAATCAGCGGTAAGCCGACCAACCCAAGGGCGGCGCTGCCTGCAACGAAGCGGCGGTTGCCCAGCAACTGGCCATAGCCCGCCAACAGTGGCAGCAGGTGAATCGGCGTGAACGCCAGCCGCGAGCCGTCACGGCGCTCCACGCCCAGGGTTTCCGGCATCAGGCGGTACAGCAGCAGCCAGGCCAGCACCGCGCCGATGGCGAACGCCACGAACAGCCAGCGCCAGTCCAGCCATTGCAGCAGCAAGGTGCCCACCAGCGGCCCGAGCAGGGGCGACAGCAAGGCGATGTTGGCCAGCAGGGCCATCATGCGTACGGCATCAGCCTCGCTGAAAGCCTCGTTCAGGGCTGGGTAGCTGACGGTGACCACAAAGCCCAGGCCAATGCCCTGCAACAGGCGCAACAGGTTGAACAGGCCGATGTCCTGGACCCAGAAGGTAGCCAGGCAGGCCAGGCCAAAGAATGCGCAGCCGACCAGCAGCAACGGGCGCCGTCCATAACGGTCGGCCAACGGGCCGATCAGCCATTGCAGTACCACGCCCCCCAGCAGGTACAGGTTGAGGGCATGGGGAATGTATTCGGGGCTGGCGTCGAGGTCGCTGACCACGACCGGCATGGCCGGCATGACCGCGTCGCTGGCCAGGTAGGTCAGCAGTTCGAACAGGGCCAGGGTCAGGCCGAACAGCAAGGCACGCAGAGGGGTGATATACAGCAGTGGTTTCATGATGGCGTATCGGGTGTGGCGGGCGGGGTCACGCTATATGCCAGAAATGGCTGGAAATTGCTGTGAACAAGTGTAATCAGGGTCGGAAAAAGCTGGGGCCGCTTTGCGCCCCTTCGCGGGCAAGCCCGCTCCTACAAACACGTATGTCCTCGTAGGGGCGGGCTTGCCCGCGAAGGGGCGCAAAGCGGCCCCGGCTTGAACGCGGTATTACTGCGTTGCAGTCTCCTGCACCACGCGAATAACCCGCTGCGGAAACGGAATGTCGATCCCTTCGGCTTTCAACCGGTCACGCGCATACTCGTTGAGCATGAACATCACATCCCAGTAATCGGAGGTCTTGGTCCACAAGCGCAGCGATACGGTGATCGAGCTGTCGCCCAGCGTCGACACGACCGCCTGCGGTGCCGGGTCTTGCAGAACACGCGGGTCCTTTGCCAGCTCCAGCAACACATTGCGGGCCTTCTGCAGGTCGGCCTCGTAGTCAACGCCCACATCGAACACCACCTTGCGCGTCGGCTGGCGGTTGGTGTTGGTAATGATGCCGTTGGACAGGCTGCCATTGGGCATGATGACCGTCTTGTTGTCACCGGTGCGCAGCACGGTGTGGAAGATCTGGATACTGTCGACGGTGCCGGCAACGCCCTGCGCCTCGATCCAGTCACCGATACGGAACGGGCGGAACATCAGGATCAGCACACCACCGGCGAAGTTCGCCAGGCTGCCCTGCAAGGCAAGGCCGATGGCCAGGCCTGCGGCACCGATGGCGGCGACGAACGAGGTGGTCTCGATGCCGATCATCGAGGCCACGCTGACCAACAGCAGCACCTTCAGCACGATGTTCGCCAGGGTGCTGATGAAGCCCTGCAGCGCCAGGTCGGCGTTGCGCAGGCCAACCAGCTTGCCGAGGCGGGCGCTGACCTTGTTGATGATCCACCAGCCGACCGCCAAGGTCAGCAGTGCCAGCAGCACACGGCTGCCGTATTCCATGATCAAAGGGATCCACGTTTGGGATTGGCGGACGAGCTGGTCGACCTCAGCGTTCAAATCCATATTCATCTCCTGATGCCGAGCGGCAAGTACACGGTAGAACAGGCCGCGCGTGTTATTACGCAACCACGGCCCCCATGGACATCATTTGGCCATCGGGGTTCCGGGCCACCCCCGCATCAGTCGCGGAAGTTGTTGAACTGCAGCGGCATGTCGAATTCCTTGGTGCGCAGCAGGGCAATGGCTTCCTGCAGATCGTCACGTTTCTTGCCGGTTACCCGTACCTGCTCACCCTGGATGGCGGCCTGTACTTTCAGCTTGCCATCCTTGATGGTGGCTACGATCTTTTTTGCCAGGTCCTTGTCGATGCCTTCGCGGAACTTGGCTTCCTGTTTCTTTTCCTTGCCGGAGGCGTAGGGGTCCTTGGTTTCCAGGCACTTCACGTCGATCTTGCGCTTGACCAGTGCCAGGCGCAGGATCTCCAGCATCGCCTCGAGCTGGAACTCTTCCTCGGCGGTGAGCATCACGGTCTGCTCTTTGTCCTTGAACTCGAAGGTGCCTTTGCCCTTGAGGTCGTAGCGGCGGTCCAGTTCCTTGATGGCGTTGTCGACCGCGTTCTGCACTTCGTGCTTGTCCAGTTCCGATACCACGTCGAACGAAGGCATGGTTGTTCTCCCAAAATAAAAGCGCGCTCAGGCTGAAGATGGAGCGCGCTGGGTTTGAAGGTTAAAATGCGGGCTCATTATAACGGGTTGCGAAACGCATATGAGCAGCACCTGGCATATTCTCGGCGCCGGTAGCCTTGGCAGTCTGTGGGCCTGCCGCCTGGCACGCGCAGGCAAGGCCGTGCGCCTGATCCTGCGTGACGGGCAACGGCTACAGGCTTATCAGCAGGCCGGTGGCCTGACCCTGGTCGAACAGGAGCAAACCCGGCACTACGCCATACCTGCCGAAACGGCGCAAGCGCAAGGCCCGATCCACCGGCTGCTGGTGGCCTGCAAGGCCTATGACGCTGCCCCGGCGATTGCCGGTCTAGCGCCACGGCTGGCCGAGAGCGCCGAAGTGCTGCTGTTGCAGAATGGCCTTGGCAGCCAGGATGAAGTCGCAGACCTGGTGCCGCACGCTCGCTGCATCTTCGCCTCCAGCACCGAAGGCGCCTTCCGCGAGGGGGACTGGCAGGTGCGTTTTGCCGGCCATGGCTTCAACTGGCTGGGCGACCCACGTAACCCAATGATCCCCGCCTGGTTCGATGACCTGCACGAGGCCGGTATCCCCGCAGAATGGACAGTAGACATACTGACCCGCCTGTGGCGCAAGTTGGCGCTCAATTGCGCCATCAACCCGCTGACCGTGCTTCACGATTGCCAGAATGGCGGGCTGCTGGGGCACCTGGGTGAAGTGCAAGCCCTGTGCGTCGAACTGGCCCGACTGCTGCGCCGTTGCGGCCAGCCGCAAGCAGCCGAGGGGCTGGAGGAAGAAGTGCAGCGGGTAATCCTCGCCACCGCAGCCAACTACTCTTCCATGTACCAGGACGTGCATGCAGGACGACGCACCGAGTTGCACTACCTGCTCGGCCATGCTTGCCGCGCTGCGGGCCGTCATGGCCTGCACTTGCCGCAGCTGGAACACCTGCTGCAGCGCTTGGTCGAAAACCTGCGCGCGCGTGGTTTGCCCTGCGACTGACGCGGCCCTTCAACCGGATACGGACATTGCCTTGCCCATGACCTTGCGCCAACGCCTGGAAAACCTCCCGGTCGGGCAGAAGCTGCTGGCGGCCCTGCTGGTATTGCTGGTGACCATCTTGCTGATGGCCAACCTCACCTTCATCAGCGCCGCCTACTGGATCACCCAGGAAAGCATGGCGCCCCAGGCCATGCAGACCATCGGCCGGCTGGTGGCCAATCCTCAGCTTGCAGCCCGCGCCGGCGACACCCCGGAAACCGCCCGTGCCCTGCTCAAGGAACTGGACAGTTACACACCGCTGCGCGCCGCCGCGGTCTACGGTGGCGATGGCCGAATGCTGGCGCAGTTGCAGCATGGCGAGCCGCTGGCCCTGCCCAAACGTTTTCGCAACATCGACGGCTGGCGCCTGATGGAGTTTCGCAGCACTCAGTTGATCCGCATCCCCCGCGATGCCAACCCACCGGCACACTTGCTGCTGGTAGCCAGCAGCGAACTGCCCACGGCCTTCTACACCGGCACACTCAGCGCCAGCCTGGGCATCCTGGTGTTCAGTGTCCTGCTATGGATCGTCATCGCCCGGCAGATCAAACGCCTGATCACCCAACCGATCAACCAGCTTGAGGAACTCAGCCGCCAGGTTACCCGCGAAGAGAGCTACGCCTTGCGCGCCCAACGCGGCAACGATGATGAAATCGGCAGCCTGGCCGAGGCCTTCAACACCATGCTGTCGCGCATCGAGGCCCGCGAGCAGCAGCTCAAGAGCGCCCGCGACGAGTTCCAGAGTGCCTACGACCAGGCTCAGGGCCTTGCCGAAGAAACCCGCCACACCAACCGCAAGCTGGAACTGGAAGTACAGGTACGCAGCAAGATCGAGAAAAAGCTCACCGGTTTTCAGAACTACCTCAACAGCATCATCGACTCGATGCCCTCGGCACTGATCGCCCTCGACGAACAGCTTTACGTGACCCAATGGAACCACGAAGCCACGGTGCTTTCCGGCACGCCACTGGACGAGGCACTTAACCAGCCGGTGTTCATTGCGTTCGAGCCGCTGAAGCCGTTCCTCCCGCAACTGAAGGAAACCGTGGAAAAACATCGAGTGGCGAAGATCGAGCGGGTAACCTGGCCCAAGGGCGACGACCTACGCCACTACGCCCTGACCTTCTACCCACTGACGGGCGGCGGCGGGCGCGGCGTGGTCATTCGTATCGACGACATCACCCAGCGTCTGTCATTGGAAGAGATGATGGTGCAGTCAGAAAAAATGCTCTCGGTCGGGGGGCTGGCTGCCGGCATGGCGCACGAAATCAACAACCCGCTGGGCGCTATCCTGCACAACGTGCAGAACATTCGCCGACGCCTGTCGTCCGACCTGCCGCGCAACCAGGAACAGGCCGAAGAGCTGGGCATCGACCTGGCCACGATCAACCGCTACCTGGACAGCCGCGAGGTGCCGCAACTGCTCGACGGCATTCAGCAGGCCGGCGCCCGGGCGGCGAAGATCGTCACCCACATGCTCAGCTTCAGCCGCCGCAGCAACCGCCAGCTGGTGCCATGCGAGCTGCCGGCACTGATCGATCAGGCGCTTGAAATTGCCGGCAATGACTTCGATCTGGCCATCGGCTTCGACTTCAAGGGGCAAGCCATCGTGCGCCAGTTCGACCCCGACCTGGGGCCGGTGCCATGCACCGCCAACGAGCTGGAACAAGTACTGCTCAACTTGCTGAAGAATGCAGCCCAGGCCATCCACCAACGCCCGCAACCCAGCGAGCCCGGACGCATCACACTGCGCACCCGGCTAAGCCCGCCATGGGCCGAAATCCAGGTCGAAGACAACGGCGTCGGCATGCCCGAGGCGGTGCGCAAGCGCACCTTCGAGCCGTTCTTCACCACCAAGGAAATCGGCCAGGGTACCGGCCTGGGCCTGTCGGTCTCCTACTTCATCATCACCAACAACCACAAGGGGCAGATGGAAGTGCAATCCACGCCAGGCCAAGGCACCTGCTTTACCCTACGCCTGCCCCTCACCCAGCCGGCAGCGGCGGTGCCGGCCAGAACGGAGCAATGACATGGGCTACCGCCTTTCGAAGATTTATACCCGCACCGGCGACAAAGGCGAAACCGGCCTGGGCGACGGCCGCCGGGTGCCCAAGGACCACCCGCGGATCGAAGCGATTGGCGAGGTGGACAGCCTGAACAGCCAGTTGGGGTTGCTGCTGGCGGGGCTCGCCGAGCACGGGCTGAATGAAGTGACCGCAGTATTGGCGCCGTGTCAGCACCGCTTGTTCGACCTGGGTGGCGAGCTGGCGATGCCCAGTTACCAGGCGTTGAACCTGGCGGAAGTGGAACGCCTGGAGGCGGCCATCGATGTGTGGAACGAAGAGCTGGGGCCACTGAAGAACTTCATTCTGCCCAGTGGTTCGGCGCTGGTGGCGCAGGCGCATGTGTGCCGCAGTCTGGCGCGCAGTGCAGAGCGCCGGTGCCAGCAGTTGAATGCCATGGAGCCGCTGGAAGGCGTTGGTTTGGCGTATATCAACCGGCTTTCCGATCTATTGTTCGTGGCGGCGCGGATCATCGGGCGGCGCCAGGGGGTGGCTGAGGTTTTGTGGCAGCCCGCAGAGAAACCGAAAGGCTGATACTTCTGGGGCTGCTTTGCAGCCCATTCGCGGGCTTGCCCGCTCCCACAGGTTTCGAGCAGGCTTGAAGCTTGTGAGTTTCCTGTAGGAGCGGGCCCCGCGAATGGGCCCCGCAGCGGCCCCTGTTACAGGGGACTCAAACCTCGGGCCAGAAAGCCCGGATCCCGGCTACGCCCTGTGCCCCGGCTTCCCAAGCATGCTCGCGCTCACCCGGCCCTACCCCACCCAGCAGGTAAACCGGCTTGTTGAACCCGGCAATCAACCGCTGCGCCTCATCCCATCCCAACGGCACCGCCTCAGGGTGAGTCTGGGTAGCCTGCACTGGCGACAAGGTGACAAAGTCCACCCCCATCTGCTCAGCCAGCGCCAGCTCTTCGGCACTGTGGCAGGATGCCGCCAACCAGCGCTCCTTGGGGAACGGCCGGCCCCTGGCGGCGTACTTGCGCAGCTGCGCGGCCGTCAGGTGCCAACCGGCCGCCGGGAAATCACCCAGCCATTCCAGTGGCCCTTTAAGCATCAGCTGCGCCTTGCCCGCACACAGCCCGACCGCATCCACCGCCACGTCGCGGTACTTGGGGTCGTACATGTCCGGGGCACGTAACTGGATCAGGCGAATACCATTGGCCACCGCCTTCTGGATGCCCTTGAGCATTTGCGGCACTTCCAGGCCGTCCGGGGTGATCAGGTACTGGTCCGGCAGGCGCGCAGCGGCGACGATCGGCTTGTTGGCCTCGGGGAATTCGTACTGCGGCAAATCGCGCGGGGCAACCCACTCCAGCGGCTGGCCTTCGGCACCATGCGGTTCGCCAGTGAACGCTTCGACCTCGCGCACGTCCAGCAGCACCTGCTTGTCCGAGTAGTCATGGCTGACCTTGATCAGCGCACGCGAATGGCTTACCTCAATGCCCAGCTCCTCGCGCAACTCGCGGGCAAGCGCCACTTCGACGCTTTCGCCTTCTTCCACCTTGCCACCGGGGAACTCCCACAAGCCGCCCTGGTGCTGGGTATCGGCACGGCGTGCGATCAGAATACGGCCATCAGCGCCGCGAATGACGGCAGCCACTACATGAATCCGTTTCACGCTTCACGCTCCTCCAGGCCTGCCTGTTGCCATGCCTGGAAGGCTGGCCACTGATAAATGGTTTCGATGTAGGCTGCCGCCTCGGCGGGGACTTCTACGCGGTAGGTGCGCAGGCGCACGGCTACCGGGGCAAAGAAGGCATCGGCCAGGCTTGGCTTGCCGAACAGGAACGGGCCGCTGTCCTTGGCCACCAGACGGCATTCGGACCACAGCGCAACGATACGGTCGATGTCGATTTGTACGTCCAGCGGCACGCTGTCCAGCGCCTGGTCGCGCGACAAGTCGAACGGCATGGCGCCGCGCAGGGCAAAGAAGCCGCTATGCATCTGCGCACAGGCCGAACGGGCCTGAGCACGCGCCGCCACATCGGCAGGCCACAGCTGGGCTTCGGGGTGGCGTTCGTTGAGGTATTCGGCAATGGCCAGCGAGTCAGCGATCACACCGTGCTCGCTCTTGAGCAGCGGCACCTTGCCGGTGGAGGAGAAAGCGAGGATGCGCTGGCGGGTATCAGGCTGGTTCAGCTTGATCAGGGTTTCTTCGTAGGGCACGCCAGCCAGCTCGAGGGCCAGGGCGCCACGCAGCGACCAGGAGGAGTACAGCTTGTCGCCGATGATCAGGTGATAGCTCATGGTTCGGCTCCATCAGGTTTGTATTGCAAAACCCGCAGGCCGCTGCGCGGCCTTTCGCGGGCAAGCCCGCTCCTGCAGGGACCGCACCGCTCCTGCAGGCATTGCAACACCTGTGGGAGCGGGCGTGCCCGCGAAGAGGCCTTCGGATCAGTAGATCAGGTACGGTACTCGGCGTTGATCTTCACGTACTCGTGGGACAGGTCGGTCGTCCAGATGGTTTCGCTGCACTGGCCACGGCCCAGCTCGATTCGGATGGTGATCTCTTCCTGGGCCATCACTGCCGAACCCTGCGCTTCGGTATAGCTCGGGCTGCGGCCACCTTTGCTCGCAATGCAAACGCTGTCCAGGTAAACATCGATCAGGCTTACATCCAGTTCCGGTACACCGGCACGGCCTACCGCAGCGAGGATACGGCCCCAGTTCGGGTCGGAAGCGAACAGCGCGGTCTTGATCAGCGGCGAGTGGGCCACGGCGTAGCCGACGTCCAGGCACTCCTGGTGGTTGCCACCACCGTTGACCTGCACGGTCACGAACTTGGTCGCGCCTTCGCCGTCACGGACAATGGCCTGGGCCACTTCCATGCACACTTCGAACACGGCCTTTTTCAGCGCTTCGAAAAGCGCGCCGCTGGCTTCGGTCACTTCCGGCAGGTCGGCCTTGCCGGTAGCGATCAGCATGCAGCAATCGTTGGTCGAAGTGTCACCATCGATCGTGATGCGGTTGAACGACTTGTTGGCGCCGTCCAGCATCAGGTCCTTGAGTACCTTTGGCGCCACCTTGGCGTCGGTGGCGATGTAGCCCAGCATGGTCGCCATGTTCGGGCGGATCATGCCTGCACCCTTGCTGATACCGGTAACGGTGACGGTCACGCCATCGTGCTGGAACTGGCGGCTGGCCCCTTTGGGCAGGGTGTCGGTGGTCATGATGCCGGTAGCGGCCTCAGCCCAGTTGTTCTCCGACAGGTTGTCGAGGGCGGCCTGCAGCGCGCCTTCGATCTTTTCGACCGGCAGCGGCTCGCCAATCACGCCGGTGGAGAACGGCAGTACCGACTCGGCCGGTACGCCAGCCAGTTCGGCCAGCTTGGCGCAGGTGCGCTCGGCGGCGGCCAGGCCTGGCGCGCCGGTGCCGGCGTTGGCATTTCCCGTGTTGGTCAGCAGGTAGCGCACGGTGCCCTGTACACGCTGCTTGGACAGGATCACCGGCGCTGCGCAGAAGGCGTTGAGGGTGAACACGCCAGCCACGCTGGAGCCTTCGGCACAGCGCATGACCACCACATCCTTGCGCCCCGGGCGCTTGATACCGGCAGAAGCGATACCGAGTTCAAAACCCGGAACCGGGTGCAGGGTGGGCAAAGGACCAAGACCAACAGCCATTAGAGCGCTCCTAGAAAAAACGATGATGTCGAAAAAGGGGCCGCTTCGCACCCCATCGCGACACAAGGCCGCCCCCACAAGGATCGCGCCCGTTCATGGACGAGCGCGGTACCTGTAGAAGCGGCCTTGTGTCGCGAAAGGGCCGCAAAGCGACCCCAGGCTTGTACAACGTAAGGTTCAGATCACTCGATCTGACCGTGGCAATGCTTGAACTTCTTGCCCGAACCACACCAGCACGGCTCGTTGCGGCCCAGCTTCTGGTCATTGCGTACTGGCGCCGAGGCTACCGCTACTTCGGCACCCTCCTCGCTCAGTTGCTCACTTCCCAGGCCCGGTGCAGCGGCGTGCTGGAACTGCATGCGACTCGCCAGCTCTTCGGCCTCGCGGCGCAGGCGGGCTTCTTCTTCGGCCGGGTCTTCGCGGCGAACCTGTACGTGTGACAGCACGCGGATGGTGTCGCGCTTGATCGACTCCAACAGCTCCTGGAACAGGCTGAACGACTCGCGCTTGTACTCCTGCTTCGGGTTCTTCTGCGCATAACCACGCAGGTGAATACCATGACGCAGGTGGTCCATGGTCGACAGGTGGTCTTTCCACAGGTCGTCCAGTACGCGAAGCAGAATCTGCTTCTCGAAGGTTCGCAGGGCCTCGAGACCGGCCTGGTCTTCCTTCTCGGTGTAGGCAGTGGTGATCTCGTTCAGCAGCTTCTCGCGCAAGGTCTCTTCGTAGAGGTGATCGTCCTCGTCGAGCCATTGCTGGATTGGCAACTTGATGGCGAAATCGCTGGCCAGCGAAGCCTCCAGGCCGGCTACGTCCCACTGCTCTGGCAGCGACTGCGGCGGAATGTGCTGGCTGATGGTAGCGTCCAGGACTTCCTTGCGGAATTCGACGATGGTGTCGCCAATGTTGTCGGCGGCCAGCAGGCTGTTGCGCATGTGGTAGATCACCTTGCGCTGCTCGTTGGCGACGTCGTCATATTCGAGCAATTGCTTACGAATGTCGAAGTTGCGGCCTTCGACCTTGCGCTGGGCTTTCTCGATAGCGTTGGTGACCATGCGGTGCTCGATGGCCTCGCCCGACTGCATGCCCAGTGCCTTCATGAAGTTCTTCACCCGGTCAGAGGCGAAGATGCGCATCAGGCTGTCTTCCAGCGACAGGTAGAAGCGGCTGGAACCCGGGTCGCCCTGACGACCGGAGCGGCCGCGCAGCTGGTTGTCGATACGGCGCGATTCGTGGCGCTCGGAAGCGATTACATGCAGGCCACCCGTCTCGATCACTTGCTGGTGACGCTTCTGCCAGTCGGCCTTGATCTGGGCGATCTGCTCGGCTGTCGGGTTTTCCAGGGCAGCCACTTCGGCTTCCCAGTTACCGCCCAGCAGGATGTCGGTACCACGGCCAGCCATGTTGGTGGCGATGGTCAGTGCACCGGGCGCGCCTGCTTGCGCGATGATCTCGGCTTCCTTCTCGTGATACTTGGCGTTGAGCACCTTGTGGTCGATCCCTTCCTTTTTCAGGAGGTTGGACATGTGCTCGGAAGTTTCAATGGTCGCGGTACCTACCAGCACCGGACGGCCCAGCTTCATGCTTTCCTTGATGTCGGCGATGATTGCGGCGTACTTCTCGTCAGCGGTCAGGTACACCAGGTCGTTGTAGTCCTTGCGCGCCAGTGGCTTGTTCGGCGGAATGACCATCACGTTCAGGCCGTAGATCGACTGGAACTCGAATGCTTCGGTGTCGGCGGTACCGGTCATGCCGGACAGCTTGGTGTACAGGCGGAAGTAGTTCTGGAAGGTGGTCGAAGCCAGGGTCTGGCTCTCGGCCTGGATGTTCAGGTTCTCTTTGGCCTCGATGGCCTGATGCAGGCCCTCGGACAGGCGACGGCCCGGCATGGTACGGCCGGTGTGTTCGTCGATCAGCAGAACCTGGCCGTCCTGGACGATGTACTCGACGTTACGGTGGAACAGCTTGTGTGCGCGAAGACCGGCGTAGACGTGTGTCAGCAAGCCCAGGTTGTGCGCGGAGTACAGGCTCTCGCCCTCAGCCAGCAGGCCCGCCTGGGCCAGCATCTCTTCGATGAACTGGTGACCGGCTTCGTTCAGCTCCACCTGGCGACTCTTCTCGTCGATGGTGAAGTGGCCTTCCTGGGTGACCTGGCCTTCGACCTCTTCGATGTGCTGGGTGAGGCGCGGGATCAGGCGGTTGATCTCGATGTACAGCTTGGAGCTGTCCTCGGCCTGACCGGAAATGATCAGCGGGGTACGCGCTTCGTCGATGAGGATGGAGTCGACTTCGTCGATCACGGCGAAGTTCAGTTCACGCTGGAACTTCTCGTCCTGGCTGAACGCCATGTTGTCGCGCAGGTAGTCGAACCCGAATTCGTTGTTGGTGCCGTAGGTGATGTCGGCCGCATAGGCGGCGCGCTTTTCTTCCGGCGGCTGGAAGGCAGAGACGATACCGACCGACAGACCGAGGAATTCGTACAGCGGGCGCATCCAGTTGGCGTCACGGCGCGCCAGGTAGTCGTTGACGGTGACCACATGCACGCCCTTGCCGGACAATGCGTTGAGGTAGACGGCCAGGGTACCGACCAAGGTCTTGCCTTCACCGGTGCGCATTTCTGCGATCATACCCTCGTGCAGGGTCATGCCGCCGATCAGCTGCACATCGAAATGGCGCATGCCCATTACGCGCTTGCCGGCCTCGCGGGCCACGGCGAAGGCTTCGGGCAGCAATTGGTCCAGTGTCTCGCCTTTGGCCAGGCGCTCCTTGAACTCTGCAGTCTTGCCCCGCAGTTGCTCGTCGGAGAGGGCCACCATCTTCTCTTCGAAGGCATTGACGATACTCACCGTCTTGAGCATGCGTTTGACTTCACGCTCGTTCTTGCTTCCAAAAAGTTTTTTTAACAAAGGCGCAAACATATCGGCAGGATCTTCCACACGTAGGGATGGAGGGCGGCCCCATGAGTCGCCCGTGCAGCCCATAGGCCGCATGCGAACGAGCATTCTACCCGGAAACGATGGTGAGGAAAGTGGTGGATTTCCACGATGCTGATACAGCGTTTTGGCGGGGGCCTGTTTTAGATAGGGGCATTTTCCCTGAGTTCAAGGCCCGGGATCATGAAACGTATCGAGAATGACTCCTATCTTGTGTCGCCCGTACCGGCCTCTTCGCGGGCAAGCCCGCTCCTACGAGGTATCGATAACCCTGTAGGAGCGGGTTAACCCGCGAAGAGGCCGGCACAGGCAACGGAGATGTTAGACTGTGCCCACGTCACCTCACGCGTACCCCCATGGCCTACAAACCCTCCCCCGCCCAGCCGCCCTCCGCCCTGCTGCGCCAGGTGCGCCCGCTGCGCCTGCTGCTGAACCAGGCCGAGCGCCTGGAACACTTGCAGCGCCTGCTGGAAAGCCAGTTGCAACCGGCTGCCCGCGAGCACTGCCATGTGGCGTCCTGGCGCGATGGTACTTTGTTGCTGGTGGTTACCGACGGCCATTGGGCAACCCGCCTGCGCTACCAGCAGAAGCGCTTGTTGGCGGCCCTGCAGGCCATGGAAGCATTCGGCAACCTCAGGCGCATCCTGTACAAGGTGCAACCGCCGCTGGTACCGGCCAAGCGTGGCGGGCATGCGGCCGAGCTTTCGAACAGCGCGGCCGAGAGCCTGCGTGACACCGCCGAGGGCATTACCGACCCCAAACTGCGCGCAGCACTGGAACGGTTGGCCGCCCACGCCGAGGGCAAGCCATAAAAAAGGCCACCCGAAGGTGGCCTTAATGAACTAGAGAGTGTTCGAACTTACACGGCCGCAACAGGGCGCATGTACGAGATCGGTGCCGTACTGGCATCTTCGAAAGTGACCACTTCCCAGGCATCGGTTTCAGCAATCAGCTTGCGCAACAGCTGGTTGTTCAGCGCGTGGCCGGACTTGAAGCCCTTGAACTCGCCGATCAGGCTGTTGCCCAGCAGGTACAGATCGCCGATGGCGTCGAGGATCTTGTGCTTGACGAATTCGTCTTCGTAACGAAGGCCGTCTTCGTTGAGCACGCCGTCCTCATCGACCACGATGGCGTTCTCGACACTGCCACCCAACGCAAGGTTGTGCTTGCGCAGGTACTCGATGTCACGCATGAAACCAAAAGTACGCGCGCGGCTGACTTCCTTCACGAACGACGTGCTGGAAAAGTCGACGCTGGCGCTCTGGGTCCGGTTGCGAAGCACCGGGTGATCGAAATCGATCTCGAAGCTCACCTTGAAACCTTCGAAAGGCAGGAACGTGGCGCGCTTGTCGCCCTCTTCCACGGTTACCTCACGCAGGATGCGGATGAACTTCTTGGCTGCGTCCTGTTCTTCCAGGCCGGCAGACTGAATCAGGAATACAAAAGGACCGGCGCTGCCATCCATGATCGGCACTTCCGAGGCGGAGAGCTCGACGTAGGCGTTATCGATGCCCAAACCCGCCATGGCGGAGAGCAGGTGCTCGACCGTATCGACCTTGACGTCACCGTTGACCAACGTCGTCGACATGGTTGTCTCGCCGACGTTGGCCGCACGCGCAGGGATCTCGACGACAGGGTCGAGGTCGGCGCGGCGGAAGACGATGCCGGTGTCAACAGGTGCAGGCTTGAGGGTCAGGTAAACCTTCTCCCCGGAGTGCAGACCGACACCTGTGGCACGGATGGTATTCTTCAGGGTGCGTTGTTTAATCATGGCATTGGCCGCTTCAGCGCAAATTGCGAACAGGTATCAACAAAGGCTGGGGATGATAACAGACCCAACCTTTGATGAATACCAATCACCTTTATACCCCTGATAAATTCCATTAATCAGCCTGACGACGCAGGAATGCTGGGATATCGAGGTAGTCCAGGTCATCCTGAGGGTTCAGTTTAGCGGCTGCGGCAGCACCTGCATGCGCCTGGTTGCGCATGACGGTCGGGCGCTCCAGGTCACGGTAGTTGACCGCTGGCTGCTCCTGGCGTACCGGTGCAGGGTTGGACGCTTCGTACGCCTGCTGGGCAGTCTGCAGGGTATTGTCGACCACCTTCACAGGCTTCTCGATGCGTGCGCCCAGACCAGTGGCCACCACGGTCACGTGCAGTTCGTCACGCATGTCCGGGTCGATCACGGTGCCGACCTTGACCATCGCGTGGTCGGAGGCGAAGGCTTCGATGATGCTACCCACGTCGGAGTACTCACCCAGCGACAGGTCCGGGCCTGCGGTGATGTTCACCAGGATACCGCGGGCGCCCTGCAGGTTGACGTCTTCCAGCAGCGGGTTACGGATAGCTGCCTCGGTGGCTTCACGCGCACGGTTCGGGCCGCTGGCGCAGCCAGTACCCATCATGGCCATGCCCATTTCACCCATCACGGTGCGCACGTCGGCGAAGTCGACGTTGATCATGCCTGGGCGCTTGATGATGTCGGAGATACCGCGTACGGCACCAGCCAGTACATCGTCAGCCTTGGCGAAGGCGGACAGCAGGCTGGCATCCTTGCCCAGGATGGTCAGCAGCTTCTCGTTGGGGATGGTGATCAACGAGTCGACGCTTTCAGCCAGCATGCGGATGCCTTCATCGGCGATCTGCATGCGCTTGCGGCCTTCGAACGGGAACGGACGGGTCACCACTGCTACGGTGAGGATACCCATTTCCTTGGCCACTTCGGCAATGATTGGCGCTGCACCGGTACCGGTACCGCCACCCATGCCGGTGGTGATGAACACCATGTTGGTGCCCTGCAGCACTTCGGCGATGCGCTCACGGTCTTCCAGCGCGGCCTGACGGCCGACTTCCGGATTGGCACCGGCACCCAGGCCCTTGGTCACACCCGTGCCCAATTGCAGGATGGTGCGCGCGCCAATGTTTTTCAGCGCCTGGGCATCGGTGTTGGCGCAGATGAATTCCACGCCTTCGATGCTGCTCTTGACCATGTGATTGACGGCGTTGCCGCCACCACCACCAACGCCGATCACTTTAATGACCGGACTTTGCGGGACGTTGTCTACGAGCTCGAACATTTTCCCTCTCCTTACAGTTCTCTAGTTGTTGCGCCTACCACTACTGCTTTGAAACTTAGAAGTTGCCCTGGACCCACTTCTTGAAGCGTTCAAGCACTGGGGCCTTCGGTTCATCGCCATAGCTGTTGCTGCTGCTGTTGCTGTTACCGGTCAGGGCCAAGTCCTCGGACTGCTTCAGCAGGCCGTAGGTGAGCAAGCCCACGCCAGTGGAATAGATCGGGTTGCGCACCACGTCGCTCAGCCCCCGAACGCTGTGCGGCACGCCCAGGCGTACCGGCATGTGGAAGATTTCCTCGGCCAGTTCCACGGCGCCTTCCATCTTCGCGGTGCCGCCGGTGAGGACGATGCCGGCGGGCACCAGGTCTTCGTAGCCACTGCGGCGCAGTTCGGCCTGGATCAGGGTGAAGAGCTCGTCGTAACGTGGCTCCACCACCTCGGCCAGGGCCTGGCGCGACAGCTCGCGCGGTGGGCGATCGCCCACGCTCGGCACCTTGATGGTCTCGCCAGCGCCAGCCAGTTTGGCCAAGGCACAGGCGTAGCGGATCTTGATTTCTTCGGCGTACTGGGTCGGTGTACGCAGGGCCATGGCGATGTCGTTGGTCACCTGGTCGCCAGCAATCGGGATGACCGCCGTGTGGCGGATGGCACCCTCGGTGAAGATGGCGATGTCAGTGGTGCCGCCACCGATGTCCACCAGGCACACGCCCAGCTCTTTTTCATCATCGGTCAGTACCGAGTAGGCCGAGGCCAGCTGCTCGAGGATGATGTCGTCGATTTCCAGGCCGCAGCGGCGCACACACTTCTCGATGTTCTGGGCGGCGTTGACTGCGCAAGTGACCACGTGAACCTTGGCTTCCAGGCGCACACCAGACATGCCCAGCGGCTCGCGCACGCCTTCCTGGTTGTCGATCACGTAGTCCTGCGGCAAGGTATGCAGCACGCGCTGGTCGGCCGGAATCGCCACGGCCTGGGCAGCGTCGAGTACGCGCTCCAGGTCGGCCAGGCTGACTTCGCGGTCACGGATGGCGACGATGCCGTGGGAGTTCAGGCTGCGGATGTGGTTACCGGCCACACCGACGAACGCCGAGTGGATACGGCAGCCGGCCATCAGCTGCGCCTCTTCCACGGCGCGCTGGATCGACTGCACGGTGGACTCGATGTTCACCACCACGCCTTTTTTCAGGCCACGGGACGGATGGGTGCCGATCCCGACGATTTCCAGGGTGCCGTCTTCGCCCACTTCGCCCACCAGCGCCACCACCTTGGAGGTGCCAATGTCCAGCCCGACGATCATTTTGCCGCTATGCGCGTTTGCCATGGTCCTGCCTCTCTCTAATTCTTCGCAACGGCGGGTTGGGCCGTCGTCGGTGCAATCGGTTCCCGCCAACCAACGGCAAGTCCGTTGGAATAACGCAGATCAATGCGGGCGATAGTGGTGATCTGGTCTTTGAGTGTCTTGTCGTAAATGGCAATGAAACGGCGCATCTTCTCCACCAGATGATCGCGCCCCAGCAGCAACTCGATGCCTGGCCCGGCACTGCTCGCACCGGTGGTCAGGAACCAGCTGCCTCGCTCGCGCAGCTCCAGGCGAGCGATGGAAAAGCCCAAGGGGCGCAGCATCTGGCTCAATACCTGATACTGCTGCATGACTTGTTGCTGAGCACGCTGCGGCCCGGCCAGCTGCGGCAGGTGCTCATAGTTGGCCAGCTCGCGCGGGGTGAAAGCCTGACCCTGGTTGTTGAGCAGGGCTGCGTCCCCCCAGCGTGCCACCGGCAGTTGCTCTTCAAGGCGGATCACCACCTCGTCGGGCCACACCCGGCGCACTTCGGCGTGGGCGATCCACGGCATCTGCTCGAGCTCGGCGCGCATCGCCGGCAGGTCGACGCTGAAGAAGCTCGCCGCCACGTAGGGCGCGATACGCTGCTGCACCGATTGCTGACTGATGTAGCTGAGGTCACCCTGCACATCGATCTTGGTGATCGGGCGGTCGGCGTACGGCATCAGGCGAATGGCGCCCTCGTAGGCACCAAAGCCGGCCGCCACCAGCAACACCGGCCACAGCAAGCGCTTGAGGCCGCCCAGGCTTGGCCGGGGCAGGCGCGCCGATACGGGCTCGTCGGCCACCAGCCGGCTGGCACCACGCGGCACCGGCTTGCTACGGCCGGTAACGGGTTGCTGCTGACGTATCATCGCGCCTTGCATGGTTATTAACCTCGCGTCGCCACGCTTTCGGCCAGGATTGCCAGCACCAGTTGCTGGAAGTCCAGGCCAGCCGCGCGGGCCGCCATGGGCACCAGGCTATGATCTGTCATGCCTGGTGCGGTGTTGACTTCGAGCAGCCAGAACCGGCCCTGCTCGTCCTGCATCACGTCCAGCCGCCCCCAGCCTTCGATGCCAATGGCATCGCAGGCGCGCGCGGTCAGGTCGATCAGTTCCTGTTCCTTGACGCTATCCAGCCCGCACGGGATGCGGTACTGGGTATCGTTGGCGATGTACTTGGCGTCGTAGTCGTAGAACACGTGCGGCGTACCCAGGGCGATCGGCGGCAGCACCTGGCCGCGCAGTACCGCGATGGTGAACTCCGGGCCGTGGATCCACTGCTCCACCAGTACCTGGGAATCGTATTTGGCGGCGTCCTGCCAGGCGGCGACCAGTTCCTGGGCGCTGTTCACCTTGGCCATGCCGATGCTAGAGCCTTCATGGGCGGGTTTGACGATAAGCGGGAAGCCCAGTTCCGTACTGGCCTGCAAACAATCGCTTTCGCTCGCCAGCACCGCGTGGCGTGGCGTGGGAATGCCCAGGCTCTGCCACACCTGCTTGGTGCGCAGCTTGTCCATCGCCAGCGCCGAAGCCAGGATGCCGCTGCCGGTGTAGGGGATGCCCAGGCACTCCAGCAAACCTTGCATGCTCCCGTCTTCACCGCCACGGCCGTGGAGGATGATGAAGGCGCGGTCGATCTTCTCGCTCTGCAGGCGAGCGAGCAGGTCGTCACCGACGTCGATGGCGACCACGTCGACGCCGGCAGTGCTCAGCGCATCGATCACTGCCGCGCCGGATTTCAGCGACACCTCACGCTCGGCGCTCTTGCCACCGTACAGAACGGCGACGCGGCCGAACGCCTTGACGTCCAGGGTCGAGTGCAGCTTGTCGTAGGCGCTGGTCATTTCGACTTCTCCTGCTTGGCGCCTGCGAACAGCGGGCTTTTCATCAACTGGGGGGCCAGGCCGCCGACATCACCGGCACCCTGGCAGAGCAGGATGTCGCCAGCGCGCAGCAGTGGCTTGACCAGCGGTGCCAGTTCGGCGCCGCGCTCGATGTAGATCGGGTCCAGCTTGCCGCGCTGGCGGATGCTGTGGCACAGCTGACGGCTGTCGGCACCGGGGATCGGCTCTTCGCCGGCCGGGTAGACTTCCATCAGCAGCAGCACGTTGGCATCGCCCAGTACCTGGACGAAATCGTCGTACAGGTCACGGGTGCGGCTGTAGCGGTGCGGCTGGTAGACGATCACCAGGCGGCGGCTTGGCCAGCCACCGCGCACAGCCTTGATCACCGCCGCCACTTCGGTGGGGTGATGGCCGTAGTCGTCGACCAGCATCACACTGCCGCCCTCGACCGGCAGCTCGCCGTATACCTGGAAGCGACGACCAACACCCTGGAAGCCGGACAGGCCCTGGACGATAGCCTCGTCAGTAATGCCTTCGTCAGTGGCGATGGCGATGGTAGCCAGGGCGTTGAGCACGTTGTGGTTGCCGGGCATGTTCACCGAAACCTCCAACGGCTCGCGGTCACGGCGCAGCACGGTGAAGTGGGTCTGCATGCCCTGCTGACGCACATTGATGGCGCGGATGTCGGCCTCTTCGCTGAAGCCGTAGGTCACGGTAGGACGCTTGACCTGCGGCAGGATCTCGCGAACCACCGGGTCGTCCAGGCACATCACCGCCAAACCATAGAACGGCAGGTTGTGCAGGAACTCGACGAAGGTTTTCTTCAGCTTGTTGAAGTCACCTTCGTAGGTCGCCATGTGGTCGGCGTCGATGTTGGTGACAACCGCCACCATCGGCTGCAGGTGCAGGAAGCTGGCATCGCTTTCGTCTGCTTCAGCGATCAAGTAGCGGCTGGTGCCCAGCTGCGCATTGGTGCCGGCAGCGGTAAGGCGGCCACCAATGACGAAGGTCGGGTCCAGGCCACCGGCGGCGAACACTGAAGCCAGCAGGCTGGTCGTGGTGGTCTTGCCGTGTGTACCGGCAACGGCCACGCCATGGCGGTAACGCATCAGCTCGGCGAGCATCTCGGCACGCGGCACTACCGGTATGCGCCGCTCGAGGGCGGTGGCAACTTCCGGGTTGGCCGGGTTGATGGCGCTGGACACCACCAGCACATCGGCGGTGGCGGCGTTCTCGGCGCGGTGGCCGACGAAGATCTCAGCGCCGAAGGACTCCAGGCGTTCGGTGACCGGCGAGGCTTTAAGGTCCGAACCGGACACTTCATAGCCCAGGTTCAGCAACACTTCGGCAATACCGCACATGCCCACGCCGCCGATGCCGACGAAGTGAATACGGCGAATACGGCCCATCTTCGGCTGGGGCATGGCTTTCTGGCTCTCAACCATGGGCCACCTCCAGGCAGATATCGACCACGGTGCTGGTTGCAGCAGGTTTGGCCAGGCGCCGTGCGGTGCCAGCCATGACGTTGAGTTTCTCGGGTTGCATCAGCACCTCGTTCAGGCGTTCAGCGAGTTGCGCTGCGCCAGTTGTCGCTTGTGGCATCAGGAAGGCAGCGCCTTCGCGGGCCAGATATTGGGCGTTGTGGGTCTGGTGGTCGTCGATCGCGTGGGGCAAAGGCACCAGCATCGAAGGCAGGCCTGCTGCCGCCAGTTCGCTGACAGTCAGGGCACCGGCCCGGCACACCACCAGGTCGGCCCAGCCATAAGCTTGGGCCATGTCGTTGATGAAGGGCTCTACCTGAGCCTCGACGCCCACCTCGTGATAACGCTCGGCGGTGATCGGTGCGTGCTGCTTGCCGGCCTGGTGGAACACTTCAGGCCGCAGCGCCGCGGGCACTTCAGACAGGGCCTTAGGCAACAATTTGTTCAATGGTTCCGCACCCAGGCTGCCACCCAGCACCAACAGGCGTGCGCGGCGCTCGCCCAAGGGCACGCGTTGCGCGTCCATGAAGAGTTCCGGACGCACCGGGTTGCCGGTGGTGCGACGCTTGTCGCTGGCCTCGAAGGTGTTCGGGAAAGCTTCGCAGACCCGCGCCGAGAGGGGCACCAGCAACCGATTGGCGGTACCGGCCCTGGCGTTCTGCTCATGGATCACCAGTGGCACGCCGCACAGCCGCGCGGCCACGCCGCCGGGGCCGGTCACATAGCCGCCAAAGCCCAAGACACATACGGGCTTGAGCTGGCGAATGATGCGCCGTGCCTGCAGCACGGCCTTGACCAACGTGAAAGGCGCCTTGAGCAACGACAACTTGCCCTTGCCGCGCAGGCCGCTGACCTGAATCAGGTGCAATGGCAAACCCGCCTGTGGCACCAACTCGTTTTCGATCCCACGTGGGGTGCCCAACCAGTGCACGCTGTAACCGCGCTTCTGGAACTCACGGGCGCAGGCCAGCGCCGGGAATACGTGCCCCCCGGTGCCGCCGGCCATGATCAATACATTTTTGCCTTCAGCGGCCATGACTGGTCTCCTCGGCAAAATCACTTTCGCTGAATTCGTGCTCCTCACTGCCCAGATGCGTGCGGCTCTCCCACTCGATGCGCAGCAACAGCCCTACGCAGGCGCAGCAGATCACCAGCGAGCTGCCCCCGTAACTGAGAAACGGCAGGGTCAGGCCCTTGGTCGGCAGCAGGCCGACGTTCACACCGATGTTGATCAGGAACTGGCCAATCCACAGGAAAGCCAGGCCGAACGCCATGTAGGCGGCAAAGAACTGTTTGGCCTTCTCGGCCCACAGGCCGATGTACAGGGCGCGCACGGTGACGAACACGAACAGCGCGACGGTCAGCAGCGAGCCGACCACGCCCAGTTCTTCCGCCAGGACCGAGAACACGAAGTCGGTGTGCGCTTCAGGCAGGTAGAACTGCTTCTGCACGCTGTTGCCCAGGCCAACGCCCAGCCACTCGCCACGGCCGAAGGCAATCAGTGCCTGGGTCAGCTGGTAGCCGGAGCCGAACTGATCGGCCCAGGGGTCGGTGAACGTAATAAGGCGCGCCATCCGGTAGGGCTGCGCCTGAACCAGAACAAATACCGCCAGCACCGCCAGCACCACCATCAGGCTGAAGCGGAACAGCCCCACCCCTCCCAAAAACAACATGGCCGCCGCCGCGCCCATCATCACCACCGTGGCGCCGAAGTCCGGTTCCATCAGCAGCAATGCGGCCATGGGCAGAAGCACGATGAACGGCTTGAAGAAGCCCATCCAGGTTTCGCGCACCTCGGTCTGTCGGCGTACCAGGTAGCCGGCCAGGTAGATGACCACGAACACCTTGGCGATTTCCGAAGGCTGTACGTTGAAGAAGCTGAAACCGATCCAGCGCATGGAGCCGTTAACCTCACGGCCGATACCCGGCACCAGTACCAGTACCAGCAAGCCGAAGGCGCCAAGCAGCATCATGAAGCCCATCCGCTGCCAAGTGGCGATCGGCACCAGGATGGTTGCACCACAGGCCACCAGGCCAAGGAACACGTACACCAGGTGGCGGAACATGTGATACAGCGGGTTTCCGGATTGTACCGCAGCCACTTCCGAGGAGGCCGAAGTAATCATCACCAGGCCCAGGCCCAGCAAGGCCAGGCAACCGGCGAGCATCGGGAAGTCCAGGTCGACGCCACGGCCGCTGATCAGCGGCGACGGGTAGGGTTTGAAGATGCCGAAGATCATGCAAGGCCTCCCGCTGCCTGGGCGAACAGGCGCCCCCGTTCCTCGAAGTTCTTGAACATGTCGAGGCTGGCGCATGCTGGCGACAGCAGCACGGCATCGCCGGCCTGGGCCAGCTCGGCACACTGCTGTACGGCATCGTCAAGGGTCTTGACCCGAACCAGTGGCACGGCATCGCCCAAGGCCTCGGCCAGGCGCTCGGCATCACGGCCAAGCAGTACCACGGCGCGGCAGAAACGCTTGACCGGCTCGCGCAGCGCAGTGAATTCAGCACCTTTGCCGTCACCACCGGCGATCAGCACCAACTTGCCTTCGATATCGGCGCCCAGGCCTTCGATGGCGGCCAGGGCTGCACCGACGTTGGTGGCCTTGGAATCGTCATACCAGTTCACGCCATTACGCTCGCGTACCCACTGGCAACGGTGGGCCAGGCCACCGAACTCGCGCAGGGCCTCGAGCATGGGCTCGAACGGCAGGCCTGCAGCATGCCCCAGGGCCAGCGCCGCCAGGGCGTTGCTCTGGTTGTGAGCACCGCGAACCTTCAGTTCGCGCGCCGGCATCAGCGTCTGGAACTCGAATGCCAGGTATTTCTCACCGTCCACTTCACGCAGGCCAAACGCTTTGAAGTCGGGCGGGTTGAGGCCGAAGGTCCAGCATGGACGGCCTTCCACCGGCAGCGGCCGGCTCAGGGCGTCCTGGCGGTTGACCACCACCTGGCGGGCACCGCGGAAAATCCGGTGCTTGGCCAGGTGGTAGGCCGGAAGGCCGCTATAGCGGTCCATGTGGTCTTCGCTGATGTTCAGAACGGTCGCCACTTCGGCGTTGAGCTGGTCAGTGGTTTCCAGCTGGAAGCTGGAAAGCTCCAGCACGTACAGCTCGATGTCATCGGCCAGCAGGTCGAGCGCCGGGGTACCGAGGTTACCGCCCACGGCCACGCGTTTGCCGGCCTTGGCGGCCATTTCACCGACCAGCGTCGTAACGGTGCTCTTGGCGTTGGAGCCGCTGATGGCAATGATCGGCGCCTTGGCATGGCGAGCAAACAGCTCTATGTCGCCAGACAGCTTCACGCCACGCGCGGCCGCCTGCTGCAAGGCCGGCGTGGCCAAGGCCAGACCGGGGCTCACGTACAACTCGTTGGCGCGGCACAGGAAGTCCACGTCCAGTTCACCACAGCGCACTTCCACCTGCGGGTAATCACGGCGCAGGGTTTCCAGTTCCGGCGGTTGCTCGCGGGTATCGGCGACCGCAAAGGCAATGCCCCGGCTCGCCAGGAAGCGAACCAGGGACATGCCGCTCTTGCCGAGGCCGACAACGATGCGGAATTGGTCGGAAGCGATCAAAGACACGCTCATCTACCTCAGTTTCAGGGTTGCAAGGCCAATCAGTACCAGGATCACGGTGATGATCCAGAATCGGACGATCACCCGGGGCTCTGGCCAGCCCTTGAGTTCAAAGTGGTGATGAATCGGCGCCATGCGGAACACGCGCTTGCCGGTCAGCTTGAAGGAGGCGACCTGGATCACCACCGACAGGGTTTCCACCACGAAGATGCCGCCCATGATGAACAGCACGATTTCCTGGCGCACGATGACGGCGATGGTGCCCAGCGCGGCACCCAGCGCCAGCGCGCCGACGTCGCCCATGAACACTTGCGCCGGGTAAGTGTTGAACCACAGGAAGCCCAGGCCGGCACCGATCAGCGCGCCGCAGAACACGATCAGCTCGCCCGAGCCCGGCACGTAGGGGATCAGCAGGTACTCGGCGAACTTCACGTTACCCGACAGGTAGCAGAAGATGCCCAGCGCGCCGCCGACCATCACCGTCGGCATGATTGCCAGGCCGTCAAGGCCATCGGTGAGGTTGACCGCGTTGCTCGAACCGACAATGACGAAGTAGGTCAGTACGACGAAGCCGACGCCCAGCGGAATGGTGACATCCTTGATGAACGGCAGGATCAGCGTGGTCTCGACGCTGGTTGGCGCCGTCTTGTACAGGAACACCGCCGCCGCCAGGCCGAACACCGACTGCCAGAAGTACTTCCAGCGGCTTGGAAGGCCACGCGAGTTCTTTTCGATCACCTTGCGGTAGTCATCGACCCAGCCAATGGCACCGAACGCCAGGGTAACGATCAGCACAACCCATACATAGCGGTTGCTCAGGTCGGCCCACAGCAAGGTGCTGACGGCGATGGCCGACAGGATAAGCGCCCCACCCATGGTCGGGGTGCCGGACTTGGACAGGTGCGATTGCGGGCCGTCGTTACGCACGGCCTGGCCGATCTGGCGAATTTGCAGGGTACGGATCATCCAGGGGCCCAGCCACAGCGCCAGAGACAACGCGGTCAGTACACCAAGAATCCCGCGCAGGGACAGGTACTGAAAGACCGCGAAGCCTTTGTGGAACTGTTGCAGATACTCGGCCAACAGCAGCAGCATTAATGTTTCTCCCCGCTGGCACCGCACAATGCCGCCACGACGTTTTCCATCGCAGCGCTGCGCGAGCCCTTGATCAAGATAGTGGTGTCACTGGCATTCTCGGCGCTAACCGCATCGATCAGCTCAGCTTGAGTAGCGAAATGGCGGCCATTGGCGCCGAACGCCTTGACCGCATGTGCCATGTTGGAACCCACTGCGTACAGGGCGTCAACCTTGCCACGCGCGTAGTCACCCACCTGACGGTGGCCTTCTTCCGCCCATTGCCCCAATTCGCCGATATCCCCAAGCACCAGAACGGTGCGTCCGGAAAAGCCGGCGAGTATATCAATCGCTGCGCACATAGAGGTGGGATTTGCGTTGTAACTGTCGTCGATTACCCGTACCCCGTTCGGCGCGATCTGCGCCACGGTACGCCCCTTGACCGGTTGCACCGCAGCCAGGCCGGCGGCGATGCCGCTCAGGCTCAGACCAACGGCATGTGCAGCGGCGGCGGCGGCCAAGGCATTGCTGACGTTGTGTTCACCCAGCACATTGAGTTGCACGGCTACCGTTTCACCGGCGCCATGCAGGGTGAAGGACGGGCAGCCACGGGCATCGCGACCAATGTCTGACGCGTGGAAATCGGCCTTCGGGTTGCCGCGTGCGAAACTGACGACCTTGTGCGCACCGGCACGCGCCTTCCAGATGTCAAAGGCTTTGTCGTCCAGGTTGAGGATGGCAATACCGCCCTGGCCCAGGCCTTCGAGAATCTCGCCTTTGGCTTCGACGATCTTGTCCGGGCCGCCGAATTCGCCAACGTGGGCAGTACCGGCGTTGTTGATGATCACCACCTGCGGTTGCGTCAGGCCTACGGTGTAGCGGATTTCGCCAATGCGCGAGGCGCCCAGCTCGATCACTGCCGCGCTGTGTTCCGGGGCGATCTCCAGCAGTGTCAGCGGTGCACCGAGGTCATTGTTCAAGTTGCCGCGGGTGGCGTGCACCAGGCCACGGGTACGCAGGATGCTGGCGAGCATTTCCTTGACCGTGGTCTTGCCGCTGGAACCGGTAATGGCCACCACCGGCTTGTCGAAAGCGGCGCGGTTCAATGCACCGAGCTGGCCGAGGGCCAGGCGGCAATCGGCCACCTGCAACTGCGGCAGGTCGACATCGGCTACTTCACGCTCGACCAGGGCGGCTACTGCGCCTTTGGCTTTCACATCTGCCAGGTAGTCATGGCCGTCGAAACGCGGGCCGGCCAGGGCGACGAACAGTTGCCCGGCGCTGACACTGCGGCTATCGATGCTGACGCCGGTGAACGTGGCGTCGCCACCGATGTGTTGCCCCTTCAGTGCGGTGGTCAGCTGGCTGAGTGACAGCGGCTTAAGCATGTGGAGCCTCCCAGGCTGCAAGTGCCTTTTCGGCTTCGGTCAAATCGGAGAAGTCATGGCGCTCGCCATTGATCTCCTGGTAATCCTCGTGCCCCTTGCCGGCCAGCACGATCACATCGTTGGCAGCGGCGGTAGCAATCAGGTGCGCGATGGCTTCGCCACGGCCGGCGACGAACTCGACGTCGTCAGGCCTGGTGAAACCGGGGCGGATATCATCGAAGATGCGCAACGGATCTTCAGTACGCGGGTTGTCGTCGGTGACCAGTACGCGGTCGGCCAGGCGCTCGGCCACTTCGGCCATCAGCGGGCGCTTGCCGCGATCACGGTCACCGCCGCAGCCGAACAGGCACAACAGCTTGCCATGAGCGTGCGGGCGCAGGGCCTCGAGCACTTTTTCAAGTGCATCCGGTGTGTGCGCGTAGTCGACCACCACCAGCGGCTTGTCGCCGCCACCCAGGCGCTGCATGCGGCCTACCGGCCCCTGCAGTTGCGGCGTGACCTTGAGGATCTCGTCCAGCGCATAGTCCAGCGCCAGCAGGGTCGCCACAGCGGCAAGCATGTTGCTCAGGTTGAAGCGGCCCAGCAGTTGGCTGCGCAGGATACGTTCACCTTGGGCAGTGACGATCGTGGCGCGCACGCCATCGTCACTGAACACGGCTTCGCGGCAGAACAACGAGGCCTCAGGGCTTTCCAGGCTGTAGCTCAGCAGCCGGGTTTCGATATGGTCGACACTCGGGCGGCGAGCGAAGTCGGCGGCCAGACGACGACCAAACCCGTCATCCAGGTTGACCACCTGGCAACGCAGGCTCGGCCAGGCGAACAGCTTGGCCTTGGCGGCCTCATAGGCTTGCATGCTGCCGTGATAGTCGAGGTGGTCGCGGGACAGGTTGGTCATCACCGCGATGTCGAATTCCAGTGCGGCAACCCGGCCTTGCTCCAGGGCATGGGAAGACACTTCCATGGCCACGGCCTTGGCGCCGCCTTTCTTGAGGTCGTTGAGGGTCGATTGCACGGCAATCGGGTCCGGCGTGGTCAGGCGGCCGCTCTGCAACTCGCCGTAGAAACCGGTACCCAGGGTGCCAATCAGGCCGCAGCGCTGGCCAAGCAGGTCGAGCGCCTGGGCGACCAGTTGGGTAACACTTGTCTTGCCGTTGGTGCCGGTCACGCCGACCAGATTCAACTGGCGGCTCGGTTCACCGTAGAAGCGCCCGGCGATATCTGACAGCTGAGCTATCAGGCCTTTGACCGGAATCAGGGGCACATCGGTCAGCGGCAGCACGTTGGCGCCCTGCTCTTCATAGGCCACGGCAGCAGCACCACGGGCCAGGGCATCGGCGATATGCTCGCGACCATCGACCTTGGCACCCGGCACCGCCAGGAACAAGTCCCCCGGGCGCACACTACGGCTGTCCAGGGTCAGCTCGCGAATCAACGGATCACGGCTGGCGTGGGCGAAAAGTTTGCTTAATGGCATTGTCATCATCCACGCCCTCCCTTGGCGGCTGCTGCATTGACTTGTGATGGCACGGCTGGTGCAGGTGGCGGCAGGTTGTCTGGCGGCACGTTCATCAGGCGCAGGGTGCCGGACATGACGTTGCTGAATACGGGCGCCGAAACCAGGCCACCGAAGTAACCGCCCTTTCTTGGCTCGTCGATGACCACGACGATGGCGTAGCGCGGGTCGCTCATTGGCCCGAAGCCGGCGAACAGCGAGCGGTAGGCGTTTTCGGTGTACCCCTTGGCACCCACGGTGGCCTTACGCGCGGTGCCGGACTTGCCGGCCACGTGATAGAACGGCACCTGGGCACGGAAGACGCCACGCGGCGCTTCGATCACCTGCTGCAGCATGCCCTGAACGGTTTCGGCGACTTCCTTCGGAATGGCCTGCACGGCTTCCGGCGCCTTGTCGACCTTGATGATCGACAGCGGCACCATCTTGCCGTCGTTGGCCAGCGCCGCGTAGGCATGCACCAGCTGCAGGGCGGTCACCGATACGCCGTAGCCATAGGACAGGGTGGCGGTCTCGGCCTTGCGCCACTCACGGTGGTTGGGCAGGTTGCCGACACGCTCGCCCGGGAAGCCAAGGCCGGTGTACTGGCCCAGGCCGACCTGGGACATGACCCGGTAGATGGCCTCGCCGCCGATGTCGAAGGCGATCTTGCTCATGCCAACGTTACTGGAGTTGATCAGGATGCCGGTCAAATCAAGAATCGGGCCCTCGCTGCGCGACACGTCCTTGATGGTGTAGCGGCCGATCTGCAGGCTGCCAGGGTACACCTCGACCTTGTCGGTCGGCTTCCAGCGGCCACTCTGCAGCGCCGCACTCATGGAGATCGGCTTGACCGTGGAGCCCGGCTCGAACACGTCGATGATCGCCCGGTTACGCATGGCCGCCGGGAACATGCTACGGCGGTTGTTGGGGTTGTAGGTCGGCTGGTTGACCATGGCCAGGACCTCACCGGTCTTGACGTCCATGATCACCAGGCTGCCGGCCTTGGCGTCCTGTTCGGCAATGGCGTTGCGCAACTCGCGGGTAGCCAGGTACTGCAGGCGCAGGTCTATCGACAACGCCAAGGTCTTCCCGGCCTTGGCGTTCTTGGTTACCTGAATGTCCTTGATCAGCCGACCGCGCCGGTCCTTGATCACCTGGCGCTTGCCGGGCACACCGGCCAGCCACTCGTCATAGGCCAGCTCCACCCCTTCACGACCGTGGTCGTCGAGGTCGGTAAAGCCGACCATGTGTGCAGTCACATCACCGGCCGGATAGAAGCGGCGGAATTCTTCCAGGCCGTACACGCCAGGCACTTTGAGGTCGAGCACGTGCTGCCCCTGCTCTGGGGTCAGCCCCCGGACCAGGTAGATGAACTCTTTGTTGGCCTGCTGGGTCAGGCGCTCGATCAACTGCTGCGGGTTTTGCCCCAGCGCAGCGGCCAATTGCGGCCAGCGCTCCTTGGAGGCCTGCATCTCTTTGGGGTTGGCCCACAACGTGGTGACCGGGGTACTCACGGCCAACGGCTCACCGTTGCGGTCGGTAATCAAGCCGCGGTGCGCCGGGATGGGGATGTGACGCAGGCTGCGTGCATCGCCCTGGCCCTTGAGGAAGTCACGGTCAACCACCTGGAGGTCGATGATGCGCCAGCAAATGGCGCCGACCATGATCGCCAGCAAGCCGATCACTACGCGGAAGCGCCACGGGTAGAGTGCGCCTTCGAGCTTCATCATGGCGCCACCATCCGGACTTCGTCAGCTGACGGCACGCGCATCTTCAACTGCTCGGAGGCCAGGCTCTCGATGCGGCTGGCAGCGGTCCAGGTACTCTGCTCAAGAATCAGCCGGCCCCATTCGGCCTGAGCCTTGTCGCGCTCGTTCAATTCACCGTACAGGGTGTTGAGCAGTTGACGGTTCCAGTGCGCACTGTAGGACACGGCAATGGCCGAAACCAGTACGCCGACGAACAGCAAAAGCATCAGGAAGCTTCCGCCTGGCAAGGGTTTGGCAAGTAGCCTGCTCACCGCAGCTTCTCCGCCACGCGCATCACGGCGCTACGCGACCGCGGGTTGGCCTTGAGCTCGGCCTCGGAGGCGAACTGAGCCTTGCCGATCAGCTTGATTTTCGGCTCGAAGGCCTTGTGCTGAACCGGCAGGTTACGCGGCAGGTTGTCGGCTTCACCCTTCACCAGCTTGCGCATGAACAGCTTGACGATACGATCTTCCAGCGAGTGGAAACTGATGACCGCCAAGCGACCACCGACTTCGAGCGCATCGAGCGCAGCCTCAAGGCCGGCCTCCAGGTCGCCCAGTTCGTTGTTGACGTGAATGCGAAGGCCCTGGAAGGCACGGGTAGCCGGGTTCTTGCCCTTTTCCCATGCCGGGTTGGCCACTTTGAGCACCTCCGCCAGGTCGGCGGTACGGGTGAAGGGCTGTTTTTCACGGCGCTCGACCACTGCACGCGCCATGCGCCCGGCAAAGCGTTCTTCGCCGTACTCCTTGAAGACGCGGGCGATTTCTTCCACGGGCGCAGTGGCGATGAACTCAGCGGCACTGATGCCCTGGTCCGGGTTCATGCGCATGTCCAGCGGGCCATCATTGAGGAAGCTGAAGCCACGCTCCGGGTCATCCAGCTGCGGCGAGGACACGCCCAGGTCCAGCAACACACCACTGACCTTGCCGTGCAGGCCGCGCGCTGCCACTTCTGCACCCAACTCGGCAAAACTGCGCTGCACAATGACAAAGCGGCCGTCTTCGGCCGCCAGCGCTTGCCCCGTGGCAATCGCTTGTGGATCTTTGTCGAAGCCCAGGAGCCGCCCTTGCGGCCCGAGCTTGCTGAGAATCAGACGGCTGTGTCCGCCCCGGCCGAAAGTACCGTCCAGATAGCAACCGTCGGCGCGCAGGGCCAATGCCTCGACAGCTTCGTCGAGCAGGACGGTGATGTGGTTGAAGCCGCTATCTATGGTCACAGGATCAGGTCACGCAATTCGTCGGGCATGGCGCCCGGTTGTTGAATAGCTGCAAGGTCAGCTGCCGAAACCGTGTTCCAGGCATCTTCATCCCACAGCTGGAATTTGTTCAGTTGCCCCACCAGCATCGCCTTCTTGTCGAGCTTGGCGTACTCACGCAGGCGGGGCGGCACCAGGAAACGCCCACTGCCATCGAGCTCCAGGTCAACCGCATTACCAATCAGCAAACGCTGCAGGCGGCGGTTTTCCTCACGCAACGATGGCAAGGCACGCAACTTGGCTTCTATCTGTTCCCACTCATCGAGGGGATAAACACACAAGCAGGGGTCTACGGCGTCAATGGTCACGATCAGTTGGCCATTGCAACGTGAGTCGAGCTCGTCACGGTACCGACTCGGCATGGCGAGACGGCCCTTTGCATCGAGGCTGACGGCGTTGGCTCCGCGGAACACGGCTGTGATTCCCCACAATGTTAGCTTTTTTGTGTCAGAAAACCCACTTCATCCCACTTTCTGCCACTTGCGCACACTATAGGAATCCGCCCGCAGCACCGTCAAGGCACGTTCATAAGGAAAAGCCTTACAGGACCGAGATTTAGCGCAACAACGGAATGTGGAAGGACTGCCAGAGAGAAAAAAACACGAGAAAAATCAAACCCACGCAAGCGAATGGAGTTCGAAGTTAAAGTAATTTATTAAGAGTAAGATTTTTTCGGTATTACCAGAGAGGATCTGCTATCGATTCAAGCAGGGAAAGAAAGGTGGAGAGTCGATCTGTAAGCCGGGTTTTGTCGAGGACAGTCATTCCTCTACGACGGCCATCACTGGACGCCTCTAGCAACCTACCCGGTTCCGACGCGGGCCACGCCTGATGGAACCCTATTTGGTCTTGCTCCGAGTGGGGTTTACCTAGCCACGAACTGTTGCCAGCCGTGCGGTGCGCTCTTACCGCACCTTTTCACCCTTACCGGCACCGAAGTGCTTAGGCGGTTATTTTCTGTGGCACTTTCCGTAGGCTCACGCCTCCCAGGCGTTACCTGGCACTCTGCCCTATGGAGCCCGGACTTTCCTCCCCCTGCTGCTCACACAACAAAAAGTTGCGGAACAAAAACAGGCAGCGACTGTCCGATCGACTCTCCGCCGCCAAGGTTACCGACACGCGGGCGCAAGAACAAGCGCTAACGCCATTTATATCAAACTGCCACTATTCGGCTTTCTGCTTTTCAAGGGCCAGTTGATACAACAGGTTCTTGCGCACCCCGGTAATTTCCGCTGCAAGCGCCGCCGCCCGTTTCAGTGGCAACTCAGCCAATAGCAGGTCGAGCACGCGCTGTGCTTCGGCACTGATGGCCTGCTCGCCCTCCGGCGCACTCCAGCCGCCGACCAGCACCACGCATTCACCACGCTGCTGATTGCTGTCGCCGGCTACGAAGGCGCGCAACTCAGCCAGCGGCAAGCCCTTTAGGGTCTCGAAGGTCTTGGTCAGTTCGCGCGCCAGCAACGCCGGACGATCGCCACCAAATACCGCCTCCATGTCTTCAAGGCATTCCAGGATTCGATGCGGGGCTTCGTAGAAGATCAACGTGCGTGGCTCTTCCCTCACCTGCTCCAGGCGCGCCCGGCGACCTGCCTGTTTGGCCGGCAGGAAGCCTTCGAAGATGAAGCGGTCCGAGGGCAGGCCTGCCGCCGATAGCGCGGCGATCAAGGCACAGGCGCCCGGCACCGGCACCACACTCACCCCCGCAGCACGGGCCTGGCGCACCAGGTGATAGCCCGGGTCGGAAATCAGAGGCGTGCCGGCATCGGAGACCAGCGCCACATTTTCACCCGCCAGTAGTTTGGAGAGAAAACGCCCGCCCTCGTCACGCTCGTTGTGCTCATGACAAGCGGCCAACGGCGTATCGATGCCAAAGTGTTGCAGCAGGCGGATCGAATGACGGGTGTCTTCGGCGGCGATCAGCGCCACGTCCGCCAGCACCTTCAGCGCCCGGGCGCTCATGTCGTCAAGGTTGCCGATGGGGGTTGCCACCACATACAGCGTCCCCACCGTGGATTTCGAAGCCCCTGCCACATCAGTCACTGCGCACACCTGTCATTCGGATCAAAGGCGCCATTGTAGCCCGAGCGCCTGCAACAGGGCGCAAAGAACTTCGCCAGCGATCAGGAACAAGCCACCTATAGTGAAGGATCGACACAGCAACATCGCGCCCCGGCCAGCGCTTGGGTACAATTGCCGGCCAACTTGATCGAGTAACAGGACCTTTACATGATCGCTTGCCTGCGGCTGCTCACAGCCCTCTGCCTCGCCGCCCTGCTGGCAGCCTGCGCCAGCTCGCCCTCATCCAGCCTGGGCGAACTGCCACGCACCCCGGACGCCAGCATCGAGCAACTGCTCGAAAAGGCCGCTTCCAGCACGTCTGCTGAAGACGCCGCACTGCTGCGCCTGAGCGCAGCCGACCTGGCCTACAAGCAGAAGGACTTCCCACGCGCCGCACGCATTCTCGAGCAGGTCCCGCTGGATACGCTCAAGCCGGCCCAGCAAGTGTTCGCCAGCACCCTCGCGGCCGAGCTGGCCATGAGCCGCAACCAGCCCAAGGCAGCGCTGACCGCACTGGCCCACCCCAGCCTGCAGCGCCTCGCCGAACTGCCGGCAGACCTGCAAGCGCGCACCTACAGTGTGCACGCTGCCGCGCTCGAAGCCGATGGCCAGGCCCTGGCTGCCGCACAGCAGCGCATCCTGCTGGCCCCGCTGCTCGGCGGCCAGGCCGCCAGCACCAACAATGACGCCATCTGGGCCTTGGTCGCCTCGCTGCCTGCAGAGCAACTGCAGCAGCCAACCAACGATCAGACCCTGGCTGGCTGGACCAGCCTGGCCTTCGCCGTGAAAAGCGCCGGCACCCTGGAGCAGCAGCAAGCGGCCATCGAAGCCTGGGTCAAACAGCACCCGGACCACCCTGCCGCCCAGCAACTGCCGCTGGCCCTGACCAAGCTCAAGGAGCTGGCCAGCCAGCCGCTGACCAAGATCGCCCTGCTGCTGCCTCAGGAAGGCCCGCTGGCCGGTGTAGCCCGCGCCCTGCGCGATGGCTTCATGGCCGCCCACTTCCAGGCCCAGCAAAGCGGCCAGCCAGCGCCTGCGGTGCAGGTGTTCGACAGCTCACGCATCGGCTCGCTGGACGACTTCTATCGCCAGGCGCAAGCCGCCGGCGTGCAACTGGTCATCGGCCCGCTTGAAAAGCCATTGGTCAAACAACTGGCCGCCAAACCACAGCTGCCGATCACCACACTGGCCCTGAACTACGCCGACGCCGGTCAGAAGGCGCCGCCACAACTGTTCCAGTTCGGCCTGGCTGCCGAGGACGAAGCCCGCGAAGTGGCCCGCCGCGCCCGCGCCGATGGCATGGTCCGCGCCGTTGCCCTGGTGCCGAGCGGCGAATGGGGTGACCGCGTCCTGGCCGCCTTCCGCCAGGACTGGGAAGGCAATGGCGGAACCCTGCTCGCCGCCGAGCGCATCGCCCAGCCAGTCGCCCTGGCCCAGCAAATTGCCGACCTGTTCCAGCTGCGCCAGAGCGAAGGCCGCGCCAAGAGCCTGCAAAGCACGGTGGGCGGCAGCATCGCTGCACAACCGTCGCGCCGCCAGGACATCGACTTCATCTTCCTCGCCTCGACCCCACAACAGGCGCAACAGATCAAGCCGACCCTGAACTTCCAGTACGCCGGTGACGTGCCGGTCTATGCCACCTCGAACCTGTACAGCGCCAGCGGTGACGTCAACCAGTACAATGACATGAACGGCATCCGCTTCTGCGAAACACCCTGGCTGCTCGACACCAGCAACAGCCTGCGTCAACAGGTTGTACAGCAATGGCCGCAAGCCGCCGGCAGCCTCGGCCGCCTGTATGCCATGGGCGTCGATGCCTACAGCCTGGCGCCGCGCCTGGGCCAACTGAAAGCGCTACCGGACAACCGCGTCCTTGGCCTTTCGGGCAGCCTGAGCATCAATGCCAACCAGCGCGTCGAACGCCAGCTGCCATGGGCCGAGTTTGCCGGCGGCCAGGTCAAGCGCCTGCCTGACACCGTGCGTTGATGGCCGCAGCATCGCCTACCCGTGCCGGGCAAGCGGCAGAAACCCAAGCCCTTGAGTACCTTCAGGGGCAAGGGCTGCAGTTGCTGGCACGCAACTGGCGATGCAAAGGCGGTGAGCTTGATCTGGTCATGCTCGACGCCGATACAGTAGTATTCGTCGAAGTCCGCTACCGGTTGCACGCGGGCTTCGGAGGCGCCCTCGACAGTATCGACGGGCGCAAGCAGAAACGGTTGGTGCTTGCCGCCAGCCTGTTCCTGCAGAAGGAGGCCCACTGGGGCAACTATCCCTGCCGCTTCGACGTGGTCGCCCTGCAGGGTAGCCACCATGCAGGCAGACCGCTTCAATGGCTGAAAAACGCCTTCGAATGCTGAACCCACTTCGTTTTTTTTGCTCTATGTATCGCGGGCTGGTCGTTGTTGCGCGTAGCAAAGGCCACCGCCCCATTTAAGGTCACCAGATGGACATGCAATCCCGAATTCGCCGGCTGTTCGAGGCCAGCATCGAAACCAAGCAACAGGCAATGGACATCCTGGCACCGCACATCGAGCAGGCCAGCCTGGTCATGGTCAATGCGTTGCTCAACGAGGGCAAGATGCTCGCCTGCGGCAACGGCGGCTCGGCCGGCGATGCCCAGCACTTTTCATCGGAGCTGCTCAACCGCTTCGAGCGCGAGCGCCCCAGCCTGCCGGCCATCGCGCTGACCACCGACAGCTCGACCCTGACCTCGATCGCCAACGACTACAGCTACAACGAAGTCTTTTCCAAGCAGATCCGCGCCCTGGGCCAGCCCGGTGACGTTCTGCTGGCGATCTCTACCAGCGGCAATTCGGCCAACGTGATCCAGGCGATCCAGGCCGCACATGACCGTGAAATGATTGTCGTAGCATTGACGGGTCGCGACGGCGGCGGCATGGCTTCGCTGCTGCTGCCCGAGGACGTGGAAATCCGCGTACCTTCGACAGTTACCGCGCGTATCCAGGAAGTCCACCTGCTGGCGATCCACTGCCTGTGCGATCTGATCGACAGCCAACTGTTCGGGAGTGAAGAATGACCCCTATGCGCCTCGGCCTGATGGCCCTGACCCTGTGCCTGAGCGTCACTGGTTGCAGCTCGGTACTCACCTCTACCCGCAATTCGCCGATCGAGGACGATCGCGGCACGCGCACCATCGGCAGCAAGATCGACGACTCGCTGATCGAGACCAAGGCCGCCGTGAACATTTCCAAAGCCAACCCAGACCTGGACAAGGGCTCGCACATCGTTGTCAGCAGCTACAACGGCATCGTTCTGCTGGCCGGTCAGACCCCGCGCGCCGACCTCAAGAGCCTCGCGGAGCAAACCGCCAGCCAGGTCCAGCGGGTCAAGAAAGTCCACAACGAGCTGCAAGTGATGCAGCCCTCCTCCATTCTGGCGCGCAACAACGACGCCTGGCTGACCACCAAGATCAAGACCCAGATGCTGACCGACAGCGCCGTGCCCAGCTCGCGCATCAAGGTGATTACCGAAAACGGGATCGTCTACCTGCTGGGTCTGGTCACCCGTCAAGAAGCCAACTCGGCCACTGCCGTGGTGCAGGGCGTGTCGGGCGTGCAGAAGATCGTCAAGCTGTTCGAGTACATCGATTGACTCAGTGATTGCCTGGACAGGCCAAACAAAAAGGCGATCCATCCGGATCGCCTTTTTTGTTACTTGACCACTTTCAGGCTTGGCCGGCCAGTCGGACGCGGCGGCTGCCCTCCATCGTCTGGCGGGCCATCGTCATCCGGCTGCACATCATCGTCTTCCAGCTCGTCGCCATCCATCGAAGACGGCTCCAGCTCGAAGACCATACCCTGGCCATTTTCGCGGGCGTAGATACCCAGGATTGCACCAACCGGCACGAACAGCGAGTGAGCCACGCCACTGAAGCGGCCCTCGAAGCTGACTGCGTCATTGTCCATGTGCAGGCTACGCACGGCACTTGGCGAGATATTCAAGACGATCTGGCCATCACTGGCGAAACCATCCGGCACCTGAACTTTCGGGAATTCGGCATTGACCAGCATATGGGGCGTGCAATCGTTGTCGACGATCCACTCGTACAGTGCTCGAACCAGATAGGGGCGACTGGAGTTCATCAACGGCTCCTTAAAGCTTGCGCATTTCACGTTCTACGGAGGACAGGCTCGCCTGAAAAGGCTCGCGGGCGAACTGGCGCTCCATGTAATCCAGCAGCGGCTTGGCTTGCCGCGGCAATTCGATACCCAACACCGGCAAACGCCAGAGTATGGGCAATAGACAGCAATCGACCAGGCTTTGCTCATCACTCATGAAGCAGGCGAACTCGCTGAACAACGGCGAGACCCCGGTCAGGCTTTCGCGCAAGGCCTTGCGCGCTTCGGTTCGGGCAGCTTCACTGCTACGCGGGTCAAGCACGGTATCGGCCAAGGCACACCAGTCGCGCTGGATGCGGTGCATCAGCAGACGGCTGTTGCCACGCGCCACCGGGTATACCGGCATCAGCGGCGGGTGCGGGTAACGCTCCTCGAGGTATTCCATCACCACGGTCGATTCATACAACGCCAGGTCACGGTCGACCAAGGTCGGCACGCTGCCATAGGGGTTGACCTCGGCCAGCTTCGGCGGCAGGCGGGCGGGATCGACATCGATCAACTGCACGCTGACGCCCTTCTCGGCCAGAACCAGGCGCACCCGATGAGAATAGTGATCAGCGGGATCGGAATAGCAGGCTAACCTGTTGGTTGCGCCCATGTAGCGGCTCCTCGCACGGATGCTTGTGCAACTTTAAATGAAAACGCGCCCGGGGTGGCCTGGCAATACTGCTAGGCCACCCCGGGCGCGTTCAACAACCAGAAACTACTGCGTGATCAGTGCACGTCCTTCCAGTATTCACGCTTGAGCAAGTAGGCGAATACGAAGAAGAAAGCCAGATACAGCAACACATAGGTGCCGATGCGCTGGCTTTCCAGTTTGACTGGGTTGGCCGAATAGGCCAGGAAGGTCACAAGGTTCTTGACCTTCTCGTCGAACTGCTCGGCCGTCAGGGTACCGGAATTCGGCGTAATGGTCAGCTGATCGCAAGCTTCATGGGTCAACGGGCTCCCGGTCAACGGGTCGAATTGCTTCTTGCCATCGACCACCGTCTGCACCTGCTTGCAACCCACCACCTGGTTACCCTGCAGACCCACCAGCACGTTAGGCATGCCGACGTTCGGGAATACCTTGTTGTTCACCCCATAAGGGCGCGATGGGTCCTCATAGAAACTGCGCAGGTAGGTGTAAAGCCAATCGGTACCGCGCACGCGGGCGACCAGGGTCAGATCGGGCGGCGCGGCACCGAACCAGGTCTTGGCGTCGCTGGGCTTCATGCCGATCTGCATGTGGTCACCGATCTTGGCACCTGTGAACACCAGCTTCTCGAGCATCAATTCATGCGGGATACCCAGATCATCAGCCACCCGCTCGTAACGCTGGAACTTGGCACTGTGACACCCCATGCAATAGTTGGCGAAGGTACGCGCGCCGTCCTGCATGGCGGCCTTGTCAGTCAGGTCGATATCGACCTTGTCCAGTTCAAGGCCAGTTTCGGCAGCGAAGGAAAAGGCAGGCATCACTGCCAGCAAAAATACTGCAATCAACTTTTTCATCAGCCAGTCACCCTTTCCGGAACCGGTTTGGTCTTCTCGAGCCTTGTGTAGAACGGCATCAGCAGGAAGTAGGCGAAGTACAGCACCGTGCATACCTGCGACAGCAAAGTACGCCCAGGTGTCGGTGCCAGTACGCCCAGCACGCCGAGGATGACGAAGGACACGCAGAACACCAGCAGGAAGACCTTGCTGATCCAGCCCTTGTAACGCATGGAACGCACCGGACTGCGGTCGAGCCAAGGCAGTACGAACAGCACGGCGATGGCCGCCCCCATGGCAATGACGCCCATCAGTTTGTCAGGCACCGCACGCAGGATTGCGTAGAACGGTGTGAAGTACCACACCGGCGCGATGTGCTCTGGGGTCTTGAAGGCGTTGGCCTGCTCGAAGTTAGGTTTCTCCAGGAAGTAACCACCCATTTCAGGGAAGAAGAACACCACCGCGCAGAACACGAACAGGAACACCACCACGCCGACAATGTCTTTGACGGTGTAGTACGGGTGGAACGGAATACCATCCAGCGGAATACCGTTTTCGTCCTTTTTCTTCTTGATGTCGACGCCATCAGGGTTGTTCGAACCCACTTCGTGCAAGGCGAGGATGTGCAATACCACCAGGCCAAGAATCACGATTGGCAGGGCAACCACATGCAGGGCAAAGAAGCGGTTCAGGGTGATGCCCGAGATCAGATAGTCACCACGGATCCACTGGGTAAGGTCATCACCGATCACCGGGATGGCACCGAACAGCGAGATGATCACCTGGGCGCCCCAGTACGACATCTGCCCCCATGGCAGCAGGTAGCCCATGAACGCTTCAGCCATCAGCGCCAGATAGATCAGCATACCGAACAGCCAGACCAGTTCGCGTGGCTTCTGATAGGAGCCATAGAGCAGGCCGCGGAACATGTGCAGGTAGACCACGATGAAGAACGCTGACGCCCCCGTGGAATGCAGGTAGCGCAGGATCCAGCCGTATTCCACGTCACGCATGATGTACTCGACGGAGGCGAACGCCTCTTCCGCCGAGGGCGTGAAGCTCATGGTCAGCCACACGCCGGTCACGATCTGGTTGACCAGCACCAGCAATGCCAGGGAGCCGAAGAAGTACAGGAAGTTGAAGTTCTTGGGTGCGTAATACTTGCTGAGGTGGTCTTCCCACATCTTGGTGGCGGGGAAGCGAGCATCAATCCAGTCCATGAACTTGCTCATCATGCGTTCTCCTGGTCGACGCCAATGACGATGATCTCGTCCGACTCATAAGAGTGCGGTGGCACGGGCAGGTTGAGAGGCGCTGGCTGGGACTTGTAGACACGGCCAGCCAGGTCATAGTGAGAGCCGTGGCACGGGCAGAAGTAACCACCTACCCATTTCGGCCCAAGGTCGGCTGGCGCCACTTCTGGTCGGAAGGTGGGCGAGCAGCCCAGGTGCGTGCACAGGCCGACGAGAATGAGAATTTCCGGCTTGATCGAGCGAACCTCAGGGTCGACGTACGCTGGCTGTACCGAGGCCTTGGACTCAGGGTCGGACAGGTCACCCGTGATTTTTTTCAGATTGCCAAGGATTTCCTCCGTTCGCCGCACGATGAATACGGGCTGGCCACGCCACTCGGCCACCATCTGCTGCCCCGCCTCGACCTTGGCGATGTTGACCTTCACCGGTGCACCCGCGGCTTTCGCCTTGGCACTGGGAAACCATGACCCCACGAACGGTACCGCAGCCCCCACTGCCCCCGCCGCCCCGACCACGGATGTCGCGGCTACGAGGAAGCGGCGCCGGCCTGCGTTGACGCCGTCATTGCTCATTCAGTCCTCTCCCATCAGCTTGCTTGGCCAGTTGGACCTGGCCTGTACTTAGGTTGTGTCAATGGCACTAAAAATTGGCCGCCATGGTAAGAAACAAATCCACACACTGACAAGGTGATTACCCCGGCAAGGGCGACAACCCACGCTTTGCTTGATCTACGTCTATGCGACAAGCGGCCACTGACTGCTGACAGGTTAGTTCAAGGCTAAAAAAAAAGCCCGGTTCCAAGGAACCGGGCTTTTTCGACTGCCGAAGCGGTATTAACGCTTGGAGTACTGAGGACGCTTACGCGCTTTACGCAGACCCACTTTCTTACGCTCAACTTCACGAGCGTCGCGGGTGACGTAGCCAGCACGACGCAGAGCGCCACGCAGGGTTTCGTCGTATTCCATCAGAGCGCGGGTGATACCGTGACGGATCGCACCGGCCTGACCGCTGACACCACCACCGGAAACGGTGACGTAGATGTCGAATTTCTCAACGGATTCAGTCAGCTCGAGCGGCTGGCGAACAACCATGCGAGCGGTTTCGCGACCGAAGAACACGTCCAGAGAACGGTTGTTGATGGAAATGTTACCAGTACCCGGACGCAGGAATACGCGAGCGGTTGCGGTCTTGCGACGGCCAGTGCCGTAATTTTGAGTCGCCGACATAATGAACTATCCCGTTAGATCTTCAGTTCTTGAGGCTGCTGAGCAGTGTGAGGGTGAGCAGCACCCGCGTACACTTTCAGCTTGCGGTACATGTCGCGACCCAGCGGGTTCTTAGGCAGCATGCCTTTGACCGCAGTTTCGATAACACGCTCAGGGGCCTTGGCGATCAACTTCTCGAAGTTGATTTCCTTGATACCGCCTGGGAAACCGGAGTGGGAGTAGTACATTTTGTCGGAAGACTTGGCACCAGTCACACGAACCTGCTCGGCGTTGATAACGACGATGTAGTCGCCGGTGTCAACGTGAGGGGTGTATTCTGGTTTGTGTTTGCCACGCAGACGGGTAGCGATTTCGGTAGCCAGACGACCCAGGGTCTGGCCAGCGGCGTCGACTACGAACCACTCGCGCTTTACTGTTTCCGGTTTAGCAGTAAAAGTTTTCATTCTCTAAAGCCTCAGAGGCCGCCCAGCGAAAAATAGACGGCGAATCTTACTGGATAGTGCACAGCTTGCCAAGGGCAAGCGCGCAGCCGAACACAGACGCTTTTGGGGGCTCGGGTCGGGCACGCCAATGTTCGACGGGGTTCTTCCTGCGTGATGGTGCATCACTTCCGCCACGCGGAGAGGGGCTGAATTATCCAGATTGCGCGAAAAATTTCAACCTGCTTTGATTGGCTTCTATCGCCAAGGAGTGAATAACCGATGGAATACCGCAAGCTCGGCCGTACCGACCTCAACGTCAGCGCCCTGTGCCTGGGCACCATGACCTGGGGCGAGCAGAACATCCAGGCCGAGGCCTACGAACAGATTGCCCGGGCCAAGGCTGCCGGGGTCAACTTCATCGACACCGCCGAGATGTACCCGGTCCCTCCCCGCCCGGAGACCTACGCGGCCACCGAGCGCATCATCGGCAACTGGTTCCGTGACCATGGCGACCGCGACGCGTGGATCCTGGCCAGCAAGGTTGCAGGCCCGGGCAACGGCATCAGCCATATCCGTGACGGGCAGCTCAAGCACAACCGTCAGCACATCGTCGCGGCGCTGGACGAAAGCCTCAAGCGCCTGCAGACCGATCGCATTGACCTGTACCAGCTGCACTGGCCAGAGCGCAGCACCAACTTCTTCGGCAAGCTGGGCTACCAGCACCTGCCCCAAGATCACTTCACCCCACTGGAAGAAACCCTTGAAGTGCTAGACGAGCAGGTGCGTGCGGGCAAGATCCGCCACATCGGCCTGTCCAACGAAACGCCGTGGGGCACCATGAAATTCCTGCAGCTGGCCGAGAGCCGCGGCTGGCCACGGGCGGTATCGATCCAGAACCCTTACAACCTGCTCAACCGCAGCTTCGAGGTGGGCCTGGCAGAAGTGGCCATACGCGAGCAGTGTGGCCTGCTGGCCTATTCGCCGCTGGCCTTCGGCATGCTCTCGGGCAAGTACGAGAACGGCGCACGGCCGAACAATGCACGCCTGACCCTGTTCAGCCGCTTTGCCCGTTACTCCAACCCACAGACCGTGGCGGCCTGTAGCCGCTACGTGCAGTTGGCCCGCGAGCACGGCCTGGACCCGGCGCAAATGGCCCTGGCGTTCGTCACCCGACAGCCGTTCGTGACCAGCAACATCATTGGCGCCACCAGCTTGCAGCAACTGGACAGCAACCTGGCCAGCCTTGAACTGAACCTGAGCGCCGATCTGCTGACAGCGATCGAAGCCATTCATCAGGAGCAGCCCAACCCGGCGCCTTGAGCCAAACACTGCGCCCCGCTTCGCGCCGCTGTTACATGGGGTAGACACAATCGCCAAAAAATAAGACGATCCAGCCGGTGATTGACCACTCTACCCTATAAGAACAATGACAATGATGTTTACCCAACCCTCAGCGTCGCTGCGGCGCGTCAGCATCCTGGCCATTGACAAGGTGTTCGCTTCGACCTTGATGCAGGCCAAGGACTTCTTCCACCTCGCCAGCCTGCGCTACAGCAAGCAGCTGGGCCTGGGCTTGCAGCCCATGTTCGAAATCCGCCTGGTGAGCCCCGACAGCCAGCCCGTGGACAGCTTCAGCAATGTGCAGTTACCGGTTGACGGCGGCCTGGACGACGCTGATGTGATCATCCTCCCTGCCTACTGGGATGATTTCGACAACCTGCTGCAACGTTATCCACAGGTGCTGCCGTGGCTGCGTGAACAGCACGCGCGTGGCGCGGTGCTGTGCGCCGAGGCCAGTGGTGTGTTCTGGCTGGCCGAATCCGGCTTGCTCGATGGCAAGGAGGCGACCACCTACTGGCGCTTCTTCAACAGCTTTGCCGAACGCTTCCCGCAGATCCGCCTGAACCAGGACAAGCACCTGACCGATGCCGACAATATCTATTGCGCCGGCGGTGCAACTTCAGCCTGCGACCTGTACATCTACCTGATCGAACGCTTCTGCGGTGCCAACGTGGCCCGTGCGGTGTCCCGCGATATCCTTTACGAAGTGCAACGCAACTACACCCCGGGGCGCATGGGCTTTGGCGGGCAGAAGCTGCACCAGGACCTGATCATCCTGCAGATCCAGCATTGGCTGGAGGAGCACTTCGCCGACAAGTTCCGCTTCGAGGATGTGGCCCGCAACCACGGCATGAGCATCCGCAACTTCATGCGCCGCTTCCAGGGCGCAACAGGTGACAAGCCGCTGCACTACCTGCAACGGCTACGCATCGAGACAGCCAAGGGGTTGTTGTCGAGTACGCGCAAGAGCATCAAGACCATCAGTTACGAGGTGGGCTATGACGATGCCAGTTTCTTTGCGCGACTGTTCCGCCAGCACACCGAGTTGTCGCCGAACCAGTATCGGCAGCAGTTCATGCAGGAAGCCTGAAAGGCTTCCAGAGCGGCAGGTTTCGAGCTTCAAGCGACAAGAAAAACCAGAGCGGATCGCGCATTGCCCTGAATTTTCCTTGCCGCCTGAAGCTTGCCGCTGGCGTCAGGGCTTGTGTGCGCGCGCCAGGAATTCGTGCGACTGCATCTCCAGCAACCGGCTCAGGGTACGCTGGAACTCGAAGCTCAGACGCCCACCGGTATACAGGTCCTTCAACTCCACCTCGGCCGAGATGATCAGCTTGACGTTGCGATCGTAAAACTCGTCCACCATGTTGATGAAGCGGCGGGCGATGTCGTCGGTGGTGACGCCCATCTGCTCCACGTTGCTCAGCAATACGGCGTGGAAGATCTTGCCCAACTCAATGTAGTCGTTCTGGCTGCGCGGCCCGTCGCACAGGGCGCGGAAGTCGAACCAGGCGACGTCGTCGCAAGTACGCAGGGCATTGATCGGGCGGTTCTCGATCATCAGCACGTCGTTCTCGATCGCCTGGGTGCACTCAGGGGTGAGCGCCTTGAAGCTGGCGCGCATGCTCTGGTGCGCCGCGTCATCGAGCGGGAAGTGGAACAGTTCGGCCTGCTCCAGGTGACGCAGGCGGTAGTCGACCCCGCTATCGACGTTCACCACGTCGGTGTACTGCTTGATCATGGCGATGGCCGGCAGGAAGCGCGCACGCTGCAGGCCGTCCTTGTACAGGCCGTCCGGCACGATGTTGGAGGTGGCCACCAGCGACACGCCATTCTTGAACAGCTCTTCCATCAAGGTGCCGAGGATCATGGCGTCGGTAATGTCCGACACGAAGAATTCGTCGAAGCAGATCACCTTGGCTTCTTCGCTGAAGCGCTTGGCAATGATGGTCAGCGGGTTCTTCTCGCCCTTGAGGGTTTTCATCTCCTCGTGCACACGCTTCATGAAGCGGTGGAAGTGCGTACGCATCTTCTGCTTGAACGGCAGCGCTTCGTAGAAGGTATCAACCAGGTAGGTCTTGCCTCGCCCCACCCCACCCCAGAAGTACAGGCCCTTGACCGGAGTCTGCTCCTTCTTGCCGAACAGCTTGCCGAACACGCCCGGCTTGTTGTTCTGCGCATGCACCAGGTCGTCGTACAGGCGCTGGAGGTGACGCACCGCAGTTTCCTGCGCCGCGTCATGGAAGAAGTCGGGACGTTTCAGATCTGCTTGATAGCGTTCTAAGGGAGTCATGATTCGTTAGCGAGGCAACAAAAAACGGGCCGTCACTGTAGCGACAGGCCCGCTTAATGGCAATCAGTCTGTGGGAGCGGGCGTGCCCGCGAACACCGGCAAAGCCGGTGCCATGCACCGCGGCGCCTGTTTCGCGGGCACACCCGCTCCCACACGGATGGACTGCCCCCAAGAAG